>JAEOTF010000102.1 GCA_016840025.1 Candidatus Hodarchaeota archaeon
AACGTTATAAAGTCACCGAAGATGCTAATATTCCAGCTTCTTATGGAGGTTGGAATTTAAAAGATAATTCTAATCCTTCGTTAGACCCTGCTTGGTATGCTGCTGCTCTTGGTGGCTATGGTATCATCTACAATATGGATTATCTTAACAATTATGATTTAGCGGCTCCTGCTACTTGGGATGACTTGATGAATTATTTCTATTATGGTCATGTTTTGATGAGTCATCCTGACAAATGCGAGTACACAATGTCCACTATTCTAATGCTCCTTCAAGAGAAATGTGACCAGTCTTCAAGCACCGAAATTACAGAAAATGCAGATATAACACAGGCCTGGCAATATTGGGTAAAAGTAATAGGTAACGTAGGTCAGTTTGCATCTTCGAGTTCTTTAGTTTCTGCCAGGATTGCTGCCACTATTTTTGGTGTCGGGATTACACTCGACTATTATGCATATGAGGAAATGGTTACTAATACTAAAATTAAATTTACCTACGGTAAAGCTACTACTGTTCGTCCTGACCCTGTAGCAATCCTGAAGGGAGCTCTGAACTTAAACAAATCAAAAATGTTCATGGATTACCTTACAAGCACTGAGGGACAAACACGTGTTGGTAAGTACAGAACTCCCGTAAATCGTAATGCTAATACTACCAACCCTATTCCCCGAGCTTGGGATGATGAGGGCAACCCCACTATTGACTTCCCAACTATATCTCCTCTAAATCCATCTCTAGATAGAGAGCTTCATGAACCAACAGAGAAACTCTTTACTCATTGGTTTATACGGAATCATAAGAGAGCAAGAAACGCTTGGAATGCAATTGGAGAAACAGATAGCAAGGAAAAACAAGAAAAAGCCCTTAAGGTGTATATTAAACTCCCTTCTAACTTCGGTGGTACGATTGCTTCTTTGCTTGCCCATAATCATAGCGATACTTCGGTTACGGATCTCTGGAGGACTGAAGGTGCAACAAATTTTAATTCCGCTATAAACATTATTGAGGGAGATGATGGAGGATTAATACCCAGTTTTGAAGCTCTTTTACTTCTTACAGCTGTATTCCCACCCATGAGCTGGTATCGTCAGAGGAAGAGAAAGTATAGGGAATAATGGAAAGCTTATGTCACGTTTTTCCAATATTTTTTCTAGTCATATTCAGTTGTTCAAGTGACTGAAATTTATTACAGACATATATTTTGGAGTAGTACCTATCAAACCATCAAAAAAGGAAGATACCAGAAAGATGGGTCAAGAAGGAGATCAAGTCGAATGATAGTCACTATTGTAAGGCTTTTGCTGGAATCTTCTTTGATGAGAAAACCTACTAACTTTCATAATATTCCAATTATTTCTATAGACTGCGCCCTTTTCCTGCTCTTTAAGTTCTTAGATTTTTTATTTTATAAATAATGTTGGGAAGAAATGTTAGGACAAAAATTTTTAAATTTTGAGAGAGGACTACCATAAATACAAGCAAAAGCTTGATAATCGATTAGAGAGAAAAAGGGAAAACAATCTAAGTTAGAAAAAAACGAAAGGATGATGAAATAATGAAAAAGTTGCTAGTAATATTTGTAATGGCACTCATGATGTTGGGTCTCTTCACTCCAAGCAGTACTGTAATAGCCCCACGTCAAGAAGTCCGTTCACCAGCAGCAAATGAACTTACTATCTTGCATCCCCATTCTTCTGATTTTGCTGAATGGGTTATTGAAGGATATAAGACATGGCATATTGACGAATATGGAATCCCGCCAATCGTAAGCACCTCTGAAAAATACTCTGATGCTTGTTTGGAAGATATTCAAGCGTGGAACGGCACTAACCCTGAGGCAGATGTCTGGTGGGGTGGTGGTGAATATCTCTTTGAAGTAGGTCGAGATGAAGGTCTACTTGAAGCCTATGAGGTCGCCGAAGACGCCAATATTCCTGCTAGTCTTGGTGGATGGCATCTGAAAGATGATTCAGGCGACACCACTGATCCTGCGTGGTATGCAGCCGCTATCTCAGGGTTTGGTATCATCTACAACAAAGATTATCTTAATGGTGAAGGTTTAGCCGCTCCAAAAACCTGGGAAGATTTGACAGATTACTCCTATGATGGTCACATCGTGATGGCTGATCCTACTGCAAGTGGTTCTACCACAGCTACCGTAAAAATGCTTCTTCAAGAATTTTGTGATCAAACAGATGCCGCTGCAATCACAGATGCAGCAAACACAACCGAAGCCTGGCAGCTATGGGCTAAAATCGCGGGCAATATTGGTTTGTTCACAACTTCTAGTTCCCAAGTTCCTCGTGAGGTCGATGAAAGCAATTATGGTATCGGGATATGTATTGACTATTATGGCTATGATAAAATGGATAATCCCAACATCGGTTTTACCTACGGTGGGGCTACTACTGTGAGTCCTGACCCCGCTGGAATTATTAAAGGCACTCCTCACTTGACCCAAGCCCAGCGCTTCATGGACTACCTTACAGGCACAGAAGGACAAACTCGTGTTGGGAAATACCGAACTCCTGCCAACAAAATGGCTACCACAAAAAAACCAATTCCTGCCGCATGGACAGCTGCAGGCGCTTCTTCTACCGACTTTCCAGCAATAGTACCATTCAGTCCCTCCCTTGATGGCGCTATGCATTCACGTGCAAGGAATCTTTTCCACTACTGGCTTATACAGAACACAGATAAAGCAACAGCTGCTTATGCTGCTATCGGAGCCCAAGCTGACGATGTTATTCAAGAAGACGCCCTCGAATTATATGTTAAACTACCTTCGAATTTCGATGGCACAATTGCAGGACTTCTATCTCTAGATTATCACGATACAGCTGTCACAGGCCTTTGGCAGAGTGAAGGCGCAACAAACTTTGATGCTGCCAAAGCAAAAGGCAGTGAACTGGCTTCCGGTGAAGAACCTAAAGATACAGGTGATGAGGGAATACCTGGCTTTGAAGCTCTAATAGGTCTAGTAGCAATATCTTCCCTCATTGTTTGGCAGCGAAAGAGAAAATAAACAATAATTCCCTATTTGGAAGCTGTTTCTCCTAGAGAAACAGTTTTCCTCAAATTTTCTTTATGATAATTTAATAACAATCTCTTTTAATAACAAATTTACTAATATTATAATCAAATAATTCACCTATTTATCCTATAATTGAATTGGTTGGCCAAATTATTCATTATGATGAAATCTTAGACTGATATATTATCATTTTCGACTATATAAGAGTTATAGATAAAAAATAATGAAGAATAGGACATCTAGAGTATTTAGAGGAACTCAATATGTTACCAACATCCCCTAAAACCAAAGAAAAAGAAAAAGAAAAAGTATCTACTAGTGTTTTTCTACCAAGTTATGATATTCGTTCCTTATCTTTGTTCAGTGTTCTTATGCTAGTTTTTTGTTTCTTTATGTTTTTACCAATTCTAAGTATTTCTATTTCAGCTTTTAATTTTGCAGACCCTGTTAATTTTGATAAGTCTTTTGACATTTCTAAACCTTTAGAATCCTTTACTTTCTTGGAACATTTTACATATTGCTTTGAAAATCCTATCTATCGTCGAGGCATTTTTAATGCTATTTTTGCAGGATTAATGACTACATTCATCTGTAGCCTTATTGGTCTCACGGTTACGGTAATTTTTAGTCGATATCACTTTTTTGGTAAGAAATTTTTTCAATTCCTAACTATATTTCCTCTTGTTTCACCACCCTTTGTTGGCGCTTTTGCTGTAAGTCGCTTATTAGCCAGAAATGGTATTGTTAGTAATTTTTTGCAGCAATACATTCCCGGGTTACCAGAGTTGCTCGGTCATACGATTTGGGGTGTGATCTTCATCCAATCAGTTCATCTCTGGCCACTAGTATACTTCAATACAGCAGCTTCATATAGTAAATTAGATCCAGCTTTGGAAGAACAGGCTAGAAACCTTGGAAGTTGGGGTGGTAATCTTTACCGCCAGATTATTTTACCTTTGATAACGCCTGGATTCGTTGCTGGAGCGGTTCTCGTCTTCATTTGGTCTATCAGCGACTTAGGAACGCCTATTGTTCTGAATTTCATGGAATTCGCCCCCTATCAAGCTTTTGCTGCACTTAGGGAAAAAAGAGAGTCTTATATTGAGGCTGCTTATGCTTTAGTATTTATTATACTCATTGTTAGCTTGATAGCACTCTTATTCGCTTCTAGGGTGGTGGGAATGAAGGATTATGCTCCAGAAAAAGTTTCGGGAATGGAGCAAACACGGCTAATGCAAACTGCATCAAAACCAAAAACAATCTTGTTCTGGGTAATGCTGGTAACACTTTACACTCTATCTATGTTACCCCATATTGGCATTATTATAGTTGCTTTTGTAGAGAGAATCCAATATGGCGAGATTATACCTACTTTATGGACTTTTGAAGGTGTTACAACAGCACTGGGAAGAGACGATATAATAGCGATGATATTTAACTCGTTAATCTATGCATTTTTTGCAATGGCGATTACTACCATTATAGGAGTTATTGTAGGCTTTCTATTAGTGAGAAAGAAGTATCTAAGAGGTATTAGCTACGTAATGTTGGCTATTGGAGGATATGTTGGCTTAATGCTTGGGGCACAATTGGCTTTCCAGTTCACAGGCACCACGACAAAAACATCTGTGATGCTAGGATCCACAATCCTCATGGCGGTACTATTCTATGGAATTGGCCGACTTCTAAATCTTAGATGCCTAGAAATTTTTTCAACAATGCCTTTTGCCATTCCAGGAATTGTTTTAGCTTCAGGATACATAGTTTACTTTAGTGATACTACTTCAATATGGGGACTTTTACCGCCTCAATTAGACACCCTTCCCATATTTGGTGAGTTTACAGAGGGATTAAGAGACTTTCTTTTACGAAGGCTTGGGGAAAAATCGCCTACCTCTGGACAATGGGGGATGACTAGATTTACCTCTTTTTGGTTTATTCTTGTTGTCTCATATTCCATGAGAAGGATGCCATATACTGTACAATCGTCCACTGCTATTCTAAGACAGATACATGAGTCATTAGAAGAGGTCTCTCATAACTTAGGAGCATCAACAAAATATACTTTTAGGCGAATTACAATGCCGTTAATGGCTAGTGGTCTATTAGCTGGCGGGATTTTGACATTCATAACAAGTTTTACCGAAGTGTCCACCTCAATCCTGATAACCCCCCCAAACGCTGTCTTTAAACCAATATTTCCTTTTCCCCCGGTGCAAGGCAGCTCAGATCCCATAACAAAAGGGATTTACGATCAAATACAACGTGGAGATACGACAACAGCTGGCGTACTCGGATTAATCCAAATGATTACAGCAGGTACTGGTATGGGAATAACCCAGAAAGTAATGGGTGAGAGGACAGGCACCGTTTTTGGAGGAGGGTAAACATCTTTATTACAAAAACAATCAAAATATGTGTAGGATGAAGACATTGCACCAAAATAAACTATCGTCTTATGCTAAACAGATTGTGGAATTGGTCAAAGAATTCAGAACCTATATATTAATAATCATTGCATACTTTATAGTAAGTGAATTAGCGGAACAATCCTTCATAGATCTCGCAGGGACATTATTCAGGACATTTGTCTATCCTATTAATTGGTTAGTGTATGATATGGAATTTACCAAAGCAGATGTTCCTGAGGTATTTATCCTGATGGTTCCACTCGTTTTTTTGTTTAGTATAGGTCTTATAATTATTATATCAACAGAAGATTGAAAAAAATACGATTAGAAGGCAATAAGTGGGAAATAGAATGGTTGAAGTACGATTAGAACACCTGAACAAAAGATTCTCCAGTAAAGATCGTGTAATAACTGCTGTCGATGATGTTTCTTTAACTATTAATGAAGGTGAGATAGTTACTCTCTTAGGCCCTTCTGGTTGTGGGAAGAGCACAACCCTTCGAATTATCGCAGGGTTTATTACACCTGACTCTGGCAAGGTCTTCTTTGGGGATGAAGATGTTACAAAACTTCCACCCCGTAAGCGTAATACAGGCATGGTGTTTCAAAGTTACGCTTTATGGCCACATATGAGTGTAAGGAAGAATGTTGAGTTTGGTCTAGTGGTTCGCGGCACTCCATTGGAAGAACGCTTGAAACGTATTAAAGAAAGCCTCAAGATGGTTGATATGGACGATTATATTGACTCTTCACCTACAACCCTTTCTGGTGGCCAACAACAACGCGTGGCTGTTGCTCGAGCGCTAGTTATCAACCCCGATGTATTGTTGCTTGATGAACCCTTATCAAACCTTGATGCAAAATTACGGGTAGAAACTCGTACTGAAATCCGGAGTCTTGTCAAAGAACTGAATCTCACCGCTATTTTTGTGACTCATGACCAGGCTGAAGCTCTTGCAATTAGTGACCGGATTGCTGTGATGAATATAGGTGCTTTATCACAAGTTGGTTCTCCTTTAGATATCTATGGGAGTCCTGAAAATTCTTTTGTTGCAACTTTCATAGGTGAGGCCAACAAAGCACCAGCTACTGTTGTAGATGTTCAAGCAGATCATGTAGTTCTTCAACTGGACGGGGAAGTCTCCCCCTTGAAAGCGGAATACTTCAAGAATTGTCAAAAAAACAAGAAGGCCGATTTAGTAGTTCGACCAGAGCATATCTCCCTATTTCAACAGGCTGAAGGTGAGAATGTTATAGAAAGCCGTGTAGAAAGTAGTCAATACATGGGGAATACAGAACGAACTGTTATTAACATTGTGGGAAATCGTTTCGTATGCCAAATCGAAGCACCAGATTTTGTGATTAAACGCGGTCAACGTCTTGTCGCTCAGATTCTCCCTGAAAATCTTATGGCCTTCGGTATTGCATAAGCTATCTCCCTATAACTGAGAGAATCATAGGTTTCTATAATTTTCTTCAATAACATCCACAATTTCACAATTATAGCTAATTCATTACATAAGAAGAATATGTTAATAAAATTAGCAGTTATCTTATTGAATTAGGTCATATGTCACTCTTATGAAATCAATTCGAAGATTAGATCTTCACATTCATTCAACTTGGTCAGATGGCAGTGTAACTCCCCCAAAAATCCTCAAATATTCTGCTTCAAAAGATTTTTTCGTAGCTATTACTGATCATTTCAGTCTCAATCCTGTAAAACGATCACGGGTCCTCGACCAGGTACATGCATATCTAGATGAACTTCAGAGTTTGAAAAAAGAGTTTAAATTTTTAGTAGGGCTTGAAATAGATACTTATAGCATTCCTAATTTTTCTAAGTTTCTTAATTCTCTTCCCCTCCACCGCTTTGATTTTCTCCTTTTTGAATACGTAATTGACCAAATTGGGATCAGTTTTTTTCCTAAAAGATCTAATTGGCAGGAAATTCTTCTTCAGATAGGTAACTTTGTTACTCAACTTCCCTCAAATAAGTTACCCGTTGGACTTGCTCATCCTCATTTAGGTGTTCTATCGAATAAGGAATTTCAACAATTTTCTCGAATAATCTATGAACGGGCTTTTTTTCTCGAATTAAACACACACTATAATAATTTTCGCGAGCTACGCTTTCATACACTTCTTAATGAAGGATATTCTGTTACAATTGGTACAGATAGCCATTCATTGGATGGAATTGCTCGAACAGAAAGCTTATTTGATTTTTTCAAAGAAGAAGAGCTAATAAATGGGTTAGTTTCTTTCGTAAGAAATGTATAGAAAAATAATTACAAGGGATCATAAGATGGACAAACAAGTAAAAGGTTTCTTAGGGATCTTATTAGTCATTATCGGTATTGCCATAGCTGGTTTAGGGGGCACTCCGGGTCAAACTGACTCAGGTATCTCAGATAATGCTATTATTAATGTGGGTTTCTATGTAATCGGCTTTTTCATTGCATTTCTAGGCTTTGGAATGTTACTTCGGGTTTATCGATCTAGAACCCCCAATATTTCCTCCGAATGAACATGTTTGCAACCTTTAAGTCTATGAATGAATTTATTCATAAAAATTATAACACTAAAACACTTTTTAGAGATATTTAAGACTTTTCACGTTATTCATGTGTGTTTGGCAATATTTATAAAGTGCATGTAGTACGTATATTTTAGGTGTTTCATATAAGGAATTACTAGAATCAAAATGGATGAAAAGAGTGATGACCGAGTACTTTAACTTTAAAATGACAACTTATTTCCATTATATGGATTTGTTATTAAATTGGAGGCCTTTATTTGGGTTTTTTCCGTGTAGCAACGCGCTCGATTATTAGCGCCACAAGATCAAGGAGACGTTTATTAGTATTTGTAACAATCTTCACAATTCTGGCTGCAGCGACACTTTTCTCCGTGGGAGTTTTTGAGGAATATTCAAAAGAGAAGCTACTCGACCAGAAAGGGGCAGTAATCAGTATGTTTGATTTCGATAGCGTTTCATATTCTAATGCTAGCGATCTTCTTGAAGAAGTTGAAGATGAGGCAGAAAATAGTCTAGATAAAGCACTAATCTACCCTCATTTTGAAACAAGTCCTGAACTTCGGGTTCTTTGTATCTATGTAAATTATCCGTGGGCTTTTAGGTCACTAAATCCTTCAGATATTGATACTGGACGGTTTCCGAGGAGTAGATTTGAAGCTCTCATTCCAACCAATGCTCGGGCTACTATTGGAAACCACAATCTTTCACTTGATATAGGAGTAATAGTTCACGCTGATTCTGGAGATGATGCCTTAAAAATCCCTATTGTGGGAACATTCAATGAATCTATACTGAGAGAATTAAATGAACCACAACAATGGATTATAGTAGGAATTAAAGATGAAAACGATCGTGAAGCTGTGAGAGACGCTTTTGGAATAGTAAATGATTCCGCAGTATATGTTTACCAGATGTCTTTTTTAGCCAAAGGGTCTCCTGTTGGTTATAATCCCCTAGATTGGACAAGCACTCAAACATACAAGCATGTTGAAACAATAGCACAGGCAATTAAAAATTTTTACAAGGTTCCTGCTCATGGAGTTTGGCAGGAGGATATTTATTTTAAAACCGCAGATGAAAAAGTCAGTGAACGCACCGCGGATGTTACTCGCTTTGTTTTTGGTATTGGTGGAGGTATCTTAGTTGCCTCCCTCTATGCATATCTCATTACACGCTTCCGTCGTAGGGAAGTCGCAATCTTAAAAGCAATTGGGTATAATGCTATGCAGGTGAGAACAGTCCTCTTGTCAGAGATTCTAGCTGTTGCTATTGGAGGTTTCATAATAGGTTATGCAGCTGTAGTCACCGGTGGTTTTATAATCTCAGGAGGCGAAACTATCCGATTTATGTCAGTATCAACAACAATAATTTCACTTTTAGCGGTTGTATTGATTAATGTCCCAGGATTTCTCCTTGTATCACGACGAATTCTCTCTGTAAGACCCATGGAGTTATTTAGGGGCCGCTAGATGGTACTTATGAGGTGATCATATGGTGAGAAAGGCAGTTTTAATTGGAAAAGAAGTAAGTAGGGACTATGTCCGCGGTAAAAAAGAAATTGTAAAAGCTTTACATCAAGTGGACATTCAATTAAATGAAGGGGAGTTAATATGTGTTTTAGGACCCAGTGGTTCAGGAAAATCGACACTGTTGAACATTTTAAGCGGTATTGATAAACCCACGGGCGGTCGTGTATTATTTGATGATGAGAACATCGTCGATTGGGAAGAAGAAGAGTTGAGTAAATTTCGACTAAAGAACGTAGGATTCATCTTTCAGACATGGGAGCTCATCAACACCTTTAATGCGCTTGAAAATGTGGAAGTTCCCCTTGTTCCTGGTAAAATTAAGGGGGGTGAGATGCGTCGCCGTTCACTCAGTCTGCTGAAGCAAGTTGGACTCTATGACCGCATTGACCATTTTCCAACCGAACTATCTGGGGGCGAACAGCAGCGGGTGGCTATTGCGCGGGCTTTAATTAATGAACCTCGGGTATTGTTTGCAGATGAGCCTACAGGCAATCTCGATGAGGACACAGGGAGTAGTATTATGCGTTTACTAAAACGAATCTCCCGAGAAGGTACTGCAATCATGGTAGCGACTCATAACCAAGCTCTTACCACCTATGCTGATCATGTCGTTCGATTGCGCGCAGGAAAGCTTATGGATTAGGGAAATAAATGATGCGATTTGACTATAAATGATAACAAAATAAGGGACAACTACCTACCTTTTTACTTTCCCCTTGTTTATTTTCTTCTTCCACTGAATCCCCTATTCTTCCTCCTGACCTAAACTCAGAAGATTAGTATCAAGTAATATTCGCATTTCCTCAATCGAGAGTTTTTCTCCGTTTTTATATTTGTCAAAAATCCGTTGGCTCTCAGCAGCAATCCGCTGACTTTCTCTTTGTTGCCTTACACGGCGTGTTTTGACTCTTCTTTCAGATTGTCGATCTTTAAGAATCTGATATTTCTTTCGAAGCATGTTTTGTGTTTCTCTTAACTCTTCACGAACTTTACGTACTTCTTCTGCCTTTTTCAAGAAAACTTGGTGGCTATGATCTGCTTGTTCTTTTGCTTCCTTGCCTTGAGTGTAAAGGTCAGTAAGTCGTTGATGACGTGATTGAGATGCCCCCACTAGTTCACTGAAACGGCCCCACGAATCATCAAGGAAACCTTTCAGATTCTTAATGTCTGAATTCAGTTTTTTTAACTCTCGATGTACTCCCTCACTTGCTCTGATCGAATCTAGTTCAACCATTAAATAACTAACTTTTTCTACCAGTAAACGCTCTTCATCGATATTCATGCCAGGTGTTGTTTGAAGTTTCCAGTCTAAATCATCTATCGATCTTTCTAGTCTGCGAGAATTAACCCGTTTCTTGCGTGTTTCAGTTTTATCTTCTACCATCTGTCCCCTGAGTTCTTGAGCACGCTTGATCATTAATCGCATTTCATCGAGAACACTTTGTCTTGTTTCTTTCAGTTCACTTATTTCTTTATTATTCTCATCCCTTTTGTCTTTTAATTCTCTTACCTGTTTGAAACACTCAGCAGCTTCTGTATTCAGACGGTTACGTTCTTCTCTAAAGTGATTTCTTTCATCTTCTAGCTGCCGAACTTTCGATAATAAGGTATCACGTTTTTCGCTTAATTCTGAAAGTTCATCCCGAAGTTTAAAGATCTGTTCTGCCGCCTCATCGGCGCCCACGGTATACACACCTGTAAATAGTATCTATTCAGTTGAAATCAGTCGCTTTTTATGACATTTAAAAATGTCATGTGTTTCGACTCCAGTACGTCACATCAACTTGTTAAGTCATACTTTGGCTAGACATAAGTGGTATTTAATAAATCCTATTAATTTAGCCATTTGAGACCTTTTGAAATGGACACTGGCATTATTCTTGTAGATTTAGGTAGTATTCTTGTATTTGGCTTTATAGGCGCTCATCTACTTAAGAAGTATGGTATCCCTCAAGTCCTGGGTTATATTGTATCGGGTCTTCTTTTAGGAATCGCTAATCAATATTTTGAGTTATTTACTGTAGATTTAGACCTTATTTTGACCTCGTTTACATCTATTGCCTTAGGAATTATTGGATTTAATATTGGTGCAGAATTAAACTGGGAAGAACTGAAAAAAATAGAAAAAAAGATGTTATTGATTCTTCTAGCTGATAGTATAGGAACATTTGTGATTGTAACGGGTCTTGTCTTTCTACTGACCGATTTAAAATTAATTTATGCTCTTTTAATTGGTGCCCTCGCTAGTGCTACTGCACCTGCTGCTACAGCTGATGTATTATGGGAGTATAAATCATCAGGTCCTCTTACTCAGGCTGTACTATTTATTCTTGCTCTAGACGATATCATGGCTATTCTACTTGTACAAATTTCTTTTCAGATCGCTAAATCGGACATAAAAGGGGAAGGAGTGGAATTGAGCGCAATTATACTTGCTTTCTTATGGGAAATTGGGGGTGGAATCATCATAGGTGGGGTAACAGGTACACTGATAATTTTGGGCCTTTCACAAGTGAAAGAACATGCAGAACTCTTAGAATTGATTTTTGGTGCCCTTATTCTTGTAACTGGACTCTCTATATGGTTAGAAGTTTCTTCGATCCTCTCTTGTATGATCTATGGGATTATTGTTGCTTCATTCAATGGTAAGGCCACTGAGGAGGTATTTCATGACATCTTTAAAATCGGTAGTCCTTTTGTAGCCGTCTTTTTTATTGTAGCTGGCTTGGCAACAGATCTGAGTGATCTTATCTTGATCGGGGAATTAGGAGTCATTTACATAATTGGCCGAACCGTAGGCAAAGTTGGGGGTGTAAATCTCATGAGTAGACTTGTTAAAGCTCCTAAAAACATTCAAAAATATCTAGGGTTTTGTTTGTTCAGTCAGGCTGGTGTTGCTCTAGGATTAGCAGCTCAACTCTATGAAAAATTTCAGAATATAGGATCCGATGAAGCAGCTGAGGCAGGCGGCGTCATTCTCACAACTATTATGGGTACAATCTTAATTGTCCAGATTATAGGTCCTTTAATGGTAAAATGGGCAATTCATGGCGCTGGGGAAATAGGGCAAGATGAAATTAGAACAGTAGATGAACTATTTGCCCAGAATAGCACATGAACAATTATTCATTGCCTGTTGAATGATTTGTATTTTATTATGGCAGCAGAGGAGCTGTAAATTAAGATAAAAGATTTAATAAAGGGAAACAGAGGAGATTGAAGACTACTAAATGTGAGCAGGTTATTAAATATAGAATATTTATGAATACTGGATGAAATTACTCCCTTTGCTTGAATGGGCGCGTTAGCAACTTTTTTATTCATTATCAGAACTGTTGTATAACGAAAAAGAATAAGAGGAAGAAAAATGAATATCTACTTCTTTCACCTGAATTTATCAACCGAGAAAAAAAAAACAGGGGAATCTTCCTAATGACAGAAAAGCAGGCTGTTGTTGCTATCGGTGGAAATAGTCTGATTAAGGACAAAAATCACAAAACCGTTTCCGATCAATATGAAGCAGCTAAAGAGACTTGTGAGCATATTGCTGAAATGATTCAGAACGGCTGGACTGTCGCAATCGGTCACGGTAATGGACCACAAGTGGGCTTTATTTTGCGTCGCTCTGAACTAGCAGCTCATGAATTGCATGAAGTACCCTTGGATTCCATAGTTGCGGATACCCAAGGTGCTATTGGATATGCTCTCCAACAAAACCTCTATAATTTATTCAAGGAACGAAATATCCTGAAATCGGTGACAACGGTTGTTACACAAGTTCTAGTGGATTCCACCGATCCTGCGTTCCAAAAACCAACAAAACCAATTGGGTCTTTTATGGACGAGGAAGTTGCGTTGCAAAGGGAAAAGCAGGATCGTTGGGACGTTTTAGAAGACGCTGGACGTGGTTGGAGAAGGGTTGTCGCTTCTCCTCTGCCAAAAGAGATAATTGAAATAAGAGCTATTAAGGAACTTCTCAATAAAGGTTTTATTGTTATTACGATAGGTGGAGGAGGCATTCCTGTAATTGCAAAAGAAAATAAATTAGTAGGTGTGGCTGCAGTGATTGATAAAGATTATGCTTCTTCCCTTCTAGCGAGAGAAATAGGAGCAGAACTTTTTCTTATTTCAACAGCGGTTCCACAAGTTTATCTCCATTTTGGTAAATCTAATCAGCAAGCTATAGAACAAATGTCTCTTGATGAGGCTAAGAAATACCTTTTGGAGGGCCATTTCGCGCCTGGAAGTATGGCTCCGAAAATTAAGGCCATAATTTCATATTTAGAAGCTGGTGGGAAAGAAGCTATAGTAACAAGCCCAGAATGCATCGGTCAAGCGTTGAATGGAGAAACAGGAACTCGTATCGTTCCATAGAGGTTTTCTCCATCCCTTTTTCATTTTATAAATATATTATAGAAATAGGTTTAAGTCTAATCAGTAAATATTGTACTCCAATCTCCTAAGTTGGTACAAGTTAATGAGTGATCAGCGCATCTCAAAGGAGTCTTTGGCTTCAATTATCAAATGGGGAGAACTAGATCATTTTTATCGTGTTCCTGAACAATTAATTCCAATATTACAGGAATTAATAGACTTAGACCTAACTGAAGAGTATGAACATTATGTTGATCTGACAGAAATAGACATGCAGCTTCCCCCTCCCAACCTAGATCCCGAAGTTTTAACTGATCTTAAGGAAATAGTAGGTGAGAAGAACTTTTCTCTCCATAACTATGACCGTGTTTGGTGTTCGGTGGGTTGGAGTTATTATGATGTTATCAGACTTCGATTAAGACAAATTGATTCTTTTCCAGATGTAGTCATTTACCCCAATAATCATGATGAAGTTCAAGCTGTTTTGAAATATGCAAATGAAAGGAAAATACCCATCATACCCTTAGGTGGGCGGACTGGTGTTACACAAGCTAGTGAAACCCCCTACGGAGGTATTACGCTAGATTTGACGAGAAGGATGAATAAAGTTGTAAAACTGGATGAAAACTCCCTGACCGTCCGCTGTCAGGCAGGGATTATGCTGCCTGAGCTTGAATCATATTTGAATGAGAAAGGGTATTTATTAGGTCATTTTCCCCAATCTTTTGAGAAATCTACCCTTGGAGGATCTATAGTCACGCGCGGAGCAGGTCAACAATCCACAAAATATGGTAAAATCGAAGATATGATCTTCTATCTCTTATTAGCCACCCCAGTAGGTACAAAATCAACCGTAGAATTACCCGCCTGTGCGATGGGCCCTGACCTTTGCAGGGTTATTGCAGGTTCGGAAGGAACTTTGGGAATAGTTACTGAAGCCACAATGAAAATCCATCCTTATCTCCCTCAAACTCGTGATTTTAGCTCTTATATTTTCAAGAATTTTAGAGATGGATTAAGTGCTATTCGTGAAATCATGAGATATGGTGTGACACCCGCAACAGTTCGGCTATCTGACCCCGAGGAAACAAGTCTTCTAACTAAGCTCGAAACAACCCAGAAGAAGAAATCAAAATTTGCTAGTGCCATTGAGAAGGTTATGAAAAGGTATTTAGCCCGAAAAGGATTTTTAAATGAAGCATGTTTGCTTATTTTAGAGTTTGAAGGAGAAAAAGAGATTGTTAAACTAACAAAATCGAAAAGTAAGTCTTTTTGTAAAAAATGGGGCGCATTTTCTATAGGAAACCGTGCAGCGAAAGAATGGTGGGCAAATAGATTCGAACTTCCTTATCTTCGCGATGATTTAATGGATCTCGGCATATTAGTTGATACAATTGAAACAGCAGCTCCATGGAGCCGTATTGAGTCTTTATATCAATCTACAGTCCGGACTCTTCGGAATCACGCTGAGGTCATAATGACCCATTGTTCTCACTGTTATCGTGAGGGCGCAGCGCTCTACTTTACATATGTAACAAAGCGGAAGAAAGGACAAGAAGCACAACAAATCTTAGATATCCAACAGGATGTCTTAACTGTTTTTGAGGAAGAAAAATGTGCTCTCAGTCATCATCACGGGATTGGGAGAATGGCGAAAAAATTGTTTATGAAACATTCAGAAGCGGAGGTCATCATTGCACTGAAAAATTTCTGGGATCCTAATAATATTATGAATCCAGGCAATTTAATCGATTTTAAAGAATTACATGTACCAAAATAAATTAATATCATTTTTTGCTTTTTCTATTTTCACTTTTCTGTTTTCGAGAAGCTATCCGTTCAATTATTGCAGCATAAACTTGTTTAACATCTTCTGACTTTAAACCTATATAGTCAAATAAAACTGTGTCTAAAGCAAGTTTATGGGGTTTGATTTGCATTAAATTGACCATTTCAGGCTCATTTGTTCCCAACTCCTTGAAACTGTGTTCAATTTTCTCTGAACTATATTTCTCAAATGCTTTAACTAATTGTTCTCTTAGTTCTGGGTCTTGTAAAATGGGGCGTGGATCTAGGATTTGGAGCGACTTAACAACACGAATATCGGAATCAATGACATTCTGGGCTCCGACAAGTAAACGGCCATTCAATTCGTGAAATAAATGAGTAATAGACGAATTAAGGACTGCTGCTAAGACTTGTGTATCGATAGCTTCATTAGGAATAATGGAATGTAGGTTTTTGTTTACAAAAATGGCTTTCTCGACTAAAGGGACAAGAAATCGGTCACCCATACGCTGGGCGTAGAGGAGTATAGCTGGTGGATTAGGTCGTAGACAGTACCACTCAGGTCGATGAGCAGCACAAGTACGTCGTTTATGTAATTGTCTTTGTTCTCCTTTTAGGACATATTTCAGAAAATTAGTATTTTTTAATTCCCTTTTTGTCTTGTTGGTTAGGATAATATGTTTCGTTAATCGATTTACATTAATTTTAACAGCTTTTGTTTCTCGTAACGAACAAATTATCTTATTGGCTATTAATTGTCCAGTGGATGCCTTATTATTCCAAAATTCGTCTTCAATTCCCTCATTCAGGATTTGTTCTTTAGTCAATATAAAGAATTTATTCGCTCCGCTTTTAATGGAAAATGAAATGTTTGCAATTTCTCCTAGCCGTATTAGCTTTGATCCAGCCTTTTCCAAGATTGTAAAGTATATTTTTGGGGCTCTTAGGTATTTTATCCAGGTATTTTTCTTATTTTTAGATCCTTTAGTAGAAAATCCCTTTTCCCAAAGCTTACTTTGCAATACGTTAAAGATTCTTAAATTAACATTCTCAAAATAACCATTTGAACTCTCAATATGATTGACGAGTTTATTAAAATAGTTAAATCTCTGCTCTTCTCCTTTCTGAATAATGGGCTTTTTTAATTGAACGAATTTTACAGAATTATGAAAATTTTCTTCATAATCCAAATTTTTCTCTAAAATTATAATCATTGTGCTGACATTAGCATTAGAAAACCATCGTTCCACCTGAGATTCCACTAAAGCAATGATTCTAGTGTTAGACAGGATTTCTCGCTGTAATCTTGTGCTATACTCATTATTCAGCCAAGTGCTTGGTATGATGAAGCCTAGACGTCCCCCTTTTCTCAGAAATCTCAAGCTATAGACTAAAAAATACGCATAAAGACTTGCTCGCCGTGGTAAGTCAACCTTACAATTTTCTTTAATAATTGTCGCAATTTTTCTCTTTGATCCAGTTAATTCTTTCCGTATTTCTTCCTGTCGGGTATAAGGAGGATTTCCTACAATTGCGTCGAAGAGCGGGAATGACTTTTCTCGAACAACTCCATCAAGATCATGGACTGAGAAAGTGGTCATAGGATGAAGGTTGAAGAAATTCTGACAAAATATTGCAGGATGGTTCCTTATTTTTTCCGATTCTTTTCTAAAAAGCTTAGCTACATTTATGGCAGTAAGCTGAGCAGGGAGTCGTTCAATATCTACTCCCCATAATTGATCAATGATTTTTTGGGTGTTTTTCTTTGGATTGAGGTATTTAAACCGATGATAAGCGCGAAGAAGGAAAATCCCTAGACCACAACTCGGATCAAGAACTTTGTCAGAATCGTTTTTTATGCAAAAGCAGTTAACAAAATCGGCAAGCGAAGGATGGGTAAAATATTGGCCTAGATTATGGCGATGCTCAGCTGGTACATATTTTTCATAGATTCGTCCTATATGGTGCACTGAACTCATTTCATACATATTATAGTTTGGCTCCAAAGATTCTTATGTTAGAAAATGTGTTTCCTGCCTTTTTATAATCACATCAGAAATTGCAGCTATCAATACAGATCCCAAGGTTATCAAAGATGTGATAGTTGTTATAAAAAATGTTTAGACTTTTGCATGTTTTTGACTGTTTCTCTTGATTCTCCTTAGCTTCCTTTCCCGCCCCGTTCGGACGGTTCTCATGCACACGTTCCTAAAGGGGTCATTTCCTCTTGGACGCTTAGTTGGCACGGCTTGGTGGGTCCCCATTGGATTGATGTCCAACATTGCCCACTATTATAGCATGAGTAACATCCTCTCAATCCTCATGTGTTGGACTTCTTTTATGAGGGCCTTCAATAAGAGTGATTAGGACTTAAAAAGGGTGTATTTTACTTGTGTCTTTTGTGCAGGTGTGCGTCTTGAGGCGTTCTATTAACCTTTTAGTAGTCACTATTGTCATTTTGGCTTTTCTTAGCTCATCTTCTGCTGTTTCCAGTTATCAACAGGCTGATGATCGCCCCTCTCGGGGTGTACAGACATTCAAAATCTTTACCGAATCTTCAAATTCTCGTATTGCACTTTCAGTCTCTAAAACCGTAAGTTCAAAAGATCTTTATGTAAATGAACCCTTTAATGTTTTTGTTAGAGTAAAAAATTTTGGTAATGCTACCGCATACAATATAACCCTCACCGATGAATTTTTTCCCGATTATTTATTCAATACTACTGGTTTTGAGGAGGTAACAGTTCACCAGATTATTAATGGGTCGACCTTCTATTATGGTTATGAGTTAATTCCCCTAAAAGCAGGAATCTATAACATTCCTGCTACACAGATGATGTATTATGATGACGGAGGAAATAGTTATACCGCTGAAAGTAATGACGTGGGAATTGAAGTAAAAGAAATAGAACCCCCTAGTATTGATTCTCAAGAAAATTGGCTAATAATCGGTGCTTTTCTAGGTATCTTCTCTATTCTTATTTTAAGTACAAGAATATTCCTTATGAAATTTAACTGAGCTGAACAATAGTGGTTCTCGCTGATTTAGTAGGAGATACCCATCGATTTTTGTTCCTCGGTGGTAAAGGCGGTGTAGGGAAGACAAGTATGGCAGCCGCTCTTGCAATTCAAGCTGCTTCTGAAGGAAAAGAAACATTGATTATTTCCACCGATCCTGCCCATTCTTTATCAGATAGTCTAGATCAACAAATCGGTGGTTCAGAATTTGTAGCTGTTAACGGCGTTTCTAATCTTTATGCTTTGGAAATTGATACTGTTCAATCAGTAGAGGAAATAGGTGACATTTTTGGAGTACAGGACGTCAATAATGCTGCTACTCAAATGGGACTCGAAGGAAGTGAGGACTTAATAGGTTCTACTCCTGGTATAGATGAGACACTAGCTTTTGCTCGTTTATTAGAATTTGTAGAAAAACCTACTCATGAATTGGTAGTTTTTGATACCGCTCCAACTGGACATACCTTGCGTTTATTAGGACTACCAGAAATTATGGATTCTTGGCTCTTTAAATTTATCTCTCTTCGGCAGAGGTTGAGCACAATGATGGGCTCTTTCAAGCGGATGATTTTGGGTGGGCCTGAAGATACTACTAAAGAGGCAATGGAAGCACTTAAGGATATGCGACGGCGTGTTCAAGTCGCTAGAACACATCTGGCTAATCCCAATGAGACAGAATTCATAGTTGTAACGATCCCAACAATGATGGCAATTTGGGAGACAGAAAGGCTTATTAGGACGCTTTATGAATATTCAATACCCACAAATCATGTAATCGTCAACCAGATATCCCCTTCCAATCCTTCCTGTCCTTTTTGTGCATCACGGAGCAAAATGAGTCATGAAAACCTGGTTAAAATTCGCACCCTCTATGAAGATTTTAGTTTGATAGAAGTTCCTCTCTTTAATGATGAAATTCGCGGCATTGAGAAATTAAAAAGACTCGGTCAACTACTTATGAGTCCCCCTACTGAGGAACAATAATTAATGCTGTTTAATCCCCGCAGTTTGGAAAACCGAAATAAATCTCTAATTAAGAGAGCAGCCGCAGTTTTAGAGGTTGAGGATGAGAATCTCAACCCGTATCCTTCTATAGTAATCATAAAAAAAAGTTCTGTTCTTCCCAATTATCACGCTTCAGCACGTTATGATCATTTTTCTCAGCAAATAACCCTTGCTCAGAGGGGTATTATCGAACTTGCTCATGGTAAAAACCTCGAATCCTTTCTTGTAGAAACTCTAATTCATGAGAATGCTCACTTCATTCATCACAGCCTACTTGGTGAAGTTTACGTTAAAATGTGGCCTCCATCTAGTGTAAATCTAAAACAAGTTGGTATTAAAACCGCAAAAGACTATACCACCTCTTACAAATGGCTAGAAGGTTTAGCGTTTCGTGTAACTCAAGAAACATTGAATAACGATCCGCCTACGCTATTAGACGTAGAAAAGGCTCTTCAAAGCAGAAATCTTGCATTCTACTTTCATTTCGCAGGTTGGTGGCAAGTTTCTCAGTTAGAAAAGGCTCATTTCATCCGTTTGAGTCGTTTATCTTATTGTGATATAGATAGAATCTCACCTTTACCATCAAAGCTAGATATCTTTCGGAGAAATAGGTAATAAACTGATATTTACTTTCTAATGATTCAAACAAGGGAAGTAAAAACTAATTGGTAACTTTTTTTAAAAGGTCAAATCATAAATAAATCACGAGATAAGTTAGACAAGCGATGGTTTAGCGATGGGCTTTGATGATCTCTTTGAGTCCGATGACACGAAAATGTCAGATGGACTAGGTAAACGGTTAGAAATATTATTTACATTCATAGATAGTGCTGTAGGTCGAATTTTGGACTCTTTACAAAAACTAGATGAAAGGATCACACAAGTTGAGGAAAGGTTCACATCGGGAGTTGGATCTGCACCTTACGCCCCAGCTGGCATGCCTACTCAGGCCCCACCTTCGGGTTTACCTCCACCGCCATCTCCTTCCGGCGGAACCCCACCTCCTCCTCCTTCCGGCGGTTTTCCTTCCGGCGGAACCCCACCTCCTCCTCCTTCCGGCGGAACCCCACCTCCTCCTCCTTCCGGCGGTTTTCCTTCCAGCGGAACCCCGCCTCCTCCTCCTAGCGGAAGTGGAACACTTCAATCAGAACTGCAAAGTGCAATGCAACGGCGTAGCAGCACCCCTGGTGCTCCTCCTCCTTCACACGGGTCTGGTGCCCCTGGTGCCCCTGCCCCTGGTGCCCCTGGTGCCCCTGGTGGGGGTGGCGCTCCTCCTCCTTCCCCAATGATGCTTCAGGCGCAACTTAAAGATGAACTTCGAGCAGCTTTTGCGAAGATTCGTTCTGGTTTAAACGAAGAGGATCGATAGGAACATTTTTCCTTTTTTTATTATTATACAAATTTATGGGTGTTAACAATGAGTTTTCGTTCTACTACTCAATCTGAACCGTGCAGATTTGGTATCCCTCAGCTAGATGAAATTCTAGGCGGCGGTGTCCCTAGAGGTTCTGTTTTATTACTTGAAGATGAGGTAGGCATAGAAAGTGAGCCTGTTATTATTAAATTTCTTTCAACAGGTTTACGAGCGGGTGAATATGGTTACATTTTGAGTACTGAACATCCTTACAGTCACTACCGTCATCTTCTCATCCCCTTTGGTATTGATGAAGTTCAACTAGAAATGAAACGATTGGTGTTTCTTGACGGATTTTCCAATCCTTTTGGCTATACAGATATCCGTACAGAAGTTGAAAACATTGTTCGGGACATTAGTCAACCACGACAAATCATTGATAGCATTCGTAGGGCAATTCTTCATGTTCGAACCGCTCATGTTCGAGGTGTCCTTGATTCACTTACAACACTCCTTCTTGTCTCTGATTCATTGAAACCTGCGCTCTCTTTTCTACAAACCAAGATAGCTCAGGATAAACAAAGGAATTTCGTATCTTTAATAACATTGCATACAGATGTTCATGAGCCAAATGTTATTAGAGCCATTGAGCACCATTGTGATGGGGTTATTCGGATTGAAAAACCAGATCCAGACTCCGAAAGACCCGATGCTGGGACACTCTCTGTCATCAAAATGATCGGAGTAAGTCCTGGTTCACTCACCACTAAATTTTGGTACGAATTCTCTCCTGGATCAGTTGAACTTACCCCAAAAACAACAGATGCCTTGGAAGGTATTATATGACCAATTGCAGTATTGAAAATTGTGAAGGTGAAGCTGACCGTTCTTTTAGCCTCCAAAGGATAGGAAAAGCTGTCAAACAGGCAGGCCTTTCTGTTCCAACTGGACGTAAAGTCAGACGAGTACATCTGTGTAAGCCTCATTATCGACAGATCAAAAAGCACCTACGAAAGGAGAGAGAAATCGAGCGTAAACGTTGGTCATAAGTCAAACTATGCTCAAGAACGGCCTATCTTGACCGTTCTACGCGTTTTTTCATTTCTTACCAGCAATAGAAGATGATTAACTTCTTATTTCTTTGCCCTGTGCTTTTTTAGAAAAAAAGATGAATTAGGAACTTATCTATTTTGTAATAGTGAGTTCGATTGCATTGTGTGGACATGCTTCTTTACAGTCTAAACATAGGATACATTTACGATCCATTATCCTTTTTGCCGGGTAATCGAGTAATCGTATCCCCATAGGGCAGACATCTTCACACTTACCGCATCTATCGCATCGGCTGATGTTTCGACGAATTCCTACCAAGCTATATTGGCAAATACGTCCCATTATTGCCCCCGTAGGACAGAACCATCGGCACCATGCTCGCGTAACAAACAAAGGAATAAGAATCGCTACGAAAAAGATTAGAAGTCGTGTCCAGAAGATAATATCCCATCCTAGGAGGTTTCCATCTTCAAAAAGATCCACATCATCCACATCAAGCCCAAACGTTCCAAAAATAACCCACCACGGGAAAGCAGAAAATAACGTTGCGGCGGGATCTAATGGGGCTGAAACTACATCGCCAAATGCGCCCAGTTGGTCTTTAAACCCTTCAATGATAGCCACACCAATAGCAAAGACAATAAAAGTCACAGCGAAGAATTCACCAAAATAAGCCATGACTCTATTTTCTTGCCGATTGGGTCGTCTGCTCTTTATTGGGAGTTTGGCCAATAGATCTTGAACAAAACCAAAAGGACATGCCCACGCACAGAAAGCTCGGCCAAATATAGCTCCAATCAAAAAGAAACTAGCAATAGCCATAAAGGGGATAGCTGGCCCCTGTTCAGCTCCCCCTGTAATAAAGTCTTGTAAAATATAAAACGCCCCGCTTACAACTGAATAAGGACCTTCAGGAATATTAATAGGAAGTAAAAGTCCAGTTGGTACAACGCCGAATATTGCAGCGTTCAAGAGCAGTAATAAAAGGAATTGACAGCTGAATCTTAGTGTATGAACTATGCGAGTCTTGATTTTCTTTTCAGACATCTTTGATATCGCCTCATGAACCACGTGGAACTCCTGCTCTAAACCCTTCCGTCACTTCTTCTAGCATCTGATGAATTGTATCGTATTCCCCGAGAGCTAGCGCTGCTCCAAGACAAAAAAGCCCAACACCCAAAAAAATGATTGTGGCAACTCGGAATTGCATGCTCGAACCTCAACTACTTTAGAATTTGTAATAGGCCACAGAAAAATAACTCATCAATAAACTTTTTTTAAGATCAGGGAGTGATCTTTTTGTTAAGGGGGTTTTTATGCTACTGATCACTATTTTCTCAATAAATTCGCTAGCTATGAAAGTTTAAGCAGCTCTTACTTCGAATAATTCCCCTTATTTACCTTTTTTATATTCTCAAGCTACCTATCGAAATTACCATCGCTATTCTCACTTGACTAACTTCTAGCTCTACTAGAATCCATAATCTCGGGCAATGGCAAATCCATCGACAAGACCAAATAACTGCTTCCAGAGCCTGATAAATCTTGGATGTCTTAATGTACGATAGATAAAAATAAGGCTATCTCTTCTATGCATTTTAGTAATATCTTGTCCATCTACTATGACTCCTAAGGCGTTAAGTTCTTTATTTGTGAATTTATGGTAGAAAATTTCATGAGCTCTTGCAATACTCTCATCTGCATAGGGCATCTCTTTCCAACAACTCTCATAATTCTGTAAGAATTCCTTACCAAAATTATCTCGTTCATTCGCATTGATAATTATCTCTCCTGCTAATTTACCCGTATGCATAGCAATAATAATTCCTCCGTAAAAAATCATATTTGGAAAACCACCTGCATCACCTGCTAATAGAACCCGATCCGCGTACGTTTGGGGCAGTGGTCCTGTAGAAGGTATGATGCCGGCAATGGTTTTTTCTACTGAGATTTTCTCAATTGCAGCTTTTTGACCAATTTTCTTAATAAAAGAATCGAGTTTTTTCCGTGGATTTTGCTTTGCAGCACATACTATTCCTATGTTTGTTGTTTCCTTTTTCGGAAAGACCCATCCATATCCTTCTGGAAAAGCTTCATGATCAAAATAGAAATCTAATGCGTCCGTAAGAACCCCCTTTACCCTATATTCTACGCCTTGTACAACTTCCATTTTTTTATTGAGTCCTGTCCATTTGCGGATATGAGAAGCTGGTCCATCACAGCCAACCACTACTTTTGTGACTATTGAATTTTTTTCACCCTTAGAATTTCTTGTACGAATAATCGCGTGAGTTTTAAATATTTCAAGCTGAATTGCTGCTGTTTCCGTCCTAATTTCAGCGCCTGCCTTTTGTGCTCTTTTTGCTAAGAATTGATCAAATCTAGGTCGATTAATGACCGCGGTCTCGAGGTTCGAGGTTGCAGTTCCCCCTGTTCCGAAAAAAAAACGTTGCAAATTAATTTTCCTTTCTATGATTGCATCAGCGTTTCTAGAAGAAACTACCTCTGTAGGAATGGAGAATTCGTTAATTTTTTCTATTGACATGCCTTCCCCACAAGCTACTGGTAATCCAATTGTTGGATGTTCTTCTAATACTATAACATTTAGCCCTGAAGCTCCTATTTCCTCAGCTGCAGATAATCCCGCGGGCCCTGCTCCTACAATGATACAATCTACCGTTTCAAGATTTGTCATAACCCTCAGGCTCTCTAATTATTAATGATGCAAAAGAAAAAAATGCTCTCTTATTTTTTCTTCCATCATGCGTTATTTATCAGATAGAATAACTCTATGCAAAGATAAACTTATAGTTCGGTGTGCTGGAGCTAACCTACCAGGTCTAGGGGATAAGTTATTTGATCAAAATCGTAAACCGTTAGGTCGAGTTTTTGACATAATTGGTCCAATTACTAAGCCTTGGATTGTAGCTATTCTCCATAAAAATGCTGTAGTAACCGATAATACACTTGTTCACGTTGAAAGCACCAGAAAAGCAAAAAGAACACAAAAAAAGCCGAAAAAAAAGCACCGATCCAAACCTCGTCGATAGAACTAGTTGGTTATCCGCTAAGAACTTTTTGACACCAATTTGCTCTTAAAAATATTTATCTATTCTCTCTAGACTTTTATTCTTATTATGAAAAGCTTTTCTGTTTCTTTCCAGTTAGATATAACAGTTAATCGGAAATTAAGGATTCTAATTTTGTTAGAAAGAGCCTTTTCAGATGGTATACCTTAAAAAGCAAAAAATGGGAAGACCTGTAAAGACCTTATATATCTCCATATACTAATAAAACAGATAAAAAATCATTTTTGGAGGCCCTGAAAGAAATTGGCAGATCAAGAACGAATGAATCTTATTGTTACGGGCCATGTTGATCATGGAAAATCCACCGGGCTCGGACATTGTCTATTCTTGCTCGGACAAATACATGATCCTAAGAAACAGCGACCACCATGGCGTATCGCTGAGAAATACTTTATGGACTCAAAAGCCGCAGGTATGGGCAGTTGGAGTTATGCCTGGATTCTCCAAGGCGCTCCTGAAGAAAGAGAGCGAGGATTGACCATCAATATTGCCTTCCAAGAATTCCGTACAAAGAATTACACGTATAACCTAATTGATGCTCCTGGCCATGCTGACTTTGTAAAGAATCTCATAACTGGGGCTAGTCAGGCAGATGCCGCAATACTGGTGGTATCCGCTAGGAAAGGTGAGTTCGAGGACGGAATCAAACGAACAGGCTCAGCAAGCGGAAAATATGCCAATGTCATCGGCATGACTATCGAACATATGTTGTTGATGATCTCGCTGGGAATCCACAACATTGTAGTTATGGTTAATAAGATGGATGTGGAAAAATGGGATCAAAAGCGATATGAACAGATCAAAAAGACGGTTCATGAATATTTTGGAGTCCTTATGGGCGCCCTTCAACTAGATAACAAAGATGAAATCCTTAATCAAATCAAATACATCCCTACCAGTGGTTTGTATGGCGTTAACATGTTGTCCAAAGACGATACGATCGCCAATGTAGAGAACCACATTGCTGCAGCTGAAGCAGGTAGTGGGAATGCTGACTTTGTTGCCTCTTTGAAGGAAGAATTGGAAGAGATCAAGAGGCAATGGCCGGATTGGTATGAAGGTCCAAGTTTAGTGGAAGCTCTGGATGCCCTTCCCTCTCCTAAGGCACGTCAAGCAGCTTTAGCAAAACAATCTTTACGAGTTCCTATTCAAAGTGTTTTGAACATTTCGGGCGTTGGAACTGTATTAACGGGCCGTGTCGCTTCTGGTGTTCTTACCCCCAATAGTGACGTTCTATTGGCACCAACGAAACAATCTCTAGACCCAATTCCCGTTTCAATAAAAACTATCCAGGAATTTCATAAAGATCTTCCCTCAGCTGCACCTGGTGACAATGTAGGTTTCAATATTAGAGCCAAAAACCTAGCCGCATCGGATGTTCTACGGGGAGCTGTTGTGAGTGACCCCAAAGATCCTGCAAAAGCCCTTCGTCCTAGCCAAGATGGTTTTCTCGGCATAGTACTCGTAGTTCGAGCACTTGGTAAAAAGAAAGGGAAAGGTAAGGATGATGTATGGTCAGTTCACGTCAATTATACCCCTGTGGTTCATTGTGGAACCGCTCAAGTGGCATGCCGAGTTACGGAGATCCGAAACCTTGCAGGAAAAGAGATAGCTGAATTAAAACAGAATGAGCGAGGAATGGTATGGTTTACCCCGCTTCAAGCACTGGTAGCGGAACCTTTAGCTACATCACCTACTCTTGGCCGTTTTGCGCTACGTGATAGCGGTAAAACGGTTGCTGTGGGAATTATAGAGAAAATAGAACTCGATCGCTATAAGAAAGCTGAGTAATAACAACACTCCTTTCTTTTTTCTAATTTTCTTCTTTTATTTTTACTTCCTTAAAGTAAGGTAGGTCAGATGTCCGTTTCCCAGAACAAAACAAAAAAACCATCTCTCAGTATTGTGATCGCTGGTCATGTCGATCATGGAAAAAGTACTACTATGGGTCGTTTTCTTCTGGATTTAGGTGTTGTAGACGCTCGAACATTCGAGAAACTTAAATCTGAGGCATCTACTCTTCAAATGGAATCATGGGCATATGCTTATATTTTAGATTCACTCCCAGAAGAACGAGAACGGGGGTTAACGTCTGATATTGCTTTAAAGCCTTTTGAAACCGAGAAATATCGATTCATGATTATTGATGCGCCTGGACATCGCGATTTCGTTAAGAATATGATTCGAGGAGCCGCGCAAGCTGATGTTTGTATACTTTTTGTAAGTGCAGCTCCAAGTGACCTGAAAGCAGGCATAAAAATCGGCGATGACCAGATACCGGGCGGCCAAACCCGTGAACATGCCATATTAGCCTCTGTTTTAGGTATAGAACAGGTAATTATCGCTATTAACAAAATGGACTTAGTAAAATATGAGGAACAGAGTTATCGAACAGCTGTGAAAACTGTAAGTAATCTTTTAAAAGAAATTAAGAGTCCTTGGGTCTCTAAACTCGCCGATATCCTCTTTGTTCCGATTTCAGGACTAGAAGGAGAAAATCTGTGTTCTCCCAGTTCAAAAATGCCTTGGTGGTCAAGCGGTTCTCTTTTAGATGCTCTCAATAATTTGAATCCTCCCTCAATTCGTTCAGACTATTCCCTACGTTTTATCGTTCAAGATGCTTATGAAATGCCCGGTATGGGAACAGTACTGGATGGACGAGTATTAAGTGGTCGCATTACATCTAATGCAAAGGTAAGTATACTCCCAATGAATGAAGACGGTCTGGTTAAGGATCTCTGGCTTGATGAAGATGAGGGGGTAACTACAGAAGCGATTGCAGGTGATCATGTAACGCTGACTATCCGTGGAGTAGATAAGGAAAATTTGTACGCTGGAATTGTCCTATCATCTCCTAATGACTTACCATCTGTACCATCCAAGATTGTAAGTAGAATTTTGCTACTTGATAGTGGGAAGATGATCATCCCAGGTACTTTACTAGCTTTACATTGTGGAACAGCACAAGTCTCTGCTCGCATTAGTAAAATTCTTGCAATCGAACGAATGCACCCTAAACACAAGAAGGTAAAACGAGAGATTGATGGCCGTATTACAATTGCTTTTCCCGGCGAATTGATAGAAGTAGAAATTGAAACCTTAGAATCGATCGTGGCTGAGCCATACAAAAAAAATCCTGCACTTGGCCGAGTGGTTTTAAGAGATATGGGTGTAACCATAGCGGTCGGTGTTATTACGGATGTGGAGTAAAACTGTTTTTCTAAGCATCATTAGAGAAAACATATAAACTTTTATTAATAGAAGACTTTTTATTTTCTTATTTCTCCTTTAGGATCTATTTAAGCTAGTTTGACTTTTCTATTGGTATTCCTGTGAAAAACTTTCTGAAACACAAGAAAGAAAAAGGGACGAAAATGTTAGCGATTTGTTTGCGTTTATAGCTAAAATAGCATTAATTGAGTGCCTTACGAATAATGGAGCAACTTAAATGGCTGAAAAACCAAATTTACTTCTCTTTGGCGAATGGAGTGCCGAAGGCGTTGAAATTAGAGATCCAGGACTAGATGGATATATTTGCCTTCAAGAAACTTATATCCCTCTTACTTGTGGGCGACATGAACGCCGAAGATTCCGGAAATCAAATGTACATATTATTGAACGTCTGGCTAATCGACTCATGAGTCCAGGTAGAAACACAGGTAAAAAGTACAAAATTCTCAAATCCGTCTATTTTGCTCTCAAGATGGTTGAACAAAGAACTGGCAATAACCCCCTTCAAATTGTCGTCGATGCTATTGTTAATGCTGCTCCTCGAGAAGAAACAACACGTATTTCATATGGTGGAATCGTTTATCATAGTGCGGTCGACGCTGCCCCCCAAAGACGCGTTGACATAAGCCTCCGTCTCATTGCTGAAGCTGTTCGCCGGCAGAGTTTCAATTCTTTGCGTACTATGGCTGAAATTTTAGCAGATGAACTTATGGCAACTGCAACACAAAACGCACGGAGTTATGCTATTCGACGTAAGCAAGATATCGAACGTGTAGCCCTAAGCGCTAGATAAAAACGAAGATATGCTTCTATCTCCATTCTTCTACTCTTTTCCATCTCTCCAATAGTTAGCCAGATACCTTTTTGTTTAGGGGGAAAGTTCAATCTCAACAAAGATACGGCGAGGAACTTCAAGGCGAATAATATGGCGCATAGCTCTTTCATCTGCATCTATGTCAATTAACCTCTTATGAATACGCATCTCATAACGTTCCCATGTAGCTGTGCCTTCTCCGCATGGAGACTTTCTAGTTGTCACACGAAGTTTCTTGGTAGGTAAATGAACTGGGCCTCGCATTCGTACACCTGTACGCTGCGTGATAGACCTCATTTCTTCACAAATATTATCCAATTCAATTGGGTCGGTGCTCATAAGCCGTATTCTTGCAACTGAAACCATTAAGCGTAAATCTCCTGTTATGGACGCAACTTTCGGCATGTCTTATTAAATTAACTGACTCTATCTCTATTCATATCTCTTCTCTTTTACTTAAATGAAAGTGAAAGGGGTTTTTGGATTAGGAATTTTCCTTGGGTTTGATCTTATTGCGTTTTCTAGTTGATTTAGCGTTATGAAAAGTGAGTCGTTCTCCTTTCACCCCTTCATGACCCCAAGGGGAACCATTCGAGCGACTTTTAGAGAGATACCCGCGCGATGGACGGAATCAATAACAAGATCGATGTCTTTATATGCCTCGGGTGCCTCTTCAGCTAAAACTTTGGGATGTGTTGAACGTACTGCTTTTCCTTGCCTTTCAAGCTTTTTTCGTACTTCTTTTCCCCAGAAAGATTTAATAGCCTTTTTTCGCGACATTCGTCGACCTGCACCATGGCATGTTGAACCAAAACTATCGCTCATGGCTTTTGTTGTTCCATTAAGGATGTAAGAAGCTGTACCCATACTACCTGCAATCAACACAGGCTGACCTACGCTTCGATAAATTTCCGGTACATCGGGATGTCCAGGACCAAATGCACGAGTAGCTCCCTTCCTGTGAACATACATGGCTTTTTTTGTACCTTGGACCTCATGTTCCTCATACTTGCAAATATTATGACAAACATCGTAAATCGTGTCCATTTTTAGACTTTCCCAATCCTGTTTAAACACCTTTTCAAAACTTTCACGAATCCAATGAGTTATAACCAATCTATTACAAAATGCATAATTTACAGCTGCTTTCATGGCTGCAAAATAATCTTGCCCCTCTCTTGAGGTTGTGGGGGCACATACTAATTGTTTATCGGGCAACCAAATGTTATACTTACGAACTGCTTCATTCATGCTTTGAAGATAGTCTGTTGCTACCTGATGTCCTAAGCCACGTGATCCACAATGAAGCATTATAGCTATTTGATCCTCTTCATCTATTCCATATGCTTTAGCGGTGTTTGGTTGGTATATCTTATTCACTGTCTGGACTTCTAAGAAATGATTCCCTGCTCCCAAGCTTCCAAGCTGTGGGGCTCCTCTTTTTTTGGCCTTAAATGAAACTTTAGCTGGGTCTGCTCCATCCATTTGCCCATTCTCTTCCATTCGGAGCAAATCATCCTCTACCCCTATATCATGCTCGACAGCCCATTTCGCACCATTCAGTAGTACTCCCTCTAATTCTGTATGACTAAGTCTAAGTCTTCCGCCTTTACCTACACCAGCAGGGATATTTCCAAAAAGAGTTGATATCAGTTCTTCTATTTTTGGAGCCACTTGTTCATGGGTAAGATTAGTACGAATCATATGGATTCCACAATTGATGTCAAAACCAGTACAACCTGCAGAAATGACTCCTTCTTCTGCATCAAAAACACCAACTGCGCCCATAGGAAGGCCATAACCCCAATGAATATCGGGCATTGCTAGGACAGGTTCAATTACACCTGGTAGGCATGCTACATTGGTCAATTGTTCAATGGCTTGCGCTTCAGCTCGATCTATAATCTCCTGAGATGCAATAATCATTGCATCCACTCGCATTTTAGGTCTGACTGATTTATCTAACCGCCAATGTACATTGTCTATTTTTTCAAGCCTATTTTTCAATATTATTACCTCTTATACGAATTTTATATACTACAATAAATTGATAATCCTTCTTTTTATATTTAAGATCCTAATAACTCTTTGTTTTAATATAGATTTAATTTTAGATGTCAACAACTACTGTTGCTGCATATTTGTCATGTTCTTTCTTTAGAGAAAATTGATGGTAAGTTACTCCTTTAACTAACGTTTGTAATAAATCTTGTCTTGCCTCAGAGCCTAATCCTTTACCTTTACAGTGAAATCTTTCATTTTCACTCCATACTTTGTCAATCTGAAATGAAGAAAAGAAGTATCCGTTTACTTCCGCTTCAAAAAGTAAATCCGAAAGCCATGCATACAGTAAATCTTCCTCTGTTTGTGCTTCGATTAATATTTCCACTTGCTCATTATCTGGGACCATATTCAAATCAAACATTATTGAAAACATTGCTTGGGCTGCGTTGCAAAATACTTCTTCGAGAGATTCCCCATACGCGCGAAAAGCGACATCCGAAGTTGTAAGGTCGAGAAATTCGAATTTTTTAAGCGTCAAGATTATTCCTTCAGGATCAAGATAATTCATAAAATATACGCAGTAATTTTAGTAATCAAGAGATGCAATCTTTATAATTTTATATTGTAGATTAAACTCATATGAATAAGAATGATCAAGACTATATCTTCCTACTCTGTCTTTTCTTCTATTTCTTCTGTTTTTTCTGTTTCTTCTGCTTCTTCAATTTCACCTCGATGAAGAATCCATCTATTTAGGCGAACACATTCAATTGGATTTTTATCCTGCCCTACTCCGCATAAATCTAGGAACTCACAGGGAAAACAGGGAATTTCCCATGTTTTGGCTTCTAAATGATCAATTTTTTTAGTTTTAGATATTGTCATCGTCTCCTAATTCTTTTTTTGTCCTTTTGTGTTTTTTTAGTATCTTTTCTTGATTTTTCGCCTTCTCTTCTCTTATACCCCTTGGAAACTCCTTTCTTCATTGTTTTGCCTTTTTTCTTTTGTTGTTCCAGTTCTTTTCGCTTTTTCTCTAAGGCTGGTCTAATGGTTTGCGTTACAGTTATACCGATCATCTGCAAAATTTCGGTTTTATTCTTCTCTCCCTTTTCAATCCGAATCAATCCGTTTCTAGCCCACCATTGCCGAGGATAAGCAGCATTAGGATTGAGTTCGTACGAAAGTTCGAGTTTCTCAGCAGCAAGTCGTAGTTCAGCAACTGCAGGCTTATCCACACATAAATTTATAGGTAAACGTCTTCCATCTGCTCTTGCAAGGTTTTTATTGAAATACTCAGGATAGAAGACATAAAAATCTTTATTTCGTTTCTGTTTTTTCATCAATTTTGCGCATCTCACTTCTTGGCCAGCTAAATAGGCCAAGAGCATTTGATCTCATGAGTACTATGAGGATTAATATTGTATTTACTTCTACCTAGACCGTATATTTCTTTCTTTTCTTTCTCCGTTAAGTTGCATTAAGAACGCTACAACCCCTATCGAGGATAAATTTTTATTAAAAAACCTTAATGCTTTAAAATTCTTCTATAACGGAGTCTTTCACCCAGAAAATGTCTGCAAAAGCCTTGTTAGTGGAAAAAGTGTTTTTAATCGCAAAAGAACATAAAAACCTTATTGTATCTGGAAGTATTATCATATTTATCTATTAATTATATAGGCTAAAAGCACGAATTTGATCAGAATTTACTTCACTTTCTAAATAGGTATGTGTTAGATATGCATGAATATTCAATCGCCTTTGAAATCGTTTCTATCGTGGAAAAATTAGCAGAAGAGCATCAAAGGCCTATAAAAGAGATTGTGTTGGTATTTGGGGCTTTTTCTTTAGCTAATAGAGAGCAAATTCATTTTTGGTTTGAAATTCTTGCAAAAGAGAGAACGTTTATTGAAAAGGCAAAACTTCACTTTACAGAAGCACCTGGGGTTATTCAGTGTAATGAATGTGGATATGAAGGCCCTACAACCGCACCTGAGGACAATACAATCTCACATGCCTTACCTATTGAGTTCCTCATTAGTTGTCCTAGATGTAAGGCGAAAAACACTACAATCTTGGAGGGGATGGATGTGATTGTGAAAGAAGTTCTTTTATGAAATTCAGTTCATACTTTGAACATTGAGCTACATAGCGAGGATAGAACTCCTTTAGCTATTTAATTAACACGGATTCATCCTTCTTACGAAATTCTTATGATCCCTCAGAAAATCCAGCAACATTTGTTACATAGATTGAAATTAAGGCTCAATTGTTGTGAATGAAATGACCTCGAAAAATCAACAACTTCGCTCCCCCATTACAGTCATATTGGGTCACGTAGATAGCGGAAAGACTTCCCTTTTAGATAAAGTACGAGGAACGGCAGTGCAAGATCGAGAAGCTGGAGGGATTACACAACACATTGGTGCAAGTTTTTTTCCGTTAGAAACTGTAAAGAGTATCTGTGGACCACTTGCAGCCTCATTAAAAACTGAACTTGAACTTCCAGGAATTCTCATTGTTGATACCCCTGGACACGCAGCTTTCATGAATTTAAGACAAAGAGGAGCAAGCGTCGCAGATTTTGCAATTTTGGTGATAGATGTCAGACGAGGAGTCCAACCACAAACTGTTGAAAGCCTCCACATCATGCGTCAAGCGAAAGTCCCCTTCTTGATTGCAGCCAACTAGATTGATCGTTTACCCGCCTGGCAGTCTCAGAAAGATATGCCTTTTTCCCTAAGTGTTAAGAAACAATCAAAAAAAGCCCTTGATGCATTGGATAAAATCATCTATGATATTATGGGGAGCTTCTCCTCATTTAAACTTCAATGTGATAGATTTGACAGAATTAGTAATTACACAAAAAATGTGGCCATCGTTCCTACAAGTGCCTTAACAGGGGAAGGAATCCCAGAACTGTTCTTAATTCTTGTCGGTTTAGCCCAACAATTCCTTAAAGAGCGTCTTTCTCTTACTTTGGGTCAAGGCAAGGGTTCAGTTCTTGAGGTAAAGGATGAGGTTGGCCTTGGGAAAACTTTGGATGTTATAATGTTTGATGGTATCATTCGGAAAGATAGTCAGATTGTGACAGCGGGTCTTAATGGTCCTGTAACCACTTATGTACGTGCTCTTCTTCAACCCAAGCCTTTAGATGAGATTCGTGACCCTCGTGATCGTTTCATGCCTGTGGAAGAGGTTATAGCGGCAGCAGGTGTAAAAATTGCAGCGCCCAATTTGGATGAGGTAATAGCTGGTGCACCAATTTATGTTGTTGAATCGGAAGAAGAATTAGAGGTTCGGAAGCAAGAAATTGAAGAGGAAATCAGTCGTATCCGTATTACTACGGAAAAAGTAGGCATAGTTCTGAAAGCGGATACATTAGGTGCTTTGGAAGGGATTGTACGTTTTCTCAAAGAACAGGGAGTAGAAATCCGGATAGCCGATATTGGCCATGTTACTCGCCGTGATGTCGTGGAAGCATCTATCGTGAAGGATGATGATGAGTTAGCTGCGGCTGTTCTCGCTTTTCATACTGATATTCTACCCGATGCTGAAGAAGAAGCAGAACGTCAAAATATCCCCATTTTTACAAATGATATTATTTATCGGTTGTATGAGGACTATCAAGAATGGGTCTCTAAAATTGAAGCCGAACGAGCGGCTAAGGAATTAGAACAATATGTTCCTCCCGCTAAAATTCGCGTTCTTCCCTATGTATTTCGTCAATCCAAACCTGCTGTCGTAGGAGTCGAAGTGCTAATAGGTCGCTTAACACCACGGGTGGATCTCATTAATCTGGATAATAAACGTATTGGTACTGTACTCCAGATCCAGAGTGGTGGTGAAACCGTTAAGGAAGCCAAAATCGGGGAACAGGTTGCGGTTTCCATCCGTGGCCCTACAGTCGGGAGACAAATCAAAGAGGGGGATGAACTGTACGTAAACGTCCCCCAAGCTCACGCAAAAAAGCTTCAAGAACTCAAGGATATGGTATCCTCTACGGAACTCGAAGCTCTAGAAGCGTTAATAGAAATCAAACGTCGAACGGAACTTCGTTTTTGGGGCTTAGTTAGTCGCCGATAACTTTTCATTTAATTATAAAGCCTTTAAAAACTTGTGACAGTTAAATCGCTACCTGTTGCCCTATTCCTACTACGATTATCACAATATATTTAGCAAGAAAGCCCACTACTTTAGCTGTGGGATGAATTGTGTGTGTTAAGCATTAGATTTCTGGAGCTCAGGATTGAACCAAAGTATATGACGGAAATGGAAGCGAATAAACTTTTTTGTTCTTTTAACAGGCTGGAGCAGGACTCTTCTTTACATACATTTGTATTTACTGCACGATTGATCTTCTGGTTAAGCATACATGGCAGCCATTCCGAACAGAATTAAACTCAATCCTATTAGAATAAAGAACCACATTATTAGCCAGTTCAATCCCGACCAGCGATTTTTGAACACTTTTCCTTCTGGTGTGACTATTTTCCACACGGATAGAACTGGGCCAGGTCCACGATGGTACCAGCCATAAACTTTCACTCTGGTTCCCATGAGTTGAGGAACTCTAAATAATGCAAAGAACCATGCGAGAAAGCCAAGGATGGGTTGATAATCAACTGTAATTATACCAGTGTCATCTTGAATCATCAAATCTTCTGATAAATAGAACCCTGGAGTTCCTCTTCCTACTACTGTGCCTTCAAAAACTGCTGTTTTCCCTCGTAAGGGAGATACTTCATAATATGAATTCTTTGTCATATCAGTCAAACAATGTCTAGCAGTAACTAAGGGATCTGAATCTCGTATTTTCGGATATTTTTCATGTCGTCGCCACTTCCAAACGATTGCAAACGATAGAAAGCCTATTCCTACGCCGATCAGAGGTTCGTAGCCTAATAACAACGCTACTATTCCACCAATTAGAGGTAGAACTATAAGTAGCAAAGGACCAATGTACATAAGGAACAAATCTATTATGAACTCGTCGAGTAGGGACTCAGGCAGTTTAACTTTTCCAATACCTTGGAATTCAGGTCTTTGATTGTAATGTACTTGTTGTTCATTTAAGGCAAGAATTCTTTTTGCAGCCAGAGGATGAGTTGAAAACAATTCCAAGAAACCACCCCAAGGATTGCTTAAATCCCAAGCAGCTGCTTTTGCAACAGTTTCCTCATCTAAATCTGTTACTCCCTGTCCATAAGCTGCATTAGCAAGATTTCTTGCTCCTCTTGTATCAAAAATTCCTAAGGAACTAACTCCATGCATGAACCCTGCTTGTCGAGCGGCTCTACGTCTATCGCTAGCGGGGTATTGGTCCTTGTTTGTCATAACCTCCCTTCTTTCTGCCTCAGAGCGAATTATTCCATAAGCTATTTTTACTAAAGCGCGAGATAATGCGCCTGGCTGACCGGTAGCTTCACCTGCGTGTCTATCAGCGTAATATTCACGAATTCTACTTAGAAAGAGTACTAAGAATTGTGTAAGGTAGTATACAATCCAAGAAATTACTGCAAGTCCTAAAGCCATTATTCCGACCTTGGCTGCATCGTCGTCCTTAGAACCAGTTGTTCGAGCAAACATCCACATGCCTTGGTAAAAACTATAACAGATCAGTGGAATGGCAGCTGCTACAGTCATCCAAATGAAATCTCGGTGGATTATGTGACCGCACTCATGAGCTACAACTGCTAATTGTTCTTCTTCGCTTAGATAGTTGAGTATACCTTCAGTTATTGCAATTCGTGCATTTTTCTTAGTATGGCCATATGTGAATGCGTTGGGATTATTATCATGAATAATAATTACATATTTCAGGGAGAAATTATGTAATTGCATGTGATGGTGCAAAAAATCTCTGATATGAGGAGGTAAATGCTCAACTGGATATTTTGTAGCGTTAAAAATCCAATTGATCATAAGATCCATGATCCACGGAGAGATGATAAACTGAATCCCAACGAACAAGAATGCAAAAATGATTGGAAGAAGAAGCACCCCCGCTGGAGTAATTGCTTCTCCAGAGTAAACTGTCAAAATGTACGAAATTGCCATCCCTAAAGCGAAAAAGATAGACCAAAGAAAAGTTATTACCCCTAATGATCGTAAATAAAGATTAGCTGGCATTTTTTAACCTCATTATCCTTTATAAAACCTAATATATTAGTCTGACTGTTCTATTAATCTTTAGCAATAGTTTGAACTTCATTTATAACTATATAACACTTATCTGATCCAACATAGCTTTATGTTTTCTCCCAAAAAACATTAAGTGTAAATTTTTTAGGGGCCTTATTAGCGAGAAATTCAGAATAGGTATATTTCTGGCGTTATTAGAAAAACCAGAACTATTTGGTGACCTAAAAAGATGGCAAAGTTTCAATTAAATCTCTCTGATCCCGAGTCAAAACGGACTCATAAAATTGAGGTTGATGATGCAGTAAAAACCCAATACCTCATAGGAAAACGCCTTAATGAAGTTGTTGATGGAAGTATATTGGGATTTGATGGTTATTCCTTCCGAATTACAGGAGGATCAGATGGTGAAGGTTTTCCAATGAATCCTTCCCTACCTGGTTCTGCTCGACGCCGAATTCTTACAGCAGGCGGAATTGGTTATCATCCCAAACGTCGTGGTTTACGCCGTCGCAAGTCAGTCCGTGGTAATGAGATTGGGGAAGATATATATCAAATTAATATGAAAGTAGAAGAACGAGGGTCAAGGCCGATAGAAGAATTACTTTAGCTGTTATCTTCTTATAACGCTTAAACTGGCTCAATAAGCAGGTGAATGACATAGCAACAGAGGATATTCAGGCGGAAGTCAATATAGGCATGATCGGGCATGTTGATCATGGAAAATCTACATTAGTAGAAACTTTGACAGGCAAATTTCCCGATACACACAGTGAGGAATTACGTCGAGGTATTTCTATCAGATTAGGCTATGCTGCATGCGAATTCCGCAAATGCTCAAGTTGTGAAGGAACACAAGCATATACAACAAAGAAAAAGTGCCCCAATTGTGGCGGTGAGACAGTACTCCAGCGTCGAGTTGCTTTTGTTGATGCCCCAGGTCACGAGGTTTTGATGGCTACAATGCTCTCTGGTGCTGCGATAATGGATGGCTCTGTTCTTGTAATCGCTGCAAATGAGGTTTGTCCTATGCCTCAGACAAGAGAACATCTGGCTGCAATGAATATTACAGGAATGGTGGGACCTGGATTAGATAACCGCCTAGTAGTTGCACAAAACAAGATAGAATTAGTGTCAGAGAAAAGAGCAGTTCAACACTTTAATGAGATCATGGATTTTCTACGTAATAACGAATTGGAGAACATTCCTGTCCTTCCCATCTCTGCTATGCATCATGCAAATTTAGACATCTTAATCTCTCATATTGAAGAAATGATTCCCACTCCCCAACGCGATTCTACTTTACACGCTAGAATGGTTGTTGCCCGTTCTTTTAATGTCAATAAACCTGGAACAAACCCAGAAAATTGGTTAGGTGGAGTTATAGGCGGAACAATCCAACAAGGTGTTTTTTCTGTGGGAGAGGAAGTAGAACTTCGTCCCGGCTTACCCACAGCACAGACCTGGGAACCAATCATTACAGAAATTGCTAGTCTTCAATCAGGCTTTGGAAAACTCTCAAAGGCACAACCAGGCGGACTTATAGGAATAGGTACTTATCTTGACCCCGCTCTGACAAAGAGTGATAATCTCGTAGGTCATGTCCTCGGAAAACCTGGCACTCTACCCTCTACGTGGGATTCCATTGAATGTGAAATTCACCTTCTAGATAGGGTGGTTGGTACAAAGGATACTATGCAGATTGAAGAACTTTCAGTTAATGAAAGACTTATGCTGAACATAGGAACTGCGAAAACCGTAGGTACCTTATCGGGCAAATTGAAGAAAAATCGTGTATCAATTACACTAGCTCTTCCAATCTGTGCCGATGTTGGTACACGTTTAGCTGTTTCTCGTCGAATAGAACGAAGGTGGCGGCTAATCGGTTGGGGAATTCTTCATGGAGGAAAAGAGCTCGATTAGTTCCCAAATTCAAAATTTTATGCAAAGAATGGTTTTTGAAAGAACCTATTTATTTTTTAGGCATTGGTTGCCCTCTTAGAAATAAAATAAGGAGTTGTCCTTCTTTAAGCAGACTAGTCCTGTGCGGATTATTGTTGATTCGAATTTTCTTATGAGTATTTCCCAAGTTAGAGTGAATCTATCCATAGAATTAGAAGTAATATTGAATTCGCATTATGAATTACTTCTCCCAACTTTTGTGCGTAACGAATTAGAAAAGTTAGCTCAAGGTCAGGATAAAAAACTGAAAACACGAAATGAAGCGCGTTTTGCTTTAAAACTCGCTCAAAAACTTTGTCATGAATACCCGCAGGCCCATTTATCTACTCTTCCTGTAGATGAACAAATTATCAATCTAGCTAAGGAAATAGACGCAGTAGTTGCAACTAATGATAAAGTACTACGTACCATTCTTAAGAGAGAAGGTATTGCGACAATTTATCTCCGAGGAAAGAATAGGCTTGAGATGACTCCTAGCTGAAATTTATGATCATAATTTTTCGATAAAGCTTATGTGGTTTCTAAAATGACTGAAGTACCAATTGCTAATATCTGCGGGACTAGGATTATCCTCTGGGACTCTGAAATGGGGAGTGCAATCTATCAATTAGGTTATTATGGAAAACCTGTAGGGATTCGGAAACCTAAATCTCCTCATTTTAATCGCCCACTTGAATTATCCGTTCTTGAAGCATACTATTTGCTTAACATCCAGAAAATTCAGATTATAGATAATAAAAGACTTCTAACTAAGGAAGAGGTTCGTGAATATTGTAAAACGCAATTCAAGCACTTTATAGAACTTTATTACGTATATTCTGATCTTCGAGATCTTGGCTATATCGTTCGTCCAGGTTTGAAGTTTGGAACTGACTTCTCGATCTACTCCAAAGGCCCTGGAATCGACCATGCACCATTTCTTGTTCATGTACAGCTCAGTACACTCAAACCAATCGATCTTGTTCGAGCAGGCAGGCTAGCAACATCGGTACGGAAACGTTATGTAATTGCAACTGTCCTACCCGATCGAAGTGTTCGGTATTATGTTTTTTCATGGTTTAAACCCTAAAAAAATTAGGTTTGTCCAAGAAGTGTCGGTTAATGTCGAAGTGGTGACAGTTGACATCACATCAAGCGATTTTTCATTTTTAAGGATAATATTAATTAATACAGTAATATTCGGGAAGTTAAACTGACAGCATTTTGTATTAGCTCTTGAAAATTCGGGTAGTCGGAGAAATCAAGGAGTTTAGATAATATATAGTTATTATAAAGAATTAGAGCCTGTTGCCTCCATAATTTTCAAAAGCTCTTCAGCTATTTCTTCAATAAAATCTAGAAGAATTCCAATATGAACATTCATATTACTAAGAAGAGCTAGAGTCGTTTGTGAAGTTGAATCGTCCGATGAATTTCCAATTTTACGAATAAAAAGGAATTTATTAGATGCCTTGACTGTAATTGTCTGTGTGATCCCTTTACCTAGTTCTTTGACGACTCGTTTAGTGGTTGAGAAAATAGATGTCGTAATGGTTTGAAGTTCAGTCGCTTCAATGGTTGCGGATGACTGAACACAAGAGATAGGAAGTCCTTTATCGGTGAAAAAAACTGCTAACTCAATTCCTGATGTAAATTTGACTAATTTTTCCAGCATAGTTTGAATTTCATTAAAATGGGATTCTAGGGACAACGAAGCCATTCCAACCAGCACTATTCAGGAGTGAACTTATGAGGGGTAGTTTTAGGACGAGTTTGAGAAGGAATATTCCTTTTGATAAGTGCTCTAACAGGAATAGGTGCTTTTGAAAGATTTGAGTCTCTATTTTCTTGATAGAGTTGAGCTGCGCGGTTTGCATCAAATATTAAGGTCTTTTCGTTATTTTTAACTGGTCCTTCCCTTAATAATCCAAGTTCGTGGAGATTAGTGAGAATACGACGAAAATCGATTCCTGCCAATGATGAAAAAAGAGACATTTCCGATCTAGTTAATGCAGCACCACTCGCCAATGCAAGTACGATCCAGTTTTCTGGAATGCTTAATAGAGCAGAAAAAATGCTAATTAGCTCATCTGAATATGCTGTAAGGTAGCTAGATGTAATTTGATCACTAGGAGTCATCTCAACCTCTCGTTCACGAATCCGTATATTATAACCACTGCGTAGTCCATCAACAGATTCTCGAATCTGGGAGAGTTCTTCTCGAAGGTCTGCAATGTCTGCTTTTGCATCAAGCATAGTTTTCAGTTTTTCGGTCTTTGAGAGTGGAGATCCTTCAGGTAAATGCTCTTTGGAAAGTATCAGTCGTTCTTTATAAGCCTCATTCTCTTTTCTTAGTTCTTCCTGAACACGTGTCAGTTCTTCCACTTTTTCACGTAATTCTGTGGTCTGTTTCTCATAGTAGTATTTACTGTAAGCGAATTGTCGCTTCTTTTGTCGTATTTCCTCGATTTGTTCTTCTAAGTCAGCTATAAGATTCGCAAGCTCCCGAATTTTATCTTCATACGTTTTTACACGGATACGTAATTGTGCTATTTGCTCGAGTAACTCCCTTTTTGACGTTTCAGCCTCAACATCCGTGAATAAATTAAGAATAGCTGCATTTTCTAAAGTATCGAGGACTATGTAAACAGGAACAAATTTACCATCGACAGTAATAGATCCATCTTCATATTCTACTCCAATCGTTCTTAGAAGTTTAACAATCGCTTGGGTTTCCTCATTAACACGGAATGTAAATAGACTGCGTTCATTCGGGCGTCGATAAATCCTTGAATGAGAAAACCAAGTGTTAAGGAACGAAAGAATCTCTCCTTCTGGACAATATTCTATAGCACGAATGATATCAGGGATGGATGCATTTTCCTGCCCTGTGAAAAACATAACAATTGCAGAGCAGAGCTGTTGAGGTACCTTTGTATAATAACCCCGTTTGTTTTCACCAAGTATAAGTTGTACTCCAAACGCGTCATGAAAGTTCTCTACAAACGCGTTGGTTTTACTTTCTTCTTCGCTTTGAAAGGTTCCATTCGTGAAGATTCCCTTTGTTAAACACATTAGGGCTACTAAAGATATTAATGTAGATCTTTTGGCAGGAAGGCGAATGGATAGTTGCGTTTTTTGACTTCCAAGAGTAACGACGGTAAAACTAGTAATAAACTGATCATGTTCATTCAATAACATATGGATAACTGACATAGGAATACTCATTTCTAAATTACTTCGATAACGACTCCATTGGACGGGAGAGATCAATGAGCTGATGTGAGCGGGACGTGGGTTCTGAAATACAAACTGTCTTCCTCGTTTTGTTAAATTTACACGTGTATCATGAGGAAAATGTTTTAAAGAAAGCCAGTTGCCTATACCATTCTCAGAGGAGTCGGATTGAGCATACTCGAAGTCTGGGGTTTCCACCATTACCTTCTGCACCTACGATAAGTTTTAGAATTCAATTCTCAAAAAATTTTGAATTTTCGTCCTCAAAAATTACTAACATAGATACTTATTATAAGTCAATTCTTTCCAATAATTAGTATCCTTAAAATATAAAAATTCATAATAACTTGTTATAGTGAGGCTTTTATTTTGACAATAATCAGAGACCATGAAGGAATTCCTACGATTAAAATTCTCCTATGGGGACCCCCTGGTGTAGGAACAAGCGATTATTTCACCATTGTCCAGGTGTTAAAACTATTAGAAAACCCTGAATTGGTAAAAAGCATTACCAAAATACGTGATACGAAAGGAGAGACTTTATTTTTCGATCGAGCAGTACTGGGACTCGGTGAAAGCACCAAACTCCATTTGGTAACTACTCCTGGTGAAGCTCGTCATATTGGGCAGCGAAAAATTATCTCTGAAGGTTCAAATGCCTGTATTGTAGTATTGGACGCCTCCAAAGCTGAATGGGCCGAGAATAAGAAATGTTTAGAAGAGCTAAATAGTATAATGGGTTCACAGATTATTAATAAACATGTGTCCTCATGGGTATTACTTAACAAGCGAGAAAATCTTCCAGACGACACTCAAATGGCGATGCATGATGTTAAAAAACTTTTAGCTGATTCAGGGCTGGATTCACTAAATTCTCGAATTTCTGAAGTCACTATTTCGGTTGCTAAATCAGAACTGACCAAACTAATTAAAAAATCACCAAAAAAGATCAAAGATCCCAAAGCGCGTCCCCAAAGTGTACAGGCTCTTGTAAGCCCTATCAAAACTGTGGTCAAAGAGATCCTAACTTCTGAAAAATAATTAGAAAAATAAAGAGGGGGGAATTTATAGGCACATCTAAAGGATAATATAAAAAAAGTGAGAAAAAAAATTTTCATCCTTTATTATGAAATTGGAGTACCTGGAGGAAGATCGGTATCTATTATTAGAAGGCCTACAGTTGTCCCATCAAATGCTGCTAATAGCATACCATTGGATTTAATGCTTCTAATCTTAGCTGGCTTCATCTTTGTTACTACAGCAATCCTCTTGCCAATTAGTTGATCAGGTTTATATTGTTCTGCGATACCTGCTACTATTTGACGTGGTTTATTCTCACCAACATCTATCTCCATTTTCATAAGACGGGAAGTTTTAGGTACAGGTTCTGCAGATACAATCTTAGCAAGTTTCAGTCCTAACTTTTTGATATCTTCCATTGTGACATATTCTTTTTCTATTTTAGCAGTACCTTTTGATTTTTCATTCATTTTTTGACCTCGTATAGTTTCTAATTTTGCTTGCAGATCTTTGGCTTTAATTTTGGTAAAGACGGTCGTGGGTTTCTTAATTTTATGGTTTTCAGGAATAACTACTTCACTTGCTGACTTCCAATTTTGATCAGTAGCATTACCTTCTAAATTTAGATATTCCCAAACTTTTTGAGAAGCCGTAGGAGTCAGGGGTGCTAATAAAATGCTTAAAGCACGCACTGCTTGAATACATAGATGGAGCACTGTTCCCGTTCTTTCTTTGTCACTTTTTATCAGCTTCCAGGGTTCTTTTGTACTCATATATCCATTCGCTGCGCGTCCAAAATTGGCAATCTCGGAAACAGCCTCTCTATATTCAAATCTATAAAAAGCATCAGCTACAACATCTGCAATATTTCGAATTTTCTTGAGGAATTCTTTATCAATAGTATCTAGAGATCCTTGGGCGGGTACGACTCCATCAAAGTATCTGTATATCAAAACCAAAGTTCTGTGGATAAAGTTACCAATTACATCATTTAAATCGGTGTTGATTCTATTTTCAAACTCAGACCATATGAACGAGGTATCACGGATTTCTGGACGAGTAGCTGCAAGGTAGTATCGCCAGTAATCTGAAGGTAAGAGTTCAATAGCTTCATTTATCCAGATACCAATACCTCGTGATTTTGAAAAAGGTTCGTTTTCAAACATGAGGAATTCGGTGGTACTTACATTATATGGAAGCACAAAAGATGTTCCATAGGACTCTTCGGTACCTAGAAGAAGTGCTGGGAATAAAAGGGTGTGGAAGAAGATATTATCTTTTCCGATAAAGAAGACTGTCTTAGTATTCTTATTTAGCCAAAACTGTTTCCAATAGTTAGGATCATTCTTGTGTTTAACCCCCCATTCAGCAGAAGCTGAAGTGTATCCTAAAACAGCCTCAAACCATACATAAAATGTTTTATTACCCACATCTGTTTCTGGAATCGCAGGTGCAGCAGGAATACCCCATTTAAGATCACGGGTAAGCGCACGAGGAAGAATCCCTGTCTCAGAATCTAGAATGTCCATAGAAAATCGTTTTGCATTGTCAGGTAGAATAGAATTATTCACAATATATTCATGCAGTGTATCTTGAAACTTTGGGAAATCATAGTACCATTGTTTTGAGAGTTTGCGGGTGGGCGGGTTATGACAAACTACACAATACGGATCAATCAATTCTGTGGGTTTAAGCGGCTTTCCACAGCTAGGAGAGTCGCATTGATCCCCTCTTGCTCCTGATGCTTCACAATGTGGGCATGTACCTTCAACAAAACGGTCGGGAAGGAACCGTTTACAATTTGAACAATAAGTTGTTTCTTCCTCGCGTGAGAAAATATATCCGTTGTCGTAACAGCGTCGAACTAGGTCTTGAACAAATCGATAATGAAAAGGATTTGCTGTTGTTGAATAATTCAACTCAATTTGCCATTCCTTGAGAAGTTCAAGGATAATTGAATGATTTCGTTCGACAAGTTCTGCTGGTGAAATTCCTTCTTGTTCAGCAGCCACTTCTATCGGTGTTCCATGGCAATCCGAGCCTGTAGCAGTCAGGACATCATGTCCTTCGAGTCTAAGAAATCTGGCAAAGATATCTGCACTTAATAACTGAAGAACAGTTCCAAGATGCGGCACCGCGTTTACATAAGGCCATGCAGGACAAACAACCCATTTTTCACTAGTCAGTTTTGAAACCTCCTTTAAATAGTGTTTGAAGGTGTATGCAATCTATGGAGCGAGAGGGTCGACTATTCTGAAAATTCAAGTATTTAGACCAGTTTAACTGGTTCCATTTCATGAACCCTCATTTTTTTCACACTCTTTTTCAAATTAGAGAGAAAACAGTAAATGCAGTTAAAAAACTATGCCTTAATTTCATTATTTTAGAGGAGGAAAGCACTTGTATAAAACCCCTCATAGATTAAATATTTGAAATTAGAGGGACTCTATCACTTTCAGTGCTTTTAATAGCTCATCTTTCTCCTGTTGTTTCTTTTTAGATATTTTTTCTTCTTTATTAGAAATTGTAGGGATTTCTTTCGAATATTCAGGCGCTGGAGAGATGCTGGAAGGAGAATCTGTTAATGGTGCCTCTATTGCTGCCTTAATTTCAGGACTGAGTTTGGGTTCCTGCATTTCAGGATGAGGAGAAATTTCAGCCAAATCTTTACTTTCTGAAGAGATAGATTCCAAAGCAGCTATCCTCTTTTCCAGATTTTTGAATTTCGTAAATTCTAGATTGAGCTTTTTGATTTTTGTATCTAATCGATCAATCCGTGAGCCAATTCTATCTGCAAAAGCGGCGAGAGTTTTTTTGACATATTCTTGGACTTCTTCTTTCTCAGTCAATTTAGTTCACTTTTTTGGGTTCAGTCAACTTTTTTTGCCTTCTGTCTTTTTTTAACTTCTGAACCTTATCTCACTTATAACCTTTTTTTCGAAGTTGGATCACGAAATGCCTGAAAAAACAGATAAATCAAAAAAACAAGCCAATTTGGCAAATTTTCTAACTAAATCTAAACCTGATAAGAAAAAAGAGATAGTTAGTGATAGTTCGCAGCTCATTAATGTTGAAGAAAAAGAATCTGCTGAAAAAAGTCATGAAGAAGAAGATTCTGAAACATTACAAGAAATAGACGCCCAAAAAGAAGAAGCTCATAAGAACCTCGAGATTAAAACAGCCCACTTATCGAAAGATAGCCTCGAATTAGATGAACCATGGTTTCTTCTGAGTACCGATTATGATAGAGCATCAAATAAGGCATTATTAAAATTCTATAATCCAAAAGCACATAAAATTGAATATCGTCTTGATCCAACTGGACATGAGCCTTATTTCATTTCAGACTTGTCATTAGAGGAAGCAATGCAGAATGAAACTTTAATTCGTGCTACAAAAAGAATTAAGCCCCGTATGGAAGAAATTGAGAAATATTATCCTCTAAAATATGATGATAAATTAGCAAAAATGCTGAAAATCTATACTAAAACACCTATAGATGTTCGTGAGGCTCGTACAAAGGTTCCCAAGGCGTGGGAAGCTCGGATTCGCTATCATCGGAACTGGATTTATGACACTCAAACAGTTCCAGGGTTACTTTATTATTTCTCCGATGAAGGGTTACAAAGCGCTGAAACATTAAAGGATGGGGAAGGATCCAGGATTATGATGGACTCTAAAGTCAAAGATGCTCTCTCTAACTATCAAAACTTGCTTAATATTTATATGCCTGTTTTTACTACTCCTATTCCTCATATGAAAACTGCAGCTATTGACATTGAGCTTGATAGCCCCATGGATCATTTTCCTGTCCCTAAAGAAGCTAAATATAAGATCACCTGCGTCTGTCTTGTTGGGACGGATGACCAACACTATGCCTTTGTATTGGACGCGGGTAACAAAGAAGAATCAAAAGAGAACTATCGCGCTCGATGGGGACTCAGACCCGAGGGATTACCCAAAGAGCTATCTATTAAAAGTTTTAAAAATGAAGAAGAGCTTCTCTTTGCTTTATTCGATGTAATGGCTAGCTATCCCGTCATTGTCGGCTTTAACAGTGATAAATTTGATTTTGCTTACATCCACTATCGTGCTCAAAAATTAGGTATCCCCCGAGAGGATCTACCCTTAAACTATAACGCTAAAAGTCAGAAAGCGATATTGAGTGGAGCTATTCATATTGACCTATTTAATTGGTATCACAATGCCAGTATAAAGGGGTATGCGCATGGTGGCGCTTATAAGCAAGATAGTCTCGATGCAATAGCTAAGGCACTTCTAGGTGTAGGTAAAGTCGAATTAGATGCAGATATCCGTGACCTTCCAATATTTGATCTGATTCATTATTGTTGGCGCGACACTAAGATTACTCTTGAACTCTTTACGTTTGATGATTATACCCCTTTAACCCTTATGATAATTCTGGCCCGAATTACTCGAATGCCTTTAGAAGATCTGGTACGTACAGCGATTTCAAACTGGATTCAAAATATGTTCTTTTTTGAGCATCGTCGTCGGAATATGCTTATCCCTATCAAAGAAGAAATCCAACACAAAGGAAAAAAAGCTGTGAGGAAGGCTATTATTAAAGATAAGAAATTTATGGGGGCTTATGTAGTAGATCCTTCCCCAGGCATTCACTTCGATGTTACAGTCCTTGATTTCTCTTCTCTTTATCCTTCAATTATTAAAGAACGGAATCTCTCTTATGAAACTATTAACTGCCAACATAATGAATGTAAGGACAATAAAATCCCAGGAACACCTCATTGGGTCTGTACAAAGAGGGATGGTATTGTTTCAGAGCTAATTGGTTTTCTTCGTGATATCCGAGTTTTCTGGCTTAAAGAAGCGGCAAAAAAAGATACTCCAGAAAAGAAATTATATGATGTTCTGCAAAGAGCCTTTAAAGTACTAATTAATGCATCCTACGGGGTTTTAGGGGCTGAACACTTTGCCTTATACTGTCTCTCCACTGCCGAGAGCACTACCGCCGTGGGACGCTGGGCTATTGAGCAAACAATCAAAAAAACCGAAGAAGGACTTGGGGTCAAGGTAATTTATGGGGATACAGACTCGGTTTTTCTATTGAAACCTAATCAAGAACAAATTGACGAGCTAATTCAATGGAGTGAAGAATTCCTCGGTATGCCTTTAGAAGCAGAAAAGACCTATCGTTATTGCGTGCTTTCAGAACGAAAAAAGAACTATTTTGGAGTTTACGCAGGTAAGAAGGGGGATATTAGTCGGGTCGATGTTAAGGGTCTATCGGGAAAGAAGCGAAACACACCCCAGTTTATTCAGGAAGCATTTACTGAAATGTTGAGTATTTTGGCAGAGGTTTCTTCTCCAGAAGAGTTTGAAGAAGCTAAAGAAAAGATTAAAAAAATCATTCGTAGCAGATATCGCAAACTTGAAAAGAAAGAGTATACAGTTGAGGATTTAGCATTCACTGTACAAATGACCAAACCAATACATTCCTATACTGTCAAATCACAACATGTCAAAGCTGCTCAGATTCTTATCGATCAAAAAAAGCGTGACACAGTTGAAGCTGGCGAAATTATTCGCTTTTTGAAGGTGAAAGAAGATCCAGGGGTCATGCCAATTCAATTAGCAGATCCTACCCGTATTGATGTTAAAGCTTACAAAGCTCAATTAGATTCTGTATTTGAGCAAGTAATTGGTACATTAGATATTTCTCTTGATGAACTACATGGAAAAGTTTCATTAGCCAAATTCTTTAATTAAACACGCCTATATCCAGTAAAAAGGAGAAAAGAGAGGAAGCTATAGTTATAATAACCCCTTTCCTTCATATATATTGTTTAAAGAGTTTTTGTTGCTCGGATTCGAATATACGAGTGATTCCAAGCCGAAACAACTGGTAACGCAGTGTAAATTCTTCTATTGTTGCCTCAGTTGTTATTTTCTTATGATCAAAACGAAGTCCTAAAGGTTTACAAATCTTCATAACCTTTTCAGCATCCAGAAGGGGAGGAACAAAGCAACCAAGCTGAAATACACCCCAACGACCCTTATCACGCACTTTATAACGAATTTGAATTTGGATGTCATCGCCTTCTTCAATGATTGAAGTCTTACGCCGATGTTGGACGGGTGCATAAGTTCCTTTTTCCACAATAGTTCGAATTTCTTTGGGGGTGCGGAACCACAGTCGTAGAAAGAACACAACCGTAAAGAGAATACCAACAAGACTTCCTATCAATATTAAGATTGGTATAGGCTCAAGGACTTCTCGTTCATATATTTTTACCGTAGGAAGCTCAGGAATATGCTCCTCGGTTGGTTGTGGTGGTTGTGGGGGGGTGGGGGTGTCTGAATAAAAGGGTGGTGCTCCCTGGGGACCATCTCGTGGATCTTCTACTACATCAGTTGTTGTAGTGGTGGTTTCTTCTAAGACTGTTGGAGGATTTTCTTCTTGCTCCACTTCATCTTGCACGGCTATTACAGTGGAAAAACCAGCAGTCAAGGCATAATGAATTAATAATAGACAAATGAAACCGAGTAAGAGAAGTTTGGCGCTCCTTCTAATGTAAAGAATTGCTAACGAGCGTTCGGCTCGTTTAAACTGGTTGATCATCTTTTCTTTCCCTTTCGGTCTAAAGTAGTTATTAAAAGGTCCCGGAATGAGAGACCAAAGTTTTGACAAAGCTGTACGAATAGACCCATTACTGGATTGTCCATATTCAGTTGAATACGGAAGAGTTTGGGATTAACTCGTTCGATACTAATAACATCATCTTCTTCTAAGGATTCAAGCGGTCTACCGCGATATAACATATTGGCTTTCTTACTATAGTTACATAAGGCCGCTAATTGCGCTCCAGAGACTTTACGAGGATAGATGTGTGCTAATGTAATGAGCACTTGTCGTTTAAGTGTGTCATAAGACGCTAGAAGCATTAGGAGATCATAGTAGTCCGATAGACGGATGAATGACGCAACTTCTTCACTTTGTTTCGTAGAACGATAAAGTGCAGCGTTAATATTAGAACTATCGCTCAACTGACTCTTCATTGTCCTCATAGATATTATTCATTTAATCAAATAAAAGGGCACTTCTTTCATGTGTTACATGTTCCTAAAATCACCCCAAAAAATTTCGCCTTACACACCCCAGTTAACACAGAACGTTAAGATCTAATCCTTTTTCGTTAACAATCTGCCATATCTAGCATATTTGAATAATAACAAAGCGATGGGCTTTTTTTTTGGCTGCTAGAATTTAAGACTTCCATTTTGAAAATCTTATACTATTAAATCTACTATTAATAATGAATATTTTCTCGAGAAAGGATATTTTAAGAGGGAAGGGCAATTCTGATCTCAATTCTATCCAATGTCTTTATAAAATAGACTCTAGAATAACAAAAGAATTGGATCGGGAGTTATCACTTTCACCTCACCCTTCCGAAGAATAAAAAGGATTCATTTTAAGTAGGGAAGATAATGCCAACTTTGGGGTCAGAACACCGTTTAATTTGTCATATTGACATGGATTGTTTTTATGCGTCTGTTGAAATGGCGAAAAACCCCGAATTACGTGGGACGCCTGTAATTGTCAGTCCTGATCCTAAACAGGGGAAAGGGCGAGGGGTGGTGCTTACATGTTCATATGAAGCCCGTGCGCTAGGTGTTCGTATCGCGATGCCTGTGTCGAAGGCCTACAAAATCTGTCCCGAAGGAAATTATTGTCGCTCAGATAGGAACGCTTACCAAAAAGTCTCTAACAAAATCATGGATTTACTCGAAACATTCGCGGATAACGGTTATGTACGCCAGACAAGTATCGATGAGGCGTACCTTGATGTGACTCACACAGCAAAAGCATATGAAACACCCATCCACTTAGCTAGAGAGATTCAGTGGCATATTTGGCGTCAAGAAGAGGTGACATGTTCTATCGGCCTTGCTCCCAATATGAGCGTGGCGAAGATTGCAGCTAATCAACAGAAACCCCATGGAATCACTTGGGTTAAAGCTGAAGACGTAGTAACTTTCCTTTCTCCTTTACCTGTTTCTGCTATCAGCGGGATCGGTAGAGTTCGGTCGCAAGAGTTGGTCAGAAAAGGTTATAATACCATCGGAGATTTACAAGCCTTATCACGACAGGTTTTTATGCGACAATTCGGAAAGGAAGGAGTTTGGCTATGGAATAGAATGCACGGGATTGATAATCGTCCACTAAAAGGACAACGGCACGGTTCACGGAAATCGATGAGTCATAACTGGACGTTCCCAGAGGATATTAAAGCTACCAACCGTCAGAAGCTAGAAGAGTCATTGGGGAGTATGGTGGAGAAATTAGGAAAACGGCTTGCGAAATATGCGTTGAGTTATCGCACTATCTCCTTAACGGTACGAACTAGTGATTTTCGAACCCGAAGTCGCTCTTTTAGCCTACCTACTCCACACCGGGATGAACAAACAATTCAAAATTATCTAAATAAAGCATTAAGAGAGTTAGTGGAGAATACGACATCTATCCGAATGTTGGGGGTGGCACTCTCGAACCTAGGGAGCACCAAAGGTCAAACAACACTGTGGCGATGGTTAACAGCATAGTGACTCATTTTCTAACATTTCATGCATAAAAAACTTAAAGTGAATTGTCTTCTTATTTTCCATCATAATCTTTTGATCAATACATTAGGTGTTAAAAATGCAGGCGATCCTGAAAACGAAACGGGAAAAAGGGTTTGAAATTCAAGAAGTAAAGGAACCCGAGATTCAGCACGGAACTGATGTGAAGTTAAAAATAGACGTCGCTTCAATTTGTGGTACTGACCATCATATGTGGGTATTTGATCAGTGGGCTCAGAATCGACTGAAACCCCCATTTATAGCTGGGCATGAAACCGGCGCAACTGTTATTGAGGTCGGACCCGACGTTAAAAATATTAAAGTAGGGGATAAGGTAAGTATGGAGTGTCACGAGGCGTGCGGGACGTGTTACCAATGTCGTAGTGATAGAATGCATATTTGTAGTAATACTAGAATATTTGGGGTAGATAAAGACGGTATTTTCGCTGAATATGCAGTAATCCCAGAACTCAACGCTTGGGTTAACGATCCTGATCTTGATCCTGCCTTAGCATCAGTACAAGATCCGTTAGGCAATGCTGTGCATACTGTTTTACCGAAAGACAATATTGAAGATATCGCAGGGAAGAACGTCCTCATCACAGGATGTGGACCTATTGGGTTAATGTCCATCCCTGTAGTTAAAATGTTAGGGGCAGGACAAGTCTTTGCTACTGGAGGTGGAAATAATATGCTTCGACTCAAAATGGCTAAAGAAATGGGTGCTGATCTGGTGCTCAATGCCCGGGAAGAAGGTGATAAAATCCCCCAGATCATTCGTGATGCGACAGATGGGAATGGAGTCGATGTCCTTCTCGAGATGTCTGGGAATATTCATGCATTTCGGCAAGGTCTTGAAGCGTTAACCTATGGTGGACGTGTGGCCTTGTTAGGATTCTTTTCTGGACCCATTGAATTTGACATCAATTCTTTAATGATCTCGAAGGGGGCTAACGTGTATGGAATTGCAGGGAGAAGAATGTTTCAAACCTGGCAAGTAATGCGGGGCTTGCTTAAAAATAAGAGTTTACAGGACAAAATCCATAAATTAATCACACACCGTGTGAATATGGCTGACTGGGAAAAAGGGATGATTGAAATTGATGAAAAACGAGCTATCAAGGTAGTCATGGATCCATTTAAATAGAAAACTACCTACCTACTTTTATTTTCTTATAATATAATTCAATAATAGAACGGAGAAGAAAGAACGAGTCCTTTAAAAGAATTTAAACCCTAACATAAGTTATCGGATTAGGCTAACATAAGATGTTTTTGAATTCTCGGATTTTGGCATTGATGGGAATCTGATGGGAATCTGACAAAGAAAACACATACAGCCCTCTACAGGATTAACCTAGCGAAGGAAAACAGTGAGTATATACTGAAATTCCCTAAAATATTGGCAGAAGAGTCAGGGTACATATTCAATACTTATCTGACCACAAAGGTCAATGATAGTGGAACGACGACGGAGATCATCAATGGGTACACCAATGCCAGTGTCGAATTGCTTGAGATGTATGAGGAGTGGTACAGAGAACCCACCCCAGAGGAATTAGAAGAAAACCCAGACCAAAAGTCAGTGAAAATACTGCCTTGCAATTTTGAACTCACAGCATACAAATTACGGATTTGGTATCTAGAAGATGGCACATTAAAACCAGATGACTATTATGTAAGACTATGTTCCTACAACTTCACCGATGACGAGAATTATCAGCTTGCTCAATTAGTTCGGAACTTACTTGGAATGACAGATAATATGGACGATATCTCAGTACAAGAACACTTTGACCCACGTAAAAACAAATTCTATCCTTATATACGACTTAAAGGAGATGCAGTAACTGCTTTCTTTAACGTTACTGGTTGGAAATCACCCATTGAGTGTTTTAACTACAAATTTGACACAAAACCTCGATCTAAGCCAGATCCTAAGTGGAAGTTTCAATGTTATCATTGTAAAAGGGGCTTTGAAACACAAGAGGCTCTTAAAACCCATATATCCTACAGTCATAGGATGAAATTCACAGATAAGCATTGTCCTTATTGCGGTTACAAGGCATCAAAACTTAATGTTCTAAAGCGTCACTTAGCAGGGAAACATGATATTGATGTTGAGTGGCACTACTGTAACTCCTGTGATTTTAAAACTAAGTATAAAACTAGCTTAAGACGTCATGCTGCCAATAAGCATAATAAAGGTGTTAAATGGCATCATTGTGACTACTGTAGTTTTAAAACAAAAAACTTGCATGTATTAAAAGGCCATTTTGCTAACAAACACGATATTGGTGTTGAATGGCACTACTGCAGCCATTGTAGTTTCAAAGCCAAACGTAAGTATATAATACATCGTCATATCGAACGTAAACACAGATGAACTTCTCCTTATTCTTCCTTTTTCCCTCTATTTTTTTTACTAACTAAAAGAGGGAGATAGAATTCTACAGAAAATCCTAAAGGATAGCAGGTAAAAAATGAACCTGTGTAGTAATGAAGAGGAAGAGATTGATTGAGAAAAAAGAAAAAGGCGTCAAAAGTAAAAACATCTACTAAAACATTCTAAGTTCTTTGCCGACTTCTTCAAAAGCACGTAATGCAAAATCAAGATTCTCTTTTGTAAGTCCTGCATTCATCATAGTTCTAATACGTGCGGTCCCCCGAGGAACCATTGGAAACACTATGGGTAACGCAAAGATGTCTTTTTCAAATAGGAGATTAGATGCTTTTTTAGCTAACTCATTCTCTCCAAAAATAACGGGAGTAATGGCAGTTTGTGAATTAGCTGTTAAATCATGGTTATACCCCATAGCCATGATTTCCTTTTTATAATACTCAATATTGTCCCATAATTTCTTAACAGGGCTATTATCTTTCTCTAGCAGTTCAAGAGCAGCAATAGATGCCCCTGCTACTGCAGGAGGATGAGACCCACTTAGAAGGTAGGAGCGTGCTACATTACGCCCCCAATTGACGAGATCCTGGCTGCCAACAATGGAGCCGCCCATAGTGCCAAATGCTTTGGAAAAAGTGCCCATTTCTACTCCACATTCTTTCATCTTCTTCTGTAGACTGAAATGATCAACTAATCCTTTACCACTATGGTTTTTTCCTAAAATCCCGTCCCCATGGGCATCATCAACAAAAATAATGGCATTGTAAGGCTCTACGATCTTATAAATCTCATCCAGTTTCGCATAATCGCCATCCATCGAAAAAACGCCGTCTGTTATAACTAAGAAGCGTCTCGGATTTGTTTTGCTTATTTTTTCCATTGCTCGTTCAAGATCAGCCATATCTGAATGTTTAAAGACATGCCTTGTCGCCTTAGCAAGGCGTACTCCATCGATGATAGAGCCATGGTTGAGTTCATCTGAGAGTATTGCATCCTCTTTTGTAGGCGCAAGTTGAGAACAGAGTCCCACATTAGCAGTATAACCTGCTGACGTTATCATCCCTGCTTCTTGTTCCTTGAATCGGGCGAGTGTCTTTTCCCATTTCTCGTGAAGATCCATATTTCCTGCAATAGCTCGAACCGAACCAGACCCTGCCCCATGAGTTTTTGTTGCCTCAATCGCTGCTTCTTTTAATTTTGGGTGATTTGAAAGATTGAGATAATTGTTTGAACAAAACATTAGGACTTCTTTGCCCTCAACATTGCAATGAACATCACTGGGGCCTTCAAGTATACGATGAACCCAGTCTAACTGCTTATCTACCTTTTCCTGATATTCTATTCTTAAGAATTCTAGGGGTTTCTGCGAAGACATTTCCTATACCTTCCATAGTAATTTCAGTAGAAAATCTTGAGAAGTTTGGTGACTTATCCTTATTTTTTTTGTGTATTCAATAGGTAATTAAAAACATAGTGAACATGGTGTTTTATGGTGAAGGGAAATGAGCGTTAAACGCCTAATCTTCCGCCTTCAGCCTGGGTTGTGAGAATGGCTACAAATAGGCCAATAAGTGCCATGAGTGCCGCAACAATCGCAGCTATCGCCACATAAGCATCTGTACCAGTGATAATGAACAAACCAGCGAATCCAAAGACAGCTGCTAGAGCTATTCCTCCTATAATGTCATTTTCACGCCCTGCATAACGTCCGAAAGCAAACCCGAGCCCTGCTATAATTCCTGAAACCCAAATGGCAAATAATTGGAGCTGTGCTGCATCTAAACCTTCTTCAACCCCTGGAATTACATCCGGGTAAAAAACAGCAATTATTTCAACAAAAAAACTTAATCCTGCAATGATTCCACCAATGATAGCTACTTTCCCAAATGTTTGTTTACCGTAAGCCATTTCAATGCCTCCTGATTCTCATAAAGGTCTTTGAGTATGATATTTGTGGATATGCATTAGGTTTTCTAATTAGTCTTTCTCTTATGATTATCTTAACTTACTTCCTTTCTTGAAGTAATCATGCTTGAAATCAGTTTTATGGCTTCATTACTCCCTTTTTCATTCCCTGGAATTTCATGGACTAAATGAGTGCCATAAAGTTCTTGTGAATCAAGTAAATTGATTCCCATATTTTCAGATTCAATATTTTCTTCAATTTTGCTAGCATTATACCCTCTTTGCTCTAGACGTTTTCGTAATTCAGGGGGTGAAACAAAAAGAACAATAACTAGTTTAAGAAGTGAAGAATCAATCGCTACTGGGGATCCACAAAGACAAACTCGCTTATGGGCTTTAAGAATCTTTTCTAACTCTGTCACCAGAAATTCTTCATCGATTATCAAGGCATCACGTTGATAATCGTACCCGAGAAACAGTCCTTCGGTTTTAACTAACTCACTAATTTCAATGAGGAGGAAAGAGAAGTGATCAACCAGTTTTTCTCCCAAAATAGTTTTACCTGAACCTGGAGTACCAGTGATCAGTACATGAAAGGTATCTTTATTTGAATTCAATGACTTCCGCTCTTAATTCCTCGGGATTAACCACTGCAATACTTTTTCGTCCTCTTAGCCATCCTCCACACTCTCCTGAATTCACCCAGAGGATTCTATTTACTTTTTCTACTTTGGCATTATGATCATGCCCTGAAAAAACAAATTTGAACTCAGAACCAGAAATTAGAGCAGGAAGAACTCCTGAAATATGGCCATGAGTAATAGCTACTTTGCCATGTGTTGTTTCAACTGTTAGGACTCCCTCTGTAAATTCCCATTCTGAGTGTTGTTGGAACATTTTACGTAGTCCTAGAAACTCTCCATCATTATTTCCCCTAACTGCCTTGACAGGTACACCAAAGTCTAAACGAGGTACAGTAAAAGGAGAGATGATATCCCCACAGTGAAATAACATATCAATGGAATATGAAGAAAGAATATCTAATGCTGCCTTTATTGCATCTAAATTATCATGAGAATCTGACATAACTGCCCACATATCATCAACCACACTATTCTTCAATTCATGTGACTATATCTGAAACATTTGACTACATTTTCTTTACAATATACATACTTTCTTTTTTAAGGGATTTCTAGGATTGGCTCAAAAGTTATAAAATCAACTAAAAAATGACCGGAATTGGAATCTGTGCATTTTTCTCGAAAAAGGCTACGGATAATTCTTACATCCCTGCTCACAGTGGTTTTTCTCCTTTATCTATTCCTAACCACCAATTTAACGGAATTACCCCACGTTTTTGCCTCTACTCAGATCTCATTAATCGTTCTTGGTTTTTTATTATTCCTTTCTAGCTTTGTTGTAAAGTTATATCGGTGGCACATGCTATTTCCCAAAGATCGTAGCTTTTTCAAACAGTTCCCAGTTTATACTTGTGCTTATGCTTCTGCTACTGCCTTCCCCTTCAACTCGGGGGATTTTATTGCTATGGAGATCATGACCGAGTGGTCTGATTCTGAGTTTGGCTCGTCAGCGGCTGTAGTAGTATTTTCGCGAATTATTGATCTCTTTTGCTTACTATTGGCAGTTTGTTTGACAATATATGTTTTAATGCCTGATAAGAAATTGCAATTCTTTTTCTGGATATTCTTATTAATTGGTTTTATTGGAACAGCCTTGATTTTCTCACAAAGAGCCATGACTGCTTTTATTCATTTACTTATTCGAATCACTTCACACATTTCAACTCCTCTGAGTTTAAAATTAGAGCTTATTCTCGAGCGCCAAATCAATAACTACTTCACTACTCTCTTCCTAGTCTGGAAAGAAAAAAAACGAACAAGCATGGTGTTATTGCTTACTCTAACTAAGTGGCTTGCTGACATATTAGCTACTGTGGCTGTAGTATCGGCTTTTAATTCAAATTTTACTCTCGAAAACGCTATTGTGCTCGTTTCTATCGACCTCTTTGTAGGAATTACTACTCAAACCCCTACTGGTTTAGGTACAGGAACTACTGCTGTTGTTTTTGTCCTCGAAGAATATGGAATGACTCGTGAACTTGCAGTCGCTACAGAAATTGCCCGTTATATGGTAAGTGTAGGTCTTACGCTGCTATTAGGTATATTGGCAGCGATCTACCTAAGATTCCATTCCAATAAATCTCAACATAATTATAATCATCCTAGAAACTCAAAAACTCATAAATCCTAGATTAATTGCCTAATCCCGCATGATCTGGTCTTTTTTTGAAAAGTTATGCACTGCGCCTCTTGTCACTTCCAATCATCTAGATTTGACTCAAGAGAGTTTTGAACAATCTCACATTCCCCAAGTGATGCCTTATACAGACATGGTGCTTTAATCACAGTACATTGGATGCTATCCTCATCCAAATAAAGGCATAGAGCTGAAAGTTGAATAGAAAGTCGTAAATCCTTTTTAGGTAATCCTTCAAGAATTTGCCGCTTAAGTGATTCTTTAACTTCATTATGGTTGGCTATCGTGATTTGGTGAAGGATACAGCCTGTTTTGATAGATATTGAGTTGGTTCCAACTCCTGAGTCAAGAATTTCATAGATTTGCCGAACAAGAAAGTTTAATGCCTCTTCATCAACCTCATTGAGGTAACCTAGTTGAGACAAAAGGTCTTTTAGATTTTTTTTAAACATTTTAATCGCACGAGTAGATTTCTCTTCATTTAGAAGGTGATAGAGGTTAATCAACCAAGCTTGGGTCAGAGTCCGACCCACGTCAATCAATCACCAGGTAGGAAAGAAGAAAATAGAAGTTAAATTAAGAATATTTCTAACTTTTAACTTTTGATTTGTTAAGAATCTTGGTATAATCTCTCGGCTTCAGGTTATCAATAATCAATCGCAAAGGTTCCTCAAACCCCTCTCTTTCCAAAACCGATGTCTCAAAGAGGAGAGTTCCTTCATCCTCGGATTTAATCATACCTTTGACCATTTCAAGGCCTAAAAAGATTCCTTTAAGATCTTTTTTATTCAGAACTATTACAATGGGCATTATCTTATGCCGTTTTCTCTCTTCTTCTCGAATTAACCGAATATAATAGGAAAGCTTTACTACTGACTCGATATTTGTCCCATCGGCGAAAATAATCCCTGCATCGCTACCCGGTATGGTTATCTGGGGCATAAAATCAAATCGTTCTTGTCCAGCTGTATCAATCCAAACAATATGCCAAAGGCTTTCTATATCATCCCTAAGTAAAACTTCGTTTATATCGGTAGGAGAATACCATTCAACAGTATTGTGACTTGTCACTAATAACAAAATGTCGGCTACATTGAGTGAAACAGTTGTCGTTGAGCCTTCATCCAGTAATTTCTTATCGATAATAGTATAAGTACTTCCTACTTGAGCTTCTTGTGTATGTCGCCGCTTTTTTTCTGCCATCGGCTCAAATAGATTACCCAACAACATCTTCAGGAAACTAGTTTTTCCACTACCCGTAGAACCAACAATGCAAATCCGATAAGTTCCTCTATAATGTGGAGTACCTAATAAAATCCTTCGAATTTCATGTGAATCCCTTATTTTCTCCGTACTCATCGGATGCCAATCCTTATCGACTCTTAAGTTTGAGTGAAATCTCTACTTTTGTATTATACAGTCATAAATAAAAAGCATTTCTAGTGAATCCTTTCTTTATTAGAGTATTTAAACAACTTTTTCGGTTAAGAGATTTTAAAACTCGGTTTCTCATAATTTTTATCAATTACTAAAATCATCAACTTTGTCGTTCGGTATTTAGGAGAATAATTAGGATTGATTGAGCGATAGATGTCTCTTTAAGGTTTCTTTAGATTTATTAGTCACTCTCCTGCAGATGAATAAAAGAAGTTATAAAAATTAATTTCTGTGCCACTTTTTAACCCCATGGATCTGCGAAGAGCTCCTTATTACCAATTGAAGAATAAAAGAACGACCTAGGGAAGAAGGTCGATAATTTTCTCTCAAAAGAGTGGAGCTTATTCTAAACCTTTACTTTTAGTCTATTAAGAATCTCTAGGTGTTTTCTTGGTTTTAAAGTATTGATTATTAATCGTAAAGGTTCCTCAAATCCATCTTTTTCGAAAACAGATGTCTCAAAGAGGAGATCTTCTTCTTTTTCAGATTTAAACATACTTTGGACCATTTCAAGGCCTAAATAAATCCCATCAAGGTCTTTTTTATTCAAAAATATTGCAAGGGGCATTGCTTTATGGCTCTTTCTCTCTTCTTCTCGAACTAACCGAATATAATAGGACAGTTTTACCACTGACTCGATATTTGTCCCATCAGCGAAAATAATCCCGGCATCGCTACCCGGTATGGTTATCTGGGGCATAAAATCAAATCGTTCTTGTCCAGCTGTATCAATCCAAACAATATGCCAAAGACTATCTATATCATCTCTAAGTAAAACTTCGTTTATATCGGTAGGAGAACACCATTCAATAGTATTGTGACGTGTCACCACTAACAAAATATCCGAGACATTAAGCGAAACAGTTGTCGTTGAGTCTTTATCCAGTAATTTTTTATCGATAATAGTATAAGTGCTTCCTACTTGAGCTTCTTCCGCATGCCGTCTTTTTTCTTCTGCTGTCGGCTCAAATAGGCTACCCAGTAGCATTTTTAAGAAACTAGTTTTTCCACTACCCGTAGAACCAACAATGCAAATCCGATATGTTCCTTTGTAGTAAGGAGTACCCAAGAGAATCTTTCGAACTTCACCTGAGCTAACTTTTTTTTGCATAGTCATATAATCTTGTCCCTAATCGCCCCTAAGGGTAGAGGCTTTTATCAACTGTTATCAATTAGGTGTTAAGCATTATTAACCGTTACTAGAGAGATTGTTCTGATTGCTTCATTTTTAAAGAATATAGTGTTTATTTCTTAGCTAGAGGTTTTTCACGTTTAAGCGCTTGTCGATAACAATCAGAGTCTAAAAATAGGTGATGAGGGAGTTAAGACTTCAATAGGCTTCTTAATAAGGATCATGTCACGAACCGGTACAATTATTGAGTCTTTAATCACGAATCCTTTTCCAGCAGAAATTACTGTATTTTCATTTAATTTTTCGACACTTTCCGCTAATAACTGAGGCTGCTCTGCTACCTCTAACCCTATCCCATAACCAAATGGATTAAGCCATTTTCCCGGTTTAAAAAGTTCTGAATATCTCTTCTTGCTAGGTTTTCCTAATTCTTCGATTTTTCTTTCTCTCTTAAGCTTTTCGAGAAAATTTTGATGCTCTGCTTGTACCATTTCTAGAATATTAGAAGAGAGCCCAATTTCTGGGGACTTTGCCTGTGTAAGTATAACTCTATGGATTACTGATTTATAATATCCAACTTGTGCGCCGAATCGGAGCAATATTAGTGCTCCTTTAGCGATCTTTTTATTAGTCGGAAGCCGCCAAATTTGTTGAGGGGATGGAGATAACTCTGAAACCACAGAAGTGGGAATAGCAAATCTATCTGCTCCTTGTTTCATCATTTCTCTTTGAATAATATTAACAATCTCAACTTCACGCAGAATATTGCTTGATCCTTGCAAAATGTTAATTAAATTCAAAAATGCTTGATTTGTGATGGATGATGCTTGTTTAATGGTTTTTTGTTCTTCCTCTGTTTTTATTTCTCGAAGTTTCAAGAGATGGCGCGACAGATCGGTTATTTCAACTCCTTCCTCACTTAATTGATTAATTGTTAGTTCATTTTCCCAAGCTAGACCAGCTCCTATACCTGTACGGCGGATATGTGAACGTGCTTTCCTAACAAGGTCCCTAGAATTAGAAAACATTCGAACGTAATCCTTGAAAGGACTTTTAGACCATTTTTCTTGTGAGATAAGGGAATCACGTACAAATATGGTAAGAGGGTCTCTTCTTTTTAGCGATACAGCTACAGCCCAATCCCCCTCTATGGGCTGAGTTAGCCCTAGAAGATGGACTTTATTGGGGCAGTCATAGAGAAATAGGCCTTGTAAATTTAATTCTGAAAGGAGTTTGGTATATTGATCAATCAGCAATAGAATTCATCCCTAATTCATTTTAAAACAGCGAACTTTAACTTAATTGGTTCGAATATGCGTGCTTACTTCTTCATTTATTATTCACCTAATTATTTACAGTCTCTTCTTCTTTTTCCTATATAAAAAAACTTATAGAGTACTTAACACTTAAATTCGGAATAAGATTCTAGAACTCACCAATCTTTGTTTTTGTGTTCTGGAAATAGAATCTATACTAGATAAGCATTTTTGTAGAATAAATCATAAGTTCTGAGAGGATGATGCAAAATGGAATACAAACGAATTGTATTAATAATAATCTTCATGTTATTTACTCCAGATACCGTTATATCATGCTACGCAGCGCCACTACTAGGCCCTGAAATGGTACTGAATGCTGGATTTGAAGAATGGTCATCTGGAAGTGCAACATCTTGGGATTGGGCGCAAGGTAGCGGGAATACCTCGGAAATAGTATGGGAGAAGGAAACGACCCTAGCACATGAAGGTAACTGTTCCTTTAAAGTAACCTTGCTCACACAATCTGCACATACGCTTGAACAGGTGATCCTGGGTGTCTACCCCGATGTGCAATACGCTATGTCATTTTGGGAATATGATAATTCTCCAGGTCAAATTACGTGGGGTGTTCACGCTTTAGCTGATAATGGTACCAAACTTCATGAAGTAAGCTCATGGAGTAGTGGTGCTGTAAACGAATGGAAGGAAGGTCTTGGAGGAGCGATTACTTATCCCTTCCCAGAAACAGCTAAAGTAAGAGTTTATGTCACGTTTGAAAGTTTTTCTGCTCTGGATACGACGCTTTATGTAGACGATGCTTCTTTCAAGGATAATACGATCTCTGAAATTGATCCTGTGATCGGTCTTTTAATCATTCCTGCAACCATACTAGCTATCATGGTTGTACAGAGAATAAGAAGAAAAGAATAAAGAGATGGGTCATACAAACCTTCCAGTTTTTAATTAAAACAACAAAACGAAAACTATCTCTAGATCACCTCAATTTCTGGTGAGTATTTAGTGAAAAATCGAACTGATGGTGTTAAAACCATTCTCGGACTAATTAATCTCCTGCACTAGGAGTTAGGATAATTCACTCAAAACATCTATATTTACATTTAAAACAAAATTCTCCACAGATGGGACACATGAAATAGTTACTCTTACGTGCTCGGGTGATTTGTAGAGCATGGAGCCCACATCGGCGACATTTTCGTTCTATTGTAATTTTCGTTCCCCTTCGCAGATTTGGTGCTTTCCATTCCTTCTCGCATGCCTGACAAAGAACCCGTGTCCTTGTCCCTTCAAGTCTTAAGAGGACTTTTCCCCCGCATTGGGGACAATCCCCTAATTCGCCTAAAATGTCTCTTTTTGCATGAATGCTCGAATATCCACAGGTTTTTTCTTTACAACTACTACAGAAAAACAAGGTGTCTTTTTTCGGGGCTTTATTTATCCAACAGGAGGGACAAAAGGTCCAGACTTTAGTTCCCCCACCAACTCGCATAGGTATCATTCCACAGAGGGGACAAGATTCTTCTAACGGCTGTAATTTCCCTTTTTGAGGTAGTGGAAACGTAGTTTTGCAATCAGGGTTTTTGCAACCGAGAAAGCGTTTTTGTTTTTTACCTACGATAACTTCTAAAGCAGTTTTGCAGGATGGACAAGTCCCAAAGCTCCCGTCTTCTGCGTTTTTTCCTCTTTCAAGACCACTTTCTGCAAGGGTGGTGAAAATTTCTCCTCGAGCATTCTTTAATTTCTTAAATCCTTGTTTTAAGATATTAATTACTTCAAAATCTACGTCGGTTGGCAGTACTTTTTGTTCCCGAATCTTAAGTGTAAGCCCTTCTACCTGTCCTCGAATTGCAGGATGTATAAGTTCGGGAGAATGTGTTGTAAAAACCTCATAAAATGCCAGACCTAGTTTAGTAGGGACTAGACTTCGATTCCTTCCTTCTACGGTTACAAAACCACGAGTATTCACTGTAGCAAGGTGAGTAGAACGGGTAGCGTCGGTACCAATTCCTTGTCGTGCCATCTCCCTAATGATACTTGCTTCAGTCCATAAACTTGGGGGTTGGGTCCATCCCTCTACCTTAGAGACTGAAAGAGGAGTTTCCTGATTAAGAACAAGTGGTGGAAGTGTTGACTCCTGAACTTTCCGAAAAGGATAGATGTCCAAGAACCCCTTTTCTACAATTGATTTTCCGTGAGCTACAAAATGTTCTCCTTTCACATCGATTTCCATGGTTCGCGTAGCAAGTTGCCCGTCTTTATGGACTGTTGCCATGAAACGAAGGACTATATAGTTGTAGATTCGCCATGCAAGTTCTTTTTGCCATTGATTGCCTTTAATGGCTGTAATAATTTCATTTTTTTCAGCAGATTTAGCTGGTCTGATCGGTTCGTGGTCTTTTGAAAATTTCCCCTTGCTTGGACTGGCTGTGTTCCCTATCGAAATAACTTTAGCAGTGATTTTTCCATATTCAGAATGGTCTTTAAATTCTTTAACTAATGGTAAAAGATCTTTTTCTAAATAAAACGAGCTTTCGGTCCTAGGGTAGGTGATAAATCCATTATTATACAATTTTTCGGCTAAGTCTGCAATATTTTTGGGACTCACTCGAAAGAATCTCGCTCCTTCGGATTCGAGTGTGTCTGTGTCTAATGGTTTTGGTCGTAAGATGGGTTTTGTATTTTCTTCTATCTTAACTACTGTCCCCTTTTTAGCACTTTTAATCCGTTCAAACACTTCATTGATTTTATTCTCATCAAAAACTCGTCCCTCTGTCCATTTAAACTCACATTGCTCGGTCTTCCCCTGATCATCTTTGTAGGGTACAAGTGCTACAAGTTCCCAGAATTTTTGAGGTTCAAAATTCATTTTCTCAAGGTATCTATAGGCTATAATCCATAAAGTGCTTGATTGACACGGACCATAGGAAATAAGAGATTTTAGTCCTCTTTTTTGAACACCTACAGTAAGAAATCGGGTAAGTGAAGCACCCATCCTGAGATCTTGCCTACGAAGTGAATCAACTTGCGCAATCCACAATTGGTCTAACTTAGTTTGTTCCTCAAATGCTTTTTTCAACGCGAAAGGACGAGTCGCTGTGAATCGCATCCGTCCTACATGTATATGAGGGTTTTTCTTTTGGGCAAGTAGATTTATTTCACTCCCAATTGATTCCCCATGTCCGTCGTTGTCTGTACCAATGCAGAGAACATCTGTTTTTGCTCCTAATTCCTCAATTTGCTTCGCAAGTTTTTCTTGAATAGGTATAAATTCCGCAGTAAGTTCTATAAGGTCTATAGGATCTGCTTTTTTCCAATCTGATTTTTTATCAAAAGGTTCTGCGTATTCATAATTGAGAATATGACCAAGGACCGAACTAATAACAATTACAGACGACGCTTTTGCAATAAACTTCTTACCTTCAATTTTAAAGTTAATTTCTCCCTTCTCTATTTTACTTTCGAAAATGGGATTGTAGCGGGTTCTCCCTTTCTTTTTCTCGAATTTTAAGCTATATCCCTTTGTTAACGCTACAACAAATGCCCGAGCGACAGAGGGCTTTTCAGTAACAATGAGAGTACGCATAATGGAACACAAAGTTGGCTTATTTCATTTTAGATTTAATTTTCTATTTCTTCAATCTCCATCTTTGTCCGAATTAACGAATACAGGTAACCGAGTTCAGAAAGGGAGATATCATAGCCTATCCAATGAATGGCTCGTTCTGTTACCACTTCAAGTCCTGGTTTGTTATTGGTTACCATTGTAACTCGAATGCTTTTTATATGAGAAGAAGGTATCTCTAGCATTGTATCTAATTCTCCAATGTTCGGTGTTCGTTTAAGACTAATGTAGCTTGGTGCAATAGCGATTTTTGAATAGAAAACTTTAGGCAGACTTAAAACCATGCGAAAGATGAAAAACCAGAGAAAGAAGGCTAAACCCAGTTGGAAGAAATCTTTTGAAAAAAACTGATAGACAACAATAGCATAAAAAAGTGTAAATGCTGTAAAATACCCCCAATATTTAACTAAGTTCCCTTTATCGACCCAAAATAATGAAGTGACATTTTCTTTGTCTTGTTTTTCTATTTTTGATATTTCTGGTAAATTGTCAGACAGTGGAATCTCAAAACCATATTCTGAAGGCTCTATTTGAGTTTCATCACCAAGCTCTAACTCTGTAAAATTACTAATCAATTGAGCAACACGCAGTAAGCGGGAATCTCCTGCCAATAATTCTTCTATTTCACCATTTTCTTCAATTTTCACAGAGAAATCTTGAATTAGCGGATTTCCTCCAGGCTCATCCCTTCCAAGGATTATTTTTTGGATGTTTTCTAATGAAATAATGAGCGGATCAGGATCATCTGTAATGGTACCATTTAGTGGATTTCGTTGAGGCCATCCCACTTGAAGTTCATTAGTTAGTTTATCAAAAGTGATTTTTTTACCTGATCTCATCCCAGCTGCTTCGAACACGAGTTGTTTGTCAAATACTTTAACATGAAGGGCAGCAGGAAGAGGAGATGATGCTACACTAAGACAACTTTCGATAACAAATTCTTCAACTGGTTTTTCACCAGTTTGAGCTTCTTCTATGGCGTTTTTGTCTTCTTCTAGCGAGTCGGACATCTATTTCACCGTTTATTCAAGTAATGTATTTTTAATTTCCTATCGGACTTGATATAGTTTTGATTTTTGTTTCTTTTTTTTTGTGACTTCCTTCTACTCTTAATATCTATGACTTCCTAAAGTCAGTTCATATTAGAAAGAATTATTATTATTTCAGTAGAAATTCTTATTAAACAATTTACGGCTCATATTCTGAGATAAGAGGAAAGATTAATGCGAAAAGATGCTGAGGGCAAAACCCACTTTAAAATTGTCTTTTTCGGACCGTCTATGAGTGGTAAAACGACTTCCCTCAAGCACTTATACACTAAGGTAGATGGTCTCCAAAAAGGCGGCTTTACCCAGCTTGCTGATGTTACTGGCCGAACATTATTCTTCGATTTTGCCCCGATGCAAGCTACAGAAAATATTATTTTTGATATTTACACTACTGCAGGCCAAGAACGCCACAAAAAACAACGGGGGGTAGTTTTACAGGGCGTTGATGGGATTATTTTTGTTGTAGACTCAAGTAAAGACGCTTTAGAGGAAAATATCGAATCTATTACCGAGCTTCGAGAACGGTTAGGTTCAGCTCTCGGAACGGAAATTCCTCTAATTGTTACTCTAAATAAACGAGATCTCCCCGATGCTCTTCCCCGTAAGGAGCTTTTATCTACTTTAAAATTAGATAACTATCCCATTTATGAAACAATTGCAACAGCAGGCTTGGGGTGCAAAAAAGCCTTTCAATCTTTAGCACGGGAAATTCTCTTGAAAAAGGTCTATGATATCCCAATCTAATATTTTAATCGGAATTTATCTACTTTTTGCTTCTTATTCCTGCGTATTTCTGATTCAACTTATTTTTCTCTATAGTTTTATGCTTTTTAGCACTAGTTCGTTTGTAAAGAAAAATAGCTGTATTACCTGTTATTTTCACGAGTTCAAGGCCCGATTTAGTTGCTATCTCAGAAAAAACTTCTTGTCTGTTTTTATTTTGTAGAAGATTTCTTCTAATCTTGATTTTTATCACTTTTTTTTTCTTAGCTTGCATTTGGATTTCGGAAACTAGACTTTCAGTTACTCCTAACTTTCCTACATTTACGAGAGGCTGGTCTTGTTCTACTTTCATTATTAACTCTTTTATCTTTGCGTTATTCATCATTTTGTCTCTTTACGTTTCTCTGATTCGCGGATTTTCCTCAAAAAATTATCTGAATAAAAACAAGTATGTGTTTCTGAAAAAAAAAGGAAAAATACATAAATCAATGTTTTTTTAAGAAACATTAACATTAACCAATGGTTGTCCGAAGGAGATATTTGCATGGATCCAGCAAGTTTCGAGGCGAGGAATAAAGAACTCGACAAAGCTTTGAATGATCTAAGGAATCTAGTTCCCGGGATCGAAGCTGCAGCGGTTGTGAGCATAGAGGGTCTTCCTATTACTTCAATTTTGCCGCAGAATATTGATGAAACCCGTGTTGCTGCAATGACTGCCGCAATGCTTTCATTAGGCGAACGTGCAACCTTAGAATTGGGGAAAGGATCACTTGTTCGAATCATGGTTGAAGGATCAGATGGTTATATGCTATCGGTCGCCGCTGGGGATAAAGCTGTTCTAACCATCGCTGCATCGAAGTCAACAAAGATCGGACTCATCTTTCATGACGTTGGAAAAGCAGCTACGCTGATAGGTGAATTACTCGATTAAATCAAGTCTCCTATAATCATTTATCTCAATTCTTATTAGTATGCACACATGTAAGCAATAAGACTCTGTTTTTCATTATTTGAAATCTTTAGCAGCAATTTTTATTCTCGCGCGGACAGAAGGGACGTCCTTAAACTCATGGAGAAGCCGATGGGCATCAGTGAACTTGAGCGAGTTACGTCCCTTCCCGAATCGCTAATATATGGTATGTAAGATGAAAATTTCAGTAGCTATTCCTGACTCAACATTGGAAGATTGTGCAGATTTACGTTCAAAAACTGAGAAAATATTCCGTCTAGCTCGTTCCTTTGCACTTTTTCGCGTTTTTAGATGCATTATTTATCATTCTCCGTTCTATCCTCTAAAAAAAGCTGAGAAGGATCGTAAAATCCTAATTAACCTTTTTAACTATCTTGAAACACCTCAATATCTCCGAAAAAGGCTTTTTCCTTTATCTTCTGAGCTTAAACATGCTGGTTCTCTTCGTCCTTTAGCTATGAAGCATCATCATATTAATAGAACGCCTAAAAACGGCGAAATTAGAGAAGGATGTCTTTTTTTAAGTGCTGACAATGTTCCACTCCTTGACTTAGGCCTTAATAATCTCGTTAGGCCTTCTAAAGTACCTAATATATCTTTGCGAAACCGAATAGTGAGGGTGGCTTGTCGTATTCATATACGAGATAATAAACCTCAAGCAGATATTCTGGAGACATTTCCATACTCTTCTAATTTAATCCAAACCTATGAAATTAAAGAAACTAAAGCTTCACTCGGTAAAATGATTACAGGCATGAAAGATACACATATCGTGGCTACTTCTCGTCATTGTCAACCTTATTGGCATTTTCCAAGTCTACAAATTCCTAAAAACGTCAAAAAAATTCTTTTTATATTTGGTTCTCCGCAATACGGCCTTGAAGAACTCTTAAAAAGTGAAAACCTAAAGATTAAGGACGTAGCGAATGTATGTTTGAATGTATTTCCTTCTGCAGCGACACGAAGTATTCGAATGGAAGAAGCTTTGATGATATCGCTATTCATCGCTCAAAAACGAAAGGAATAGCAATAATTCTATACTATATGAAAAACAGAAAATTTTTTACACTTATATAGTTCATTAAGCTAGCTATTACTTCGATTTTTACCTTATAGTATTATTGGATCATTAATGGGATAAATTAAGAAAAGTTAAGGGCAGAATTGAAAAGTTTAAGACTGAAAAAAGAAGGCGGAATGTTACGACTGGATTAATGCTCAATCAAGACGAAGACTGATCTACAGGCATGTCTGCGCATGATCGAAATTTCTAGGGTCGCGTAGACGTGAACTCGTTGTCTTCGACCTAAGAGATAGGTCTGGGTCTATTATTCGTGGTGAAAATTAACAAATTCGCAAGTATACAGAAAAGGTGTCATAGATGGGAAAAAGAAAGAAACACGCCCCTCGACGCGGCAGCTTGGCATACTGGCCTCACAAAAGGGCTAAGAGACAGTCCGCACGATGGCGACACTGGCCCGAATATGACGGTGAGCCTTGTTTATTAGGATTTGCAGGGTACAAAGCTGGCATGACTCATGCGGCGGTTTTAGAGGATAAAAAACGTAGTTATTATTATAAACAAGAACAAATTACCCCAGTCTCGATAATTGAAACACCACCACTTATGGCAGCCGGAATCCGTCTGTATGGTGAAACTTCTACTGGTCTTCATATTTTAGGTGAAACTTGGATCAACCAATTTGACTCGGATCTCACCCGAGCCATTATTCTTCCTAAAGAAGCGGAGACTTATGATACACGAAGAATCAAAGAAACCGCTGAGAAGAAAATATTCGAGATTTCAGACGAATTAAAGGAGAAACTTGATAAACTCCGAGAGAAATTGGACAATGCTTCAGAAGTGCGGTTAATAGCTCATACAAAACCCAGGTATGCTGGCTTTCCTCGAAAGAAACCCGATCTCCTGGAAATCAGGATAGGTGCCTCAAACATCACCCAGGGCTTTGATTTTGCAGTATCAAAGCTTGGAAATGAAATTACAATAAAAGATGTTTTCAAAGAGGGCGAATTTATCGATGTAACAAGTGTTACCAAAGGAAAGGGCTTCTCTGGCCCGGTAAAACGCTTCAATATCAAGAGGCTTCCTCGAAAAAAGCGCAAAGGACGTCGGGTCGTAGGTTGTATTGGTCCTTGGCATCCTGCTCGCGTCATGTGGACCGTTCCACGTGCAGGGCATCATGGTAACTATGCTCGAACCGAATATAACAAGTGTATTCTGAAGCTAGGTCGAGATGGTGAAGAGATTACACCTATAAGTGGTTTCAAACGTTACGGTCGTATCAAAGGTGAGCATGTAATTTTAAAAGGGTCAGTTCCAGGGCCTTCGAAGCGATTAATTCGTCTCCGTCACGCTATGCGTGCTCCTGCTGTTGGACAAGAGTCTCCTGCAATCACTTTCATAAATAAGGGCTCACAAATCTAAATAAGGAGAATTTATGATGCAAAAAAAGATGATTTCAGTATATGACCTTTCTGGAACCCCTACTGATAATCAGGTTACTCTTCCACCGATTTTCGATACTCCTTTACGCCCTGATGTCATAAAACGAGCTGTTTTGGCATCAAGAGCTAATAGGCGCCAATCATATGGTAGAGATCCAATGGCAGGAAAAAGAACCTCTGCTGAATGTTGGGGAACTGGACATGGGATGGCTCGTGTACCCCGTGTTAAAGGACGCCGTCATAGAGCAGGTGGAATGGGTGCTTTTGCCCCCTTTATGGTAGGTGGGCGGGTTACACATCCCCCCCTATCAGAACGTAATTTCACTGAAAAAGTCAATAAAAAAGAAAAACGTCTTGCCATCCGTAGTGCGATCGCTGCCACAGCTAATCCTGTACTAGTAGAAGCTCGTGGACATATTATCGATGAATTACCCAATATTCCTCTTATTGTTTCAGATAAGATTGCCTCGTCCTTTCAAAATGCTAAGGAAGCCCGAGAATTCTTTCAAGGTTTAGGTCTTTGGTCAGATATTGATAAAATCAAACGTAGAAGCAAAACCATAAGGCCTGGCAAAGGAAAGAGACGTGGTCGTCGTCATAAAAAAGGTACATCTGTTTTAATTGTTCTCCCAAAGGACGCAAAACGTCCACGTGGTTTTAATTCATTCTCTGGTGTAGATGTTGTTTCAGTAGATCAACTAAATGCTGAATATTTGGCCCCTGGCACCCATCCTGGCCGTCTTACAGTGTGGACCGAATCTGCCATCAAGGATTTAGAAAAAGGACTATTTGTATGAGGAGATCTTTTCCTGTGGAATCTCATGAAGTGATTATTGAACCTCTTGTGACAGAGGCATCTTTTAACGAAGTTGAGGCTAATAATCGTATTGTTTTTATTGTTGCTCGAAAGGCGAACAAGTTTCAAATAAAACGTGCTGTCCAAGAGCTCTTTGATGTCAAAGTCAAGAAAATTAATACCCTGATAGGTACTGATGGTCGAAAAAAGGCATTTGTAAGGTTAGATGAAAAATCTTCTGCAATGGATCTAGCTTCAAAGTTAGGTATGTTCTAAAATAGTAATAAGCAACAAGTGGAGTTAAGATAGTTGGGTAAACGAATATTAGTACAAAGACGAGGAAAAAGTCCTCGATTCAAAGCGTCGACTCACAAACGTATTTCAAAGGCAAAATATCCCAAAATAACTCCTGAGGAAGTGAATTCGAAACTAGAGTTAGAGGTTACCGCCCTACTCCATGAATGTGGAAGAGGCACTCCTCTTGCCAAAATTCTTCGGGAAGATGCCACTACGTTCTATGTTCCCGCGATTGAAGGCATGCATGTTGGACAAAAACTTGAACAGGGTCGTCTAGCTAGTTTGGAAATCGGTAATGTTGTATTCCTTGGTGATGTTCCCGAAGGTGCTTGGGTCTGCAATATAGAGTTGCATCATTCTGATGGAGGCTCTCTGGTTCGGTCTTCTGGGGGTCACGCAACGGTTATGACACACAGTGGTGATCAAACCTCTATAAAACTTCCTAGTGGTCAAGTTAAGTGGTTACCACAGAATGTTCGTGCGTCTATCGGAGTTGTTGCAGCAGGTGGTCGTACTGAAAAGCCCTTTCTCAAAGCTGGGAAGAAAGTAGCTCTTAAAAGGGCTAAAGGTCATAGATATCCTATTGTTCGTGGTGTCGCAATGAATACTGTAAGTCATCCCCATGGTGGTGGAGCCCATCAAAGTCCACACCGTCCAACAACTGTATCCCGTCATGCACCACCGGGTCGTAAAGTTGGAATGATTGCAGCCCGCCGTACAGGCCGTAGGAGAGGCCGTATAAAGCGATAATCAACTATTTTTCTCATTCTTTTTGTGATAGCAGGAGTAAAGGGATATGGATGAAACTAAATATTCCGAATTGTTGAAACGAGCTCGAAATGCATTACCTGAACAAGTTTTTGAAAAATCTCGATTCCAATTACCCCGAATCAAAACCTTTCGTGAAGGAAATAAGACATCTATCCTTAACTGGCATGAGATTATTCGTGTCATGAATCGAGATAGTGGACTCGTTGCGAAATATATGGCTCGTGAGTTGGCAACATCCTGCACAGAAGAGGGTACACGGCTTATTTTACAAGGAAAGTTTCCCGATGGTGTGATTCTTAGAAATATTGAGAATTATTCCCAGAATTTTGTCATATGCCCTGAATGCGGTAAACCAGACACTAAACTTGTTCGAGAGGGGAAACAGCGTTTAACTACTATGGTATGTGAAGCTTGCGGTGCTCGCCATTCCGTAAGAGGTGCTACCTAAGCATTAAGTGCTTCTACAGAGCGGAATTAATTGAAAGATAAAGTTTACCTGAAAATCCATCGCTCTGGCCCATCTGAGGTAGTAGCTGTATGTGATCCTGCCCTCATTGGTAAGCGCGTCCGAGGATCCCAACATACAATTTTCATTTCTGAACGCTTCTATCAGGGAATGTTAGTATCCCACGAAGAAGCATTGAACTATATTCGTAATGCTCGTAATGTTAATCTCGTAGGTACAATAGTTTCTACTCTATTAGAACGCAAATGGGTCAAAAATGAAGCTGTTCTATGGATAAACGACAAAGAATTAGGACAAAAAGTACCTCATGTGATAATTTTTCATCCTTAAATGACTTCTTTGTTATTAGACTGCATAACTTAGCCGTTTACGTTGTATCTCTTCAATTAACTGATCTATTGATACTCTTATTTGTTCCATAGTATCTCTGTCTCGAATAGTTGCCTGTTCATCTTCCAGAGAATCATAATCGATTGTTACGCAAAATGGTGTCCCAATCTCATCCTGTCGTCGGTACCGCCTTCCAATTGCTCCACTGTCATCATAATAAACAGTAAGCCCTTTAGTTCGCAAATCTTGGAAAACTTCACGAGCTTTTGCATAGATTCTTTCGTCTTTCTGTAAAGGAAAGACTGCAACGTCATATGCAGCAAGATAGGGGTGAATCTTTAGTACTACACGCTTACGTCCCTTTACTTCTTCTTCTCTATATCCTTCAGCAAGTACAGTCAAAAAAATTCGTCCAAGTCCAACCGACGGCTCTGCAACAACATAGGGAATATAACGTTTCAATCCATCTTCAGTTTGTTCTCTAAATTCCATCTTTGTCTTGGAGTACTTTTGATGTTGTGTTAAGTCAAATTGGGTTCGATTTGCGCAACCCATTAACTCCTTCCATCCAAAGGGGTAATGATAGTCAATATCCCATGTATCTAATGCATAATGGCTTAACTCTGTCTCAACATGTTGTCTAAATCGAAGTTTTTCTTTTCGAATTCCAAGCTTATTAAACCACAAAAAGAAAACTGTGAGCCAATAGGTCTGCCATTTATTCTTAAAGATCTGTTGCTCCCATGTTTCCTCAGCAGTTATAATTTTATAATCATCTTTGAAGTCTTCCTGACTTTGCTCCGCACGTGAATAAATATGAATCTTAATGTCAGCTATTTCATCAAAATAAGGACAATCATTGGTTTTATCTGGATCTGTAAAATATTCAAACTCCATCAATTCAAATTCTCTTACTCGAAACAGGAAATTACGCGGTGATATCTCATTTCTGAAAGCAATCCCCGAATGGGCAATACCAAATGGTGTTTTTACTCGAGTAGAGTCTATTACGTTTTTGAAACCCGAAAAAATTAGTTGAGCATTTTCTGGTCGCAAGTATGCTATTGCAGATGAATCTTGAATTGCTCCAACTTGTGTTTGAAACATTAAATTGAATTTTATCGGTTCTCCTAATTCACCTCCGCAGTCAGGGCAAGTAAGATCTTTTTTCCTCATTAAATCCCCTAAATCATCAATTGTTAAATCCTCTGTTTTGATCCCAAGCTTATCTTCGACTAAATGATCCAGTCTGTGTTTCTTCTTGCATTTTCCTTGGCAAAATACTAAAGGATCATTAAATCCTGCAACATGTCCAGAAGCTTCCCATGTCTTTGGATGAGTTATTATGGCGCCATCATAACCTACAATATCATCTCGCATTCTAACAAAATCAGTCCACCAAGCTTCTCTGATTTTATTTTTGATCTCTACACCAATCGGTCCGTAATCCCAAAACCCAGCGAATCCCCCATAAATTGCACCAGATGGAAAGACCAGCCCTGTTTTATTTGCATAAGCCATAATTTTTTCGATGAATTGTTGCATTTCCTTGTCATTTTTCACCTTAATCGCCGTGTTGACCTTTTTCCTTCTTTGATAGAATACCACTTCTTTGAAAAAGTGGTGAATTCACGAAATAATATCAATATGGAGGGTTTGAAGTAATCTTTTATATACCTTAGATGTTTTTGGTGACAAACTTTAGTTAATGAGATATAAAATGATGATAATAAATGATCGAATGAATCTATTGAGCATTAAAAATGCTTTAGTTATACTTGTAGCAGAATGGATGACATAATAATGAAAAAAGAGGTCTTTTGTGCAGTTTGTGGGGAGAAACAGGTTTTTCACGAGAATTTATGCAAAGCTTGCTATTCTAACGATCATCCTTTGTTTCTAGAGAAACCCGAATCAATCGAGTTGAAATTTTGTCGTGATTGTGGCTCAATAAATACGGGACATCGCTGGTTGGAAGCCATGCCTCTAAATCCTCAATCTGAGCCAATAATGTCCACAATTATGCAAAAATTTTGGAAAATTGCGAAAGTTTCTCCTACTACTTCTAATGTCAGCATTGATAAGATAGTTGTCATAGAAGATACTAAGCACGAACGGTCCAATTCGTATCATGTTTTATTTAGATTAGAAGGAGGTCCAGAGCCAGATAAAGTTTGGGAAGTAGCCCATTCTTGTATTTTCACTATTGATTGGTCTCTTTGTGACGCATGTATAGCAATCCGAAATAAAAAGTACAAAGCAGTATTACAAATTCGTAATTCTCGACAAATTGAGCTAGATGAGTTAGATCAATTTATTGGCGAACTTACTAATGAAGCCTCTAAATCTGGGGATAGATTTGCATACATTGTAGGCAATGAGCCCGTAAAGAATGGTTTTGACTATTATATTGGTTCTCCAACTCTTGCTCAAACTATAGCAACGAAACTAACTATTAAATATGTTGCAGAGATAAAAACCACTCAGGAATGTGTGGGTTGGGATCGTATGAAAAATCGGTCCCGTTATCGTGATGTTATTATTGCACGTTTCCCACCATTCACTGCAGGTGATTTTGTTCAAATCAATGGTGAGGACATTTGGCAGATCACCGGCATCGGTAATGGAAAAGTTGAGTTCTACAATTACTCGCGCAAAACTCAGGGCACGATTACTTCTACTGATGTCTCTCGTTTACGCTTTGTAACATTAGCTGCCTTTTCATCTCTATCCCCATTTCAGATTGTTGCAATAGAATCTGATGCAGTACTATTGATGCATATGCAGAACTATGAAACGCAGTATTATCCTAAAAAGAACCTAGCTGCTAATTTCAGTGAAGGTGATACACTATTGGGTTTAGAATTAGATGAAACTCTTTTGATTAGCAAAATTTAATGATTTCTGCTTTCACCCCGACTCATGCTTCAAAGATAGTAAGCCAATGGGAACATTAGCTTTTCGCCACTTTACTTGTCTACCTTGTTCCCCATAATCGAGTCCTATAGTCGTTTTTGTCCCAAAGTTCCCAATAACGAGAAATACCGTTCCTGCAATCGCCTGTTTGTGAATAATCTTTAACCAGTTGCTAGTTCTATCAAGAGCTTTCTTTATTATGTCCTGTGGTGGTTGTACATTCTTATACCGCTGATACATGACATCTAAGTCTGTAAATCGCACAAAAACGAGGTGATGCCGATTTATTGCCTTATTTGCAGCAGTCCAAGCCTGCATATCTTGAGTAACAACAGATCGAGGAATTGATGAATCCTGAACATATGTATCTATGAAAGTTTGACGATCAATAACCTGAACTGTTTTATTCTGGTTCCTGACATGCTCAAACAAATTAGGAGCTAGGGTCTCATGAGTTGGTCGTCCTTGAATAACATAATTTGTCATACTTTCAGCATCAGGATAAGATGTTTCAAGCATGATTAAACGTTGAAAAAAGAATTTAATTAATGCTTTTGGTTTAAAGTTAACAATCTCTGCTAAACCAAAATTATCAATACAAAAAACCACACATGCGTGGGCTCCAGCAAATTCTGGAGGAATAGGAAGGTTTTCTACACCACCAGGGATGGGAATCCCTAGAATACTCGAAATAACTGCTGGAAGGTGATCGGCTCGTCCAAAGATTTCATCATCTGACAATTTTCTTTCCCAACATAAGTCATAATTACATTTTCATTTAAATCAGTTTTTCTATTTAAGTATGGTAATAACATATCATTTATAGTGGAATGAATGATTTGGATCTTTGGCATTACTATCCGAGGTATTCATAATGCGAGGATTACGCCGACCAGCAATCCGTATTTCTATTGAAGATTTTACTTCAGCCGAAGTGGAAGAACAATCGGGTCGATTTACTGTCATCGTACCACAAATGGGTCCAATCGATCGAGTCTGCCTTTTTGGAACCGTGACAGAGAAAATTACAGGCGCAAATGATTATGTTGGATTACGATTAGACGATGGCAAGGGAGAATGTTGGCTTAAATGCTGGGATGGTTCACTTTCCGAGATAGATGTTTGGGAACAAGTGGAGATCGTTGGTCGCGTTCGAGTGCAGATGAGAGAAAATATACAAGATCTTTACATTCAAAATGAGATTATAAATCGGATTATTGATCCTAACTGGGAGATTATGCATCGCCTTGAAGTTCTTAAGACAGGGTTAGCTCCCCCCACTGATTTCGGCGCTTTCGGTGAATTTCAGTTAGCCTCTGAATTTGATTTTTCACAAGAAGATATAGGTGTAAGTGGCCCCTCCACACAGCCTGCTGGTGAGAGCTCAACAGAGGAGAAGGTAGAAGACGATGTGTTTATTCAAAAGTTGGAAACCTTGATTCACCAACTTGAAAGTGATAAAGGTGTTAGTTATGATAAGCTCCGACAGTCTATCAAACAGGAAGAAGAAGCAAAACTTGATGATGCGCTATTCAAATTGCTAATTGAAGGCAAAATTTATGAGCCTACTCCTGCGCGATATAAAACGTTGAAATAAGTGTTACAGATATTTTCTTTTTATTGATGTTTTTGATGTAAAAATTCCTTGTTTTCTTTTTCCCTATTCGTTCAATCTATAGTGATTACAATTCTACCTTTAGCGTGACCTGTTTCGTAATACCGATGAGCGTCTGCAGTTTGGCTTAATGGATACACTTTATCAATGACCGATTTGATCTTTCCCTCTTCAATTAAATCTCGAAGCAAATTAAGATCATCAAAATTCCCTAACATCCCCGATTTTATTTTCTTACTTGTGAATTTACTAGTGATCAGTTGTAATAGATGTTTCTTAGGGTTATAAAAATCTACAGTTACGTATATGCCCTTCTTGGTTAAAGAATCTTTACAATTCGAAAAAGTGTTTTTGCCAACCGCATCGAATATAACATCATATGTTTGGCCGTTTTTTGTAAAATCTTCCTTCGTATAATCTATTACAAAATCCGCTCCAAGCTCTTTTACCATATCTAGATTACTAGTTCCACATACACTAGTAATTTCGGTTTCATATACTTTAGCAAGTTGCACAGCAAATGTACCTATCCCTCCAGAAGCTCCATTGATAAGGACTTTCTGACCACTCTGAATTTTTGCTAAATCCTTAAGAGCTGCTAATGCGGGTAATGCGCCTCCAGAAACCGCAGCAGCTTCTTGAAAGCTCATATTGAAAGGTTTTATCGCTGTTCTTGATATTGGACAACGCATATATTCAGCACAAGCGCCTCCATTCATTGTACCTCCATAAACTTGATCTCCTTCTTTAAAGTGTGTTACTTTCTTCCCTACAGATACAACTTCACCAGAAAAATCCAGACCAACAACTTTCTTTCTTGGTTTTCTGATTCCACTCATCATTATTCTATCTAGTCCTGATAATACCTTCCTACCACTTCGAAATGTTATATCCAATGCGTTTATTGCAGAAGCATAGTTTCTTATTAGGACTTCTTTGTCTTTGGGTTTTGGTTTTCCTATTTCCTTCAGTTCAAGAACATCAGGTGAACCAAATTTCTCACAAACAATAGCTTTCATGATAGGATTTCCCCTATGAGGTATTTTATGAACTCAATACATCGTTTTAATAAGAATTAGCTAAAGGACTTATATATCATTAGATATTTGTTTTTTTCATCCCTAAAAGAACTTAATTATTCTTCAAAAAAACTTAAAGTTTTCTAAGGTAGATTCTTCTTTATCGTCTTTCTGTATTCTTTATCTCAAAAAAGCAAGAAGATTTCTTCCTCTAGGATGAGCATAAGGAAGAAAAAAGGAAATAATGGCAGGTATGCCCATTTCAATATACTTTTATTGTGAAGAGAAAAGACGCGACCCTCTGAGCACTATAATTATGCTGATTCCTACTATTCCTATTGCACAGAGCGCTAGAATCAATAAAGGAGCATCAGTGAACGCTTGATCTTCAGGAGGGGGGATGACAAGAAAGTTACCTGCTGTTGCGGATTCTTTTCCGTAGCCTCGTCTCATGACCGTCATATGAATGTTATAAGTGCCAAATTGTAAGTTACTTGTAGATATATGCCCTTTATATGTATCATTTCCGTGATAATTCATGAAGACAGTTTTGAAAATGGTCTCAGTTTGTTCAATATTCATTTCACAAACAACAGAAGAAAGAGATTTGTTTTCCCAAGTTCGTACCCGAATTTGAGCATGCACATCTTCATCCTCTATAATTCGTTTCCCATCTTCTTGAAGAGAAACTTCATCAAGATTGAAATTCCCGGTGAAATGAGCCAACCAGCGAAGCATGTTTTTCACAAGCAAAGTGTTATTATTTAATGGCAGGGCTCGCGTTTGGTTTACTAACCCACCAATATAGGAGTCATTGAATGCATAGGCAGATCCAAAACCGATAACACGCCCACCATATTCCTGTGAGTCGTCTTTTTTGAGTTCAACAGCTACTCCCAGCGTTTCATTTTCTGAGGCTATATAATTAAAGTTTATATCGCCTGAAAAGCCCGCTGTACTGGTCCATGTATTGCTTAATCTTTCATAAGACCCATTACCACCCCATACAAGGGGATAGGTAAACGTCACATTCGGATTGGTAATCGTAGAGTTTAGGTCTAGATAACATCCATCATAAAGAATTTGTGATACATTAGCTGTAGCAGGTATGTCTTCGAAATCATTGACAATAAGAAGCTC
>JAEOTF010000542.1 GCA_016840025.1 Candidatus Hodarchaeota archaeon
CAAAGATACTAATAACGTGCAAAATATACGGATTCTTTAGTTTACGGTGTGTATCTTTTTGCATTTATGAAGCCTCTTTTGCATTATCAACTACATTAATATAATTTTAGAATATAATTAATTTTTGAAGCGTAAATCTCGATTTTAAATGCATATTTATTTATAAATATTGCTGAACCGAGTTTAAACGAGTATTTTCAAAAATTTAATAGAGTTAACGCCTTGTTCTTGACACAAAGCTTTTTCGGAGCAATAAATATTTTGTGAGGCAATATTACAAATCTGCTAAACCGAATAGTAATTTAGTCTAGTTATCTTTAAATTTGTGATTAGTTAAAAAAATAAATGGTGTAAATGCCTTTATTAAGCAGGGAACAACGCATACTCATTGCTTCTGGAGGGTTCATTCTTTTCATCGGTTTTACAATGCTGGGTTTAGCCATCCTAGGGGCCTTCAATGTCATCGAAATAGAAATCTTGCTACAAGACTATCGTTTACTTATAGGTGTCTCGATAACAGTGGGCATTCTCGATATAATAATTGGATTCTTACTAGTTTTTCCTCGTCTTCAATACAAAGGACAGAGTCGGGTAACTCGAAAAAAAATTTCAAGGGTACGCGGTTTATTTCTTCTCGGATACCTTGAAGTTGGGGTCGGCCTCACCTTGATGGTGGCCACTGTACTTTTTTATTTCAACGTAATTGACATAAATACTTTAATAACGTTGCCCTCAGACTATTTTCCGTTGTTTATTTTTGTTCTTTTTATGCTCAGTTTTGTCTTTACAGTAAACGGATTCTACGTAATTAAAGACCGCCCCAAAATGTAAATCAATCTTCAAGAAGTCTTGACTTTTTTTTAACTTCTTCCCATAAGAAGCAGTCCACTAACAGTGTTTACTATGCCTAAAAATGCCAGCATCACGATAAAAAGCAACTTCGTTCCGGGCAAATTTGTTAACGGACCTGTTATGGTAAGATAAACCGAAAAAAAAAGAAGCAAAACGCCAGCAGCAATCGTTAATCCACAGAAGGTTTTTCCAATTTTCTGTGCAGCATCAAGAGTTTCAATTTTCTCCTTTTCGAGGGCGTGAGATTTCTCCGTGGACCTCTGGCTTAATTTGAATGGAGCTGACACAATAATTTCAGTTTTCTTTCGCCTTCCCACATAGATTCCCCCTACCTATCACAGCCTCTTCAACTTTTATATTTTTCTTGCAGCCATCCAAGATTACACAGCGTTTAACATTCATCATCTAGGATTTTATTATGTTAAGAAAACCTACGAGAATTTGGAGGATTCCAATGAAGAGCAAACCGAATAATAGTGGAGAGGGAACAATTAGCGGTATGAATCCAGACCACATCAAAAATGTAGCTACCGAAATCACGAAGCCACTGGCTACCGTTATTCCTCCAAAAGAAATACGTAATCGTGTATAACCAAGCATAGAAACGTAATATGCCAAGAGCCCGATAGCCGTTAGGATCAACCCTAATGCTAAAGCCTCAGGATGTAATGTCGGTAAAATTAGAAGTAAAATGATTGAAAAGGCCACCCCTATGAGGGGAACAAATGGATAAAGAGGGACTTTAAATGGTCTATCAACCGTGGGTTGTTTCTTTCTAAATAGGATCACCGAGTAGTTGACGAGACCAAAACTAATCAAAAATCCAAAGTCGGCTGCATAGCTAATCAACTCTGCTATGCCTACAGCGGAGAAAATGGCGATCATTGATGAACAAATAATCACACTCAGGTATGGAGTTTTCAATTTTCCATGAATCCTTGATAAAGCAAAGGGGAAATATCCATCTCTGCTAAGAGCATACATAACCCGAGTTGCCGCCAGCATAGATGAATTGCATCCAGCTAGTGACGCGATGATCATCCCAATCGCCATCAAATGTGAGCCTATACTCCCAAGTAGTACGTTACCAACCTCTGACAACGGAGTGCTGCTTAGTGCTAATTCTTCGTACGGAATTATCCCTACTGCCACATATGCTATCAAAACATAAATAATTGTACCAATAGTTAATGATAGCAAAATTGCTCTTGGAACATTCTTACCAGGATCTTTTATTTCCTCACTAACTGTTGGTATGACGCTAAAGCCTATGAAACAAATGAAAATGAACCCTGATGTTGAAAATATTGCGGGCCATCCATGTGGTGCGATGTTAGTAAAGGCGTCAGGTCGTGGTCCACGTAAAAGACCTATGATAATAAACACCGCAAGCATGCCTATTACCGTAAGGATTAAATATTCTAGTACTGTTTCAAATTTTTCTGTTCTCTTGATGTTTACTATCATGAACACTAATACAGCCATGACTGCTACAATGCTCAAATTGATATTTGGAACAAAATATCTTAAGCCATATGCCACACCAAGTGCGCATAAGGCGCAGTAAAACATTGTGCCAAGCCATATAAACCATCCATTGATGAATGCTGGAAATTTTCCAATAGCCTCCTTAGTGAACGCGTACCCACCGCCAGTTATGGGGAGGGCAGCAGCTAACTCAGAGTAATTTAAAGCATTGAAATAATTGATGATTGCTGCTATCACAAAAGTTATAACTACACCGGGTCCGGCCAACTCAGCGGCATGTCCGATCAATATAAATAAGGTGGTCTCAACGATGGCACCCACCCCAAGCAGGGTTGCGCCTACAAGTCCAAACCTTTTCTTAAGCTTTTCTTCGGGCATATTATGCTTTACCGCCAATACGACATATTATGTGATGGTTTATTACTATTTTAAAAAAATTTTGTTTACCCTCAGAACATCTAACGAGTTTTTAAAATTTATAAACGCGATTAGAATCAAAGTGTAGCATAAATTGATGTCTACCTCTACGTCAGGTCTGGCTTAGTTAATAGTGAGGATATTATAGAGCTACGATTCCCCGGTTACAAACATCCAGAAGAATCGATTCTAATCCGCGATCCAGATTTCATTGTTGTGAAAAGTCTATCTGCGTAAATAAATTCGTTTTCTGGTGTAGCTGCCGCAGGCGTTGCGAAGACACTCAAGGTCACTAAGACTAAGAGGTTGGTGTGGCCATTAAAACATTCTTTTGTTTCACTCCACAATCACCTCAGTATCAAATATTATTCAAATTTGTTTTTAAATATTTTATAGAAATTTTATCTAGCAAAATTTAGTACTACATTTTATTCCTTACCAGAACTACCATAGCTTATTAGGTTGTACGTTGTAAAATTACATATAAACATGAGGATAGCTTTTTCCTAAGCATGTGAATAAATACTAGCGGTGATTTAAGCTAAAAATTTAAAAAAAATATGCGCGCGCGTAATAAGTAGATTCCTTGAATTGAGAACAATAGAGTTAGGAAAAATGTTGGATAGTGAACTCATTTTTCATCCCTTTAGTTCAAGGATCCTCGGTCCATCCTTTACGATCTCGTCTATCTCGACGCCGTTTGATTTAAGCATTTCCTCCAGCTCCTTAACGCTGTCACGACTCCATAAAAAGATCTTCCTGAGTATGTCTGAAACACCTGCATCATCGTACCTACTCGAACTTGATCTCAAAGGTATGGAGACGTATTCAACTACACCCTTGCTTGTTCTATATGTAACCTTGTGGGTGGTTCTGTTGATGCCTAGCAGGATCGGATCGAGGATCTCCCCAACCATGGATTTGTCCAATTCTCCTCGAACAAGGAACTTCCTACGCATACTTACAATCTCACTGGCTTAGATCTTTCCACATTTGGGACAACGATATTTCCTAAGATATTCCTCTAATTTATACTTTGTTTTCTAACAAATATTTTCTTATGTCATTTTTTGTAATTTGTTCTGGAGGCTTTTTTATCCATTTAAGAACTTTCTTCATTAATCTAACATGATCATAAACGGTTTTTTCCTTTAACCTTAAATCCACTCTGCAGAATTTGGCGAAATCCTTTAAAAGCATGGTCCCTTTATCAGATTTTATGGAAGTAATACTTGTTTAAGGGAGATATATCCTGCTTTTTCAATAATTTTCATTACTGAAACATATGCGGGTGAAGTAGAAGGCAGGTTTAACAAAGGTTCTCCTTTTAATACATATTCTCTTACAGCCTCGTCATATGCAATATTGCCCAGATATTTCAAACCAGTTTCCTCTTCCACTCTTTTTTCCAAATTCTCTGGAAATTCTCGTCCGCCAATGAGATAGATATTTTTGAATCCTATGTCCAGTTCCGCCATAATCAGAATAATAATTATTGGTTGGTTAATTTTCCTCCATGTACACGCTGGTGTAAACCAAAATCAAGAAGGTCGCTAAGCCTATATACGTGTTTATTTGATACTCTTTGATAATGCTATAAATAAAGC
>JAEOTF010000103.1 GCA_016840025.1 Candidatus Hodarchaeota archaeon
AAACTCTTCTTCAACAAAGCCACTACCAGCGTGTAAGGCTAGCATTAAAGGATAACGAGGATTAACATTTTCTGGAATAACCGTGATGTCATGTTCCTCCTTTGAAACTTGTTTAGCACGTTCCACACTGACACTTAATACCTTTTTAAACTCGGGAATCTCTTGAAGTGGTTCCAACGAGGGACTTTGCCGTAAAACAACCTCTGAATACCATCCACCTTCGTCTAATATGTCTTGTATTAATTTAATTGACAAATCATATTGCTCCAACTTTGAAGCAGCACAAATTCGTGAATAAGCAAGAGCAGCTCTTCCAAAAGGAAATTCAATGTGTTTGTCTTCTAGAAAATCAATGACTTCCTTGTACTTCCCAGCCTGATATAATCTATCCACTTTCCGTAAAAGCTCCCAATATTTCTCCAAATTCAAAATTCACCAATTCCACAACAATTTAGTATCTTGCTAAATCTTTAGTTTATTAATATTTTCAATGAGGCAATCATATTTAAGGAATTAATTCAATCTCTGATAATGATTTATCAGTAAAACCTTTCAAATCAATAGAAAAGAGTAATAAGACTCTTAAAATAGAATGAAGAAGGAAGTTCTTCTAAGGAAGAACTTACTCTACGATTACTCTACAATGAATATACTGAAGCAATAAAACATGCTTTTACACTGATTAAAGACCTCCAATTGTTCTTTAATATTTATTAATTCAAAGTGTTAGAAAACTGGAAACGAAGATGTAAAGGTTTATAATGTAAAAAGTCTCTATAGGAAAGAGACTAATAGACACTTAGCAACTTCTCTTTCGATAGTCGAGCGAGTGAGTGAGTTATATTGGAAAATAACCAAGTAATTGACGTAGAGGAATATTTCCAGAAAGCTTTGAAGTTCTTTACAAAAGAAGCTTACGAGGCTTTCAACAAACGGGACTATGACAAATATGTTGAGGTATTACCAGATGATGTGGTATATTATAGACCAGATTTGGAAAAACCTATTCGGGGAAAGGCTGCTTATCGAAAGTGGATTGAATCCTTTCATAATGAGTTTCCTGAAGGACGTGTTGAATTGATTGATATTCGTCGAGACAAGGGGACTAGCTTTGTCGTTGATTACTTCTTCACAACAAAAGAAGCTAGGATTCGCGGAACCTCACGAATTGTCTACAGAGGAATCGAAGCAGCGGAAATTCATGATGTCCAGTCCTTAGAAGTCGTTTGAACTTAATTTACTTTTAATAAGGGGGTAAAAGCGTGGTTTCAGAGGCCAGTTAATTTCGATCCTGAAACTTTATTTCTCAGTTTGTAGTTAACATATTTTCGGATTAATAGGAGATGTAAAGGTTTATAATGGAAAGAATGCAAAGAGAAAAGGGATCAATAAAACAAAAATGAATTTTTGTCATTACGAGAGAGAGTTGATAATAATGAAGAGATCCCGATTAACTATCGTATTCATTATGGCTAGTATTGTGATGATCATCATCTCATTCTTTGTGCCGTCTCAATTAGCACCTGACATCAATTTTGTCTATGTCGTAGGGTTAGGCTTTATTTTGATGTTACTAATAGCATGTCTCTATGCATATAAAGAAAAAAGTAGTAGAGCTATGAGAGCATTGAGTGCACGCTCTTTATGTGGTTTTAGCGTTTTTCTAACATTTCTATTTTTTTTAGGTTTATTTAATCCTGCAGGAGTAAACACTTTTGGCTTGGTAGGCGGACCGTATCCTATCGCTCAAAATGAGCTCTTTTTCATTCTTTGGGTCATCAGTAGTGTTCTTCTCATTATCGCAGCGTTGGTCTATGAGGATCCAATTCTAAAACGCATGATTTAAAACCTCTCTTTAACCAATTAAAGATTGGAGAAGATGAAAAGTGGAAATCACTTGTAAGAAATGTGGGTCGATAGTTGATCCACAAGATTCGTTTTGTCCAAACTGCGGTTTACAACAAAATCGGTCAGAAAAAGGGGAGGAATCGATAAACTTAGGCAGAGGGACTACGATTAACACAGTAACTCGTCCAAGGAAGTTTTATCGAAGTAGAGAAGATAAATGGATAGCAGGAGTTTGCGGAGGGTTAGGAGAATATTTCAACATTGATCCTAACCTCATTCGAATTGTATTAATCGCTTTATTAATAAGTGGAGGTGTATTTACACTCTTCTGGAGTGAGATTGGATTGCCTCAGTACCTAAATCTTATGTTATCTCTTGTCTATATCAGTTTAGCTATCGCTTTCAAAGAAAATCCCAATCAACTACCTCCACGCGGGAAAGGAATTTAAAGCAAGAAATTCAAGAATTGAAGTTCTTAGACCTAGTTTTTATAATGGATTTACTATTCAACACTATTACTTACTCGTTGGATTAGTGACCTATCTTTTGATGGTTGGCTAAAAAATGCAAATAGAACTCACACACCGTTTGAAGAAGAATTATCCTGAGTCAATATTCGGAAGTCTAATCATAAAAAATGTTCCGAATAGAAAGAAGGATGAAACGTTAGAAGAACAAAAACGCCTGTTAGAAAGAAAAATCAGGGAAGAGAATGTAGAAGTGTATAAAGACGACATGATACTGTATTATAACACCTACTTCAAGATGGGGAAAAAAACATATCCCATTGAATACCAGATTAACACTATTAAAAGCGGTAGGAAGTTCCCACAAGTTTCAGTCCTAGTTGATAGCATGTTTCTCGCAGAACTCAAGAATAGGATTCTGACCTCGGGACATGATTTAGATGAAATCCAAGGGGATCTTGTTTTCGATGTTTCACAAGGGGGGGAACAATATATGAAGCTAAATGGCCAAGACCAAACATTGAAACAGAATGATGTGATTCTCAAGGATGACGAGGGGATTCTCGCAAGTATTCTGTATGGGCCCGCAAGACGCACCGCCATCACTCTAAAAACGATAAACGCTCTGTATTTTGCCTGGTGCCCCCTTTTTATAGATGAAAAACTCATCAGGAACCATTTGAACACCATCCTCCAAAATCTGTATAGTGTCTTCAAGCTTAGAACTGCGGAGATCCAATTAACTCATCATTAATGCAACGATAGAAGTATTATGATCTTTTCCAAGGAGGTACCCATGTTCCGGGTGAAGATTCAGGTTTAATTTCTTCGTCAATAATTTCAGGCTTAACAGTCTCAGAAACTGATTCAATGGGTTTAGGAGTTTCTAATTTCGGTTCGACCTTAATTCGATCTTTATAAGTGTGATAAAACACTATCGCGTCTCTAATAAACCCAGATTTATCATCCACTTCTTCTAGGATTTCCACAACTTCACTTGATAAACGGAAGATCTGTCTTCGAGAAGTAAATTTTTGTAGAGTTTTATCGAATACTTTATCCTCCTGATTGGAGGTTAAGCATTTTCTACCCATTTTTGTGATACTCCAATAAATTGTATGTACACTATTATTTTTGTACATACATTATTTAATCTTTCGATGAACATATTATATTTTGTACATACAATATTTAGTAACTATTCTCCTCTTCCACTTTAGATTAGACTCACGTTGAAATATCTTACAAAAAACAATTCTCAATATTGCGTTGAAATTGCACCAAATTATTATCTAATATCCAAGCGGTAAAACCAGTCATAAAGGCAAAAGTTCTATTTTCATCTGTTGTTTTATACTCAAACAAAATATCTCTAATTTTAGGATTCTTATTTGTACTCATTGCTTTTTCGAGACTTTCGTATAAATTGCCAATAAAAGTTTGAATCAATGCAATAAATTGTTCTTTGTTAAAGCTCTTTGCCCCCTTTTCTAATTTTAAAATCTCCCCTATTAATTCTATTACATTTGTTGACTCTATTGTCTTAGAAAGGAGAAATTCGATTCTTGTATCTTTGATTACATATAATTCTGCACACCTTCCATACAACGTTTGTGTTGCACTTTGATGTGGAATAACATGTTTTCCTGCTTCTACTATAAATCCGTGTTTGATTAACTCTTTTATAATTTTATATATCGTATTTTTTTCTTTTTTCTTATAACCTGTCCTATCTAAATTAATCAGTTGTTCATGATCAGAATCTTGCATTTCATAAATATCTTGTACTGTCTTTGGTCCTGTTCTCAACAATCGCATTATTATCATTGGTACATGTTTTTCTTTGAATACCAGCTTAAATATATTAGTATCTACGGTTTTTATTAATTCTGGGGAATATTTTATTATATCTAAAGGTCTATCTTCAATTTTATCTTCTTTTATCATTTCTATAGTATCAAAAAAGCATTTTTCTAATTCCTGTACAAA
>JAEOTF010000104.1 GCA_016840025.1 Candidatus Hodarchaeota archaeon
CAGACACGATAACTGAAGTGATTACCGTTGGAAGTATTGAAGGATTTCCATGGATTTGGGTGGGAATAATTCTCATGGTATTACTCATTGTTGCCGTAGCGATTTACTTTCTGAAAAGGGGAAAGCCTACAACATTCACAGTTCCCCCTCCAGCTCAAAGTTTCACATGAATTCGTACAGGCATTAACCTAACCAACTCGATGTGTGCTTCAACATTCTTATAGGCACCAAGCTTTTAACAGAAAGCCGATCCACCTTTGTATACTATTGGAAGCAAAGGCAATGAGCAAGAAGCGAAATGTCGTCTTATACTTAGATTCAGAGTTGGTTTCTAAAACGAGAGAATTAGGTTTCAATCTTTCAAAGACGTTCGAAAATCACTTGAAAACGCTAGTCACACTCCTCAATAAAATGAATAATCAAAATAACTGCGAAAATGCTAAGAATTATGGTAGCCCGGGGGAGAGTTTCGCTCATCAGTACATGCCAAATGAGATTCGAACTCCCGTCGGCGGGTCCAAAGCCCGCAATTCAAGGGACACTTATCCTTGCTTGTCCACTACATTCGGCAGATTATTTTCTCTACCGGGCTGAAGCTAATTTACCGGGCTACATTCACCTCTATAATTCTGCCCTTCATATTAATCTTAACTTTTAACATATATGCTGCTTGGGTCTTGAATCATTGAAAGCAGAAAAAGAACCAGAGACAAACGATGTCAATCAGAAGCTATATCGGCTTCTTTAGTTTATCCGATTATTAGATAAATGGGTGTAGTGGAGTTTGAGAATTTCTAATCGGAAAAACCTATTTGCTTCACTTCATCATTTCATTTCTTGTTTACTCTGCAGTTTTCCCTATCTGCATATACGGTCCTACATCACGTTAAGTGTTCCATATCTCCCGATATTTAGCTGGATTTCTCCTCTAAAAGATCTAATATATCCGTTTTCGATTTTTACGGTATCGTTTACACTAACTTGCTCGATTTGGTTGTTCCACAAAGTTAGTTTTATCTTGCCTGTGTCATCTTGAATCATTGCATCAGCTACGCGATATGTCTCATCTCGATATCTCGAACGGACTTCACGGGTTTCAGATTTCTCGATCACCTTTGCTTCGACATCCACTCTTCTCAATCCATCTTTTAATTCATTTATCTTCAAAGTTTTCCCCCAGATTTATGCAATTTTTTCCGCCATAGCAAATTTCCTGCCCACACTCACGATTTTGACTTTTAATCGTTCTCCAATTTTCGCTCGAGGTACAAAAATAGGGTAACCTTGAATTCGTGATATTCCATCGCCCTGACTGCCTATGTCATCAATGACAATATCAATTTCTTCTCCCCTTCTCACGGGAGTTCCTTGAAAAGGTATCGTAGCATATTCCCGTGTTCTCTTTTCTCTGGATCTTCTTTTTGGAGCACGTTTAGTGTTTTTTTGGGGCCTTCTGGGCATCTACTCTTTCGTCCTTTCTAGCGAAACCAGCCACAAAAACAGAAACTACCCACCGTTTAAAGCCAATTTGGGTATAGCTCCATTCAAGTTAACTAGTTGTGTTGAAGGAGGATTATGTTTGATATAAGTGTTGCTCCATGAAGACCTCAAGGAGTCAGTAGAGTATACAGGTGCGTCAGCATAAGAAATTGTGGAGAGGATCACAATGAACCATGAACAGTATCCACGAGATGAACGATGTTCTTAGAATCCGAAGAACAGTTTCAAGATTAGCCTCAGAATAAAAGCAACTATGGAGATGCTTCCGGCTTTTCCCCATGTAAGATCACGCATGAGGCGTAATGTGATTGCACAAAGCCCAGCGATCCATATTTCCCACACTAGAGAAAGATATGGCCACAGCTGGTACACAATAAAGGGTGACAACATCTCGTACGGTGCCTTTGATTGAAGGTTTAACGCGGGAAGCGTTGAAAGCAGCGTTGCGCTGATTAGATTATAGACCACAGTTACAGAAAAGATGTAACCAATAATCATGAAAAACGTCGTCCAGGGACCTACTTCTTCATGAAAGATTTTAGCAACCATTAATAAAATAACAGCCCATAGGATCCAATTCATAGAAAAGGAAATGGCAGTATTTATTAGGCTTTCAACGATTATCCCAGTCACACCTATCTCGATAGGAGAAACGTAGTTTCGAAAGTATATATCATCAAGCTTCATCGTTGAATTTGGTGTTGACCACACTAAACGAAACTCCAGTCCCGTTATATTTTTCAAGTTTGAATCCAGTGAGTCCCAATTCTGCCGTTCCAGATCAAGAGGAATAGACACATTACTCCACTTGCCACTTATTGATGATATCGAGCTTGCTAGGTCAATTTCAGGGGTATAGCTTTGATTGGCAAAGAATAATCGTAGAGTTGTATTAGTCGGGAATTCCTCGTTTTCATGAATCCATTTGATCCAAAAATTTAATTCCTTATAGCCAGTATTCTCGAAAACTTTTACTGGTTCAATATTGGAAGTACTCAGAATAAGGCTTGTACCATTTAGAGTGTGAGATCGAATACTATTATCCCCAACTTTGGAATCATTGTCCAGGGAAAGATTGCTGTTTGAGGTCCAAAAGGTCGTGGATTCTGTCCATTTCTCATTAGGGGGTATTCTGGCATCAAAGAAAATAAGATTTTTGGAGGCAGCAATATATTGAACAAGCGCCATTGAGAGCATGACTAGGGCTAATATTACGAGGATTCCCTTGAAATCGGGATTGTTAATAATCTTTCTAAGAGCATTAACTGGAGAATATAGAATCTCAAATATTCCAGAGATACCCAATCTTTCTTTTCTCCAATTCCTTGATGCGCGCGCATTGATTATCTGGCTTTGATGGTTTACTACTACATAGTTTCAGATGAACCATCTTATTGCATAATATTTACTCTATTGCATGGCTATCCGGTATTTAACTTTGTGTTGACCAAAACTCTTGGAAGGTATGAAAGTTAGCGCATGTCGAGATTTGATCGACTTGCTAGAGTAACTCGGCCAATTCTAGTCACAACTCTGCACAAAGTCTTATCGGAATCAGCCTTTCTCTACATTCTTGCCGATCTATCTTGCGGTGTTCTTACTTCCTCAACAATAACTTTTCCGGCAGCAACTTCATCAACAGAGTGAATAGTGGCCCCCATTTCTTCTAATTTTTTCTTGATGCTGTGAAAATCTATCCTATTTCCGGCAACAATAACCTTCGCGTTTTCCACTACTCGATCTATTTCATAGATAATCACATTTACACCATTTACACCCGTCAATTCGCTCAGGGCTTCAGAAAGTTCCACTACGCTAGGATCATGCGGTTTCAAGACATCCAGGACAAGTCTTCTTATCATCTTAAAACGACGATGTATAGTTCTCTTTTTGCATATATTTAACTATTCCTTCGAATTAGCTGGCTAATATTTTGCCATTTTTATCCAATTCGAGATTTCTTCAATCCTTGGCTTCTCATCTTCAGACATCTTTCCTGCTCGAATATGGGTTTTTATGATTTCTCCCATTCTTCTATCAAGTTGAATTGGGTCTTGCTCGGCCAGTTCTATCCGAGAAGTAATTCCTGCTTCAAGAAGCAATTCCGAATCTTTCTCACTCACTCCGGGAACCATGAGCAGTTGAGCAAAAGCCTGCAAACGCTCTGCCATTTCTCGTGAGGTACGAGTCTTTTCGCTTATAATAGTCGAGTCTATTGTGATTAGTTCCCCAACATCAGTTATTCCTGCAAATCTCAATTCTTCCCCTAAGCGCGGTCCGATTCCTTTTACCTTCTCCAACTCGTCTCGACTTCTAAGTTCCGGTTGAATGGGTAGAAGATTATCTTCAATTATGTCCAGCTTGGTTCTAATACGTGTAAGCTCTGCTCGCTGTTTGTTTGCCGCTCTGGCACCTCGCTTGCTTAGTCTCTCAATTTCATGAATTGTCGTTTCATGTTTACTCAGGAGATTCAAAATTTCTTCTCTGGTTTCACTAATCTTATTTTCAACAAGTAGAACTTGATCTTGACGAGTTCTTTGCAACATATTTTCTTGCTGTTTCAATAGGTTCAAAATCTCTATTCTAACCTTCTCAACATTTGTGTTTCCTGTCTTGAAAAGTGTTTCACTGGTTGTTTTATTTTTTTCTAATTTTCCGATCAGTTCAATTGCTGTAGCTTCTTGAGTCTTTCTAATGGCAGTTAGGTTGCCTCCCACCTTTACGAACATTTTTATGATTTCTGGATCAGGAGGCAGTTGTTGGTATATAATAATACAAGTAATGCCCAGGAAGACCAAAGTTGCGACTATAGATGTCCAAAAGTACATTTCTACCTGTAATTCGCTTATCAGGTCACCTATTAAATAGAATCTCGGGACAGTTGGATCACCACGTACCCATAGGATCACAGCACTTACTGCGTTCAACGCTGCAAAAAAAGTTAAGAATACAAATATCCATACGCCGATCCCCCGCTTCACAGGCATTTACCACTTCACCTCAATTTTGTTTTAGATCTATGACGGATAAGCCTTTTTATGCATTCATGCTTGAATTCGTTTGATAGAATACGTCTACTCTAACCTGCTAGAATTAACTAAAAGATTCCACGAATACCTTCTGAAAACAGTCTTCAGTTAAATAGATTGTATTTGATCAAAGTTGAGTTCATAGACTCTAAAGTCCATTTTTGAGTCTCCTATACGTCGGATAATCTACATAGTGTATATGTTCATTTTCAATTTGATGTTTGACAGTGAATTTTTGTTTTCGTCTTTTCTCCATTATTTGGGAGGTTGTTAAGAAGGAATATGCG
>JAEOTF010000105.1 GCA_016840025.1 Candidatus Hodarchaeota archaeon
AATCACCAAAACAATGAAAGGGTGTCACTTTTATTGCATTTATATGAATTTTCTTAGGATCGGATAGAAGCGGTAACCTCTGGATTCCTTACAAATTGCATGGAAATAAAGGCCAGAAGTGAAAAAATACTCGCAATTGTGAATATCCAGAAATAACTATCAGGAGCTACACTGATAATTAGTCCATCGACACTCGGTCCGACAGCTCGAACTGTATTGACAATAAGCATAAACCAGCCAAACGCGCTTCCACGATGAGTTGAACTTTTGGCTAGAAGACTATTGGTTAAAGGCCAAAACATTGAGTTTACTATTCTCAAAAGAATGTACAAAAGAAAAAGGATAACATAGATATCAAGGTGAAAAATACCAATTATAATCCCTAATTGAAGTAACGCTGCAAAGGAAAGGGCAATTTTTTCGCTGTATTTATCTCCCATAACTCCTCCAACCAATTGACCTGACGCTGCAATCAGATGGGAACTACCAACAAAAAGAGCGGCCATCGAAACAGAAAAATCCTTGTATTCAGTCAGAATGGGAGCTAGAATAAAACTAATCATACCCCAAGTTAAAGACATCGCAAACATAAAGATAAACACAATATAGAGTGATTTTATATTTCTAATCTCAGTTTTTCCACTATTACCTTCGGAATCATTAAATTCCTGACCAACTTGAGAAAGAAGCTCAACTTTAGATTCATAACGCGCAACAGAAATCCAGAATATTAAGGCTATTAATAATAAAAATGGAGACCAAAATAAATAAATTTGTTGCCAGTCAAACGAGAAAAATTCTATAAAGAAGAATACTGACAAAGGTCCTGTTGAAGCACCAATTGTCCCCCCTACACCATGAATGCCTAATATTCGATTGTATTTAGACGAATATTTTTGACTTTCAGGATCGATAAAAGCTTCTGAGACAAAAGATAAGCCAGGGGGGTGATAAAGTGAATTGCCAAAGCCAGTAAATGCAATACCAATGAGAAGGAGGAAGAAATTCTTTCCCCACAAACCTACAATCAGAGCGCCAAAAGAACCTAGAATTAAACTAACTGTCATCATCATTCCACGGCGATATCTATCGGCTAGCCAGCCAAAAATAGGGGAGGGGAGACCAGAAGCAAGAGCAGCAATTGTACCTATTGATCCTAATCCTAACCATGTAAACTCTCCTAAATTCTTAGAGAGATCTTTTTCAATTAAGACAATAATGACAGGAAAGATGAAATAAGGAATTTCTACAATCCCATGTACGAAGAAGGCTGAAATTAAAGTTGTTTTGGATGAAATTTCCCTATTATTCTCATTATTCACTGTACCAAGACATCCAACCATTATTTAAGGCAAATGACATTGTATCTGAATGTAAGAAGTTCTTAAAAAACTGAGGATAAAATTATTCTGGTTATTGTCAGTAAGAAAGAACAGATGATTCTCTTAAGATGACTTACCTACAAAAAAAGTTGCTGATAAAGCACTACATAGTAATACCAATTGGACAGGCTTTTAAACACCGACCACAAGTCTCAAGTTCCGATGATGAGAGTTTATGAGAAAGAATACTGATTCTCCTTATCAGAGAAAGTCCTTTATCATATAATCTGGCAATTTCTTTGAAATATTCTAGAGTACAAAGTTTGGGTGCCCTGTAACTTCGGCATTTAAAATGGTCTATAGTCCCATCTCCACTCAGAGCCTTTGGAGGACAGGCATTAACGCAAACCAACCCACACTTTTTGGGTTTACAAAGTCTATTTGGTTCAGCAAACGGTGGATCAGGCTCTATAGTAGCAGTAGTTATCACCGTTACGAACCTGATCCTTGGTCCGAAATTTGGGACTACTACATAAGAGGCAGCACTTATCTCCCCTAGCCCAGTCAACACAGCCCCATGCCTATGAGAGAAGTCGCCCAGCATTTTTATTTGGGGTTTTGGTTTTTCGTTTATTATTGTCACATCGCGTGCGAAGTCTGATATGTTGGGATCAATTTGTAGTGCTTCAAATCCGAGATCTTCAATGAAGAGGGAGATATTGTGGGCAAGCATGCGGAGCTGTTCATTAAGATTGCGATAAATGACACTATAATTTGGACTAGGAATAGAATCAATGATGGAGAAAGGAATACGCTTTGCAGCGACTATAACACTTTTTGCATCGGTTAATAGATCTATGGGTCGATGTCCATCGGGAGCTCCCTCGAATCGGTCAACTGAAGCGATCCCTATTAGATCTGCACCATTCTTTATAGCATATTCCTTGATTTCTCGTGATGGCAACATGATTTAATATCTATCAGAACTTAGCTAATTACTTTTTTATAGATAAGGAAATTCAAAAGAACCCATTTCAGCATTTAGTCTTACAGATCTTACAGCTCATGAGAATCTTAGCATTTCTAAAAATAAAAAAGGATAAAAAGACGGGCTGTAGAAAATTCTTGGTATTTATAAGCTTTTAAGCCCGAATTTATTCCATTAAAACTATTTAGACCGACGGCGCAAGTATAAACTGCTTATTGCAACAAAAAGAACCGCAGACAGGATCCATTCGACGCTTAACCCAATAATTCCCTTTGGTTCGGATTTCTTCTCTACATCTATCACGTTTCCTTCTGCATCAATTAGCCATCCAACTTGTGTATAACCCGAAGGAGAGGTCTTGTCAGCCATTTTAGCGAGGACCACAAAGTACATTGGAGTCATTTCATTTGGTAATACACGCTCGATAGAAACAGTGCCATCTTGAGGAATTCCTCCAATGTCAGGAGGAGAGAGATAAGGAAGTGTCGAAGTAAATATATCTCGGTCTTCAATATAGGGAAATAGGCGAACTTCAACGAACGGAGTGTCTTTAAGGTTTTTTAGGGTGACTTTCGCTATCGTTGCGAGTTCTTTCTTTTCAAAATCCACCGAAATGGCACCCAATTCCCCATAGTCGCCGGATTCGTCATCCGAGTAATAAGTATGTGAGAAAACACTTTGGATCCAGTGTGTACCATTGTAATGAGCGAATTGCATTGTGGCTTCTTTATAATCCTTAAGAATAGAAGGTGATAGATTAATCTCAAAAAATCCATCATTATCAGTTGTATAGTTCGTTACCTGAATAATTCCCGTTGGTGCTGTAATGTATGCTGTGATATGTTCATTAGCAAGAATGTCGTCGCCTAACATTACTATATATGTATTATAAATCGAAAACTCTTCTTGTTCTTCCGCACGACTCTGAATTTCTTCGAGACTAGGGGCCATAGGTGAAACAAACAAATATTGGGTTTGTACTAACGGACTATATTCTGATGTCATTTTATATACTACTGAATTATCTTTAGTTGCGCGAACTCTTACACTGACTTCATGGCAATCCTCGCGTAGTTGATAGGAGTATTGTGATTGACCTTTTGAATCTGTCGAAGGAGCAGTTTTATTCTCGACAAATTCATCGTAGGGATAATCGCCTATTTCTTGAGTAAAGGTCAAAAATATAGCCGCGTCAGATACAGGTTGATAATCTAGAGTACGGACCGCTACAGCTACTTCTAGAGTGGTTCCGTTTATATTTGTTATCACAGAAAGGAGAAAATCACCTATATCTATGTAACGATAAATTGATTCAGAAACAAGACCTTCAGTATAAATCTGAATTGTGAGCTCTGACTCTTCCCATTGGGGAGCAGTAAGATCTAAATCCGTAGGTACTTGCCAGCTTGTTTTAAATACACCATCTCCGAGATAAGTGGAGTTAAGATTCGTTTCTAAAATTCCTAAGTCAGAATCGATGATTATAGAAACAGATCCATTGTCAATTGTCCCATCCGCCATATCAGGCATATATGATTGAATCTCTAAAGTGTCTCCTAGTTTTACATGCTGTTTTGATATTGAATGTAAACTTTCTCGTTCTACTGGTACTTCAAGATCCACTCTATACCACTCATCCACGGTCCAGGTACCTTCAATATAGGCATCAATGGTAACAGAAACATCATCATCTTCATGATCTTCGGGAATTAACAAGCTATAGCTGAACAAGCCATTGCCTTGTGGAGTCATGGATGTTTCGTCAAAATCGAGTTCCCAAGAACTTATGTTTAACACAACGTTCTGGATAACATTTGTACCACTGTAAAGTGTGGCAAATAGCGTTACTGTGTCCCCAGGTGATGGGTGATAGGTATCCTGATAAACCAAAATTCTATAACTATCATCAGTTCCAGAAACTGGTACTGGAAGACTAACAAATCCTGAAATAAGCAGTAAGCTTATTCCTAACATCTTTAAAACGGAAATTCTCAACTAGCTCTCACTCTCAATAATTATTCATTATCCACTG
>JAEOTF010000106.1 GCA_016840025.1 Candidatus Hodarchaeota archaeon
GGGACAATAATATCAGGAATGCTTGCTACGGAAAGTATAGCTAAAACAAGTGCTGCTATAATTCCTCCATTCATTTTCGATATGATTCCTCTTTTCTTAGCTGGTGCAAGGGGAATAACGCCGTATGTCGCAACTCCTAAAGCTGAAGTCGGTGAAACAGTTGCTGCAGTACGTAATGCTAAGTTTGCTAAAGCTCAAGGTTTATCTACAAGAACAATGATAGGAGCTTACCTTGTAGGTTACATACCTGCAATAATAACCACCCCTATTTTTGCTCTTTTGCTTTGGAATGCATTCGGAATAGGAACAAGTCAGCTCCCTGCTCCCTCATTCCCTATTTTAGCAGCTTTTATTGCCCCTTTTGCAGCGGGTAGTTTTACTTCCATTTTGAATTTAGAAGAGTTAGGAATAGGAGCAATTACAGCTTTATTTTTCGGACCAGGCGTAGCTATTGGCTTTGCATTTGGTGTAATATTTCCTCCTCATATGGCAGTTGCTCTAGCTTTTGGTGGTATCTCAAGAATTGTTCTGAATAAAAAATATGGAAAAGAGAAAATTGAGGATAAGGGAACTACTGCTGCAACTGCACTTGCTGTTGGTGGATCTCTAACCATTCCTTTATTAATCTTAAAGAAGCTATTATTTGTTTGATCTCAGGCTTTTCTCTTCCGTTAATTGGCTAAGGATTTTTTGAAAGCCTTCTTTGCCCATAACATTCCCAGAAATGCAAACAGAGCAATTACTAAGAATGATGACCAGATTGGTATTGTTGCACTAGTCGCCATAATATTATCATTCGTGAATAAAAACTCACGTAAGCCACTAATAAGATAGGTTGTAGGATTGAGATAGGAAATTATCTTCATCCAATCAGGCATAACATCAATGGGGTATAAGGCATTACTAGCAAACAAAAGTGGGAGATTAAGCAGAAAAATCATCATATGGTATGCCTCAGGTGTATCCGTTAAGGAAGCAATAGCTATTGCTACCCCTGCAAATCCTAAACCAAAGCCTACCACCAGTAAAATTGCCCCTACTAATTTTAATGGATTATTCGAGATCCTTGCACCCATAAGAAGACTGACCAGGAATATTAGAATCGCCTGGATCATACTTTTAGTAACCACGGTGAAAGCATTCCCTGCGAGAATACTTGTCCTTGAAATGGGAGCCGCCAAATATTCTTTTACGATGCCTTGTCGACGTTCATTTAACCAACCTGAACCACCTGCAATGGCTCCCCCTAAACTACTCAAAGCTATAATCCCAGGAGCCATGAAAGCGATGTAAGAACCAGAAGAACCACCCATTGAAGAAAACAAACTCTTCATCCCCACACCAAATAAAACAACCCAAAGAATTGGTTGGATTAGCATCCCGGTTATCTCTGCAGGTTGTGCTAACATTTTCCGCATGTGCTTGTGCCATAATGTATATGTTGCCGTCATTTTATTATCACCTTTATCTATTCATCCCTCAAAGAACGACCTGTATATTGGAAAAACACTTCTCCTAGATTCGGCTTGGTAATAGAAACATCTTCTATGTGAAATTCAACTTTATTGGCTAATGAAATGATTTCAACCAATCTACGATTACCATTATCCACCCCAATCTGAAGATCTTCATCACCGAGATTCACTACCTGCACATATGATAAACTCTTAATCTTCTCAATGAAGTGGTCCTTTTGGCCTTTTCCAATTATACGGATCACATCCGCTCCCATTTTATCGATTAGCTCTTGGGGAGTACCTTCAATCACAATTTTCCCATGATCTATAATAGCAACTTGATCTGCAAGTTGTTCCGCTTCATCCATGTAGTGTGTAGTCAATAATAGGGTCATTCCCTTTTCTTTTTTTAAATTCAGTATATACTGCCAGATATGACTACGTGTTTGCGGATCAAGACCCAAAGTAGGTTCATCTAAAAAGAGAATAGCCGGTGCAGTCATTAATGCACGAATTAATTCCAGACGACGCTTCATCCCGCCCGAGTAGGTGCGTACAAGTCGATCCGCAGCCTCATCCAATTCAACAAGGGCAAGAAGTTCAGCAGTTTTTGCCCGACGCTCCTTTTTATTCAACCCGTACAAACGTCCATGATAATCTAACACTTGTCGCCCCGTCAATTCAGTATCTAATACCATTTCTTGGAAAGTTACACCGATACGACGACGAACATCCATTGCTTGATTAACTACATCAAAACCAGCAACCTTAGCAGAACCTGAGGTAGGTTCAAAGAGTGTTGTTAACATAGATATAGTCGTAGTCTTACCTGCACCATTCGGACCAAGTAAAGCAAAAATGATATTGCTAGGAATTGACAGGTTAATTCCATCAACTGCAAGAACTTCATTACCATATTTTTTAACGAGTTCAGTAGTTTCTATTGCGAAATTAGAGTTGTTATTGTTACTCATTGTTTAAACTCCTTTATTTTTTTATTATTAACTTTAAATTTTATTTCTGCCATTTTACCACTCTTAAAGTGATCTATTATTTCATTAAGCCATTCTAACTCAGTAGAAAGATGTCGAATTCGATGATCAATTAGCAGGTTGAAATGACCATGACCCTCTGCATTTTTTTGAGTCGTTTGGAGTATTTTTTTTAGTAATTCACGTCGTTTTTCCAGTAAACTCACAACTTCATCCAAAGGGAGTGCATCTACAAATGCTAGACTGATTGCACTTCTATATTCAGAGGGTTCATAGTTTGAAAGACTTTTTCGTAATAGTTTCTGAAATTCTAGCTCTCCTTGGGATGTGATAGAATAAATTCGTTTAAATGGACGATTCCCTTCCTGAACTTCTTTGAATTCTATCCATCCTTCTTCTGCCATCTTATGCAAGATACGATATGTTGTAGGTTTCTTTAATTGGATACTTGTTTCTATATGAGTGTCAATAAACTCATTTAATTTGTAACCATACATATCAAATTGCCGTAATAATCCCAACAAGAGGATTTTGCGTTCCATATTGATCATCGAACCATTTTGGGGAAATTTGGTTGCTAATTCTTATAGTCCATATAGATTAGTCCATTTTGACTAATATATAAACCTTTAAAATTATTACCATATAAAAATACCTATTGGGAGGATCCTACCTTAACAATCTGTACACAAAAATTATGGGCTAAAACCCAGTTATTTTCCGTAGAAAACATTCGAATTTTATTTATTAAGACATTCTAATCATTTAATCTCTGTGCTTGAGATGATATACTTAGATACAACATCTATCTTCCGTAATGATTATTGAATCTTACATTTGAATGTTTATTCTTCATATCAATCTAAAAGAAGTTATATAATGGCAATATTCAGACAAATGTATCAATTATAAGTAGCGAATATTTTGTTATGCATGAGTAAAAATACACGTACGCTACTAATAAGATAGGTTGTCGGAGTGAAGGGATTGGTGCTGTATTACCTCTTATATTTTAAGATTATAAAAGTTAGTGTGATGAAAGGAATGAAAACGACAAATAAATGGTTAAATTCAGGAACTCCTGAGTTTTGTGAACCAGGTGTCCCATAATCGCCATTACCAAGGTCGGTAGTGGCTGGTCCCCAACTAGATGCGACATTCTGGTTTGTTGAAGTGAGTTCTTTGTATTCTAAGGAGTACCCTGCTGCTAGTGGCCACCCCTCATTACTATCATAATCAACTCTCGCTACTTCTGTTCCCTCACCTGTGATTACAACAGAATCTGCATCCTGATTTAGACTAATTGGACTAGGAATATAAACATAATCTGGAGTGAATCCAGGGGTAGCTGATCGTGCTAAAGTGAGATACGCTCCGCTAGCAATAATGAGTGGACCAACAATTGTATGAGTAGCGGTTCCAGCCTCACTTATTATCCAACCATCTAAATCAATCGCATCTCCTGTTGGATTGTATAATTCAAACCATTCTCCAGTAGTATCAGAAATAGCAGCAGGGTTATTCATGATTTCTGTAATAATGACATCTCCTGCTTGAGCAGCGCGAACTTCAACAGAAAGGGGTGTCGAAAAGGTTAAAAAACTAGCTATAAAAAATATAACGAAAACTGTTGCCTTTTTATTCATGAAAATGACCATCTCTAATAGATCATGATTTGATAACAAAAAACGTTAAATATAAAGCTTTTCACTAAGATTGTCAATAACAGTATAATTTTCCATAGTAGACCTATTAGGAGCAAACTTGACTAATAATTGTCTTCCATCATGTTAAAAACATAAAAATAAGTTATTTCATGGTGATATTTAGACAAATGCGTCAATTAATATTTTTATCATAATAAGAAAAATCACAAATGCGCTTGTTTTCGTAATAAGGTTTAGAGTTTTAACATTTGAAAGCTTTCTTGACCATCCTAATGAAAAACAATAAAGAAGAACCCAGGTGAATATACCGGCTAGAAAAAATGCGGTTGCAGTCAATCTTGCGGGAATTGAACTTAAATCTAGTCCTTTACTTAGAAGATAGGATCCAAAAGAAGCCCACCATAAATAACTCCAAGGTGAAGTCAAAACAAGTGCAAAACCTTTTAGATATTGTTGCACCAATGTCATATGCTTTGTTTTTTGCTTATATCCTTCAGTAATGATCATTTCTTCGGTAATTTCTGTTTTCCAAGCTCCCCATGCCATTATACTCAAGATAAGGACATTTACCAATACTAGAATAAATTTAACACTTGAATTTTCTATTGCATCTTCTAAAAATTCTGATCCAAGTGACATCGCTGTCATCGCAATGACGAAATCACCTGACATGGCGCCTATCCCTGTAATGATCCCTAAAAACCACCCTTTCTTTTGTGAAAGTGTTTGTTTAAGCATTTCTAGGTTAATGGGCCCTATAGGAACAGCTAGGGTGATACCAAGAGCAAATAAGAAGAAAATATCTGATAAGTCCATTAGCTATTCGTTGTTTTTTCGATATATATCAGCTTTATCTTGCTTTTCTTTGTCTAATTCTATTATTAGACTAATCCATTCCACAGAGAAGAATCATCCTCTTCATTTGTTTTGTTCATTACATCCTGAGAAAGTTTATCCCCTACAGTATTTAGTTCTATCCGATTTACACGTATTAATTTATTCCCTAAATCATTAAGCAGATTCTTTGTACTTCGGGGTGGAACATAATTAGGTATTGTACGCATGAAGTTTTTTCTAGTCCCCTCTATTTTCGCTTCGATTCGTAAATCTAACCCGTCAAATAAACGCATGAGATCTTCCCTATTCATACTTCCATCCATATGCTTATAGAGGGTTTTGACTACATCAATTTGGGTGCTTTCTATGATTCGTTTACTAACTTTATTTAATCGCTTACTAAGATCCTGAAGGTCTTTTGCGATCTCACCCCGGGAGACTGTTCGGGAAGGATACCTATAGGAGTTAGTATATTCAGTTAGTTCAGATGTCATTGCTGAAGTTGTTTTTTCAGTAATTAAATTAAATACCCCTCTAACAAGATTTTCTGATTTATTCATATGCACCATGTTCCTAGTATTCAATCTAATAATTTTTTCTTATGAAAATTAAAGAATATTAAGTACAATTTTGAACACCAAATCGAAGATACTAGATAGTTTTTACAATAATCTTTTAAATTGGATAGAAGGCTTATCTACTTGTTTTTCAGGCAGAACTTATCCTGCTCACATAATGATTGTAAATTTAATGTTTATTATTCAAAAGTAGTTTGTAAGCGTGAAGAAAAGTTGACCGCACCAACGGTTCGGAACAGCTCAGCTGATAGTTCTTCAATTGTAGATTCTCGAAATGACTCCGCATTTTCAAGAAAAACCTTAGATAATCGTTCGTAGACCTCTTCCTTCTCTTTACCTTTCATTTCTTGTAAAACTCCCCACCATAAAGCAAATTTCTTTGCACATCTTTCAAC
>JAEOTF010000107.1 GCA_016840025.1 Candidatus Hodarchaeota archaeon
GTTTCTCCTGTTCATCATCTATCTTACTATATGCCATTTCTCTTATAAAGTTCTAAAATTTCCAATCCTCTCAATTTGTACAGATAAATGACCATTTATTAAGCTTTTAAATCAACAGTTGGTACACTTCTTAAAGATTAACGCTAGCAAAATATGAAAGTTACATAAAATTTGCATGTAAGCTAGAAATGTGATTTCGTATGATACATCGCTAATTTTTTCGTTTAAGAAACTAAGCATTAGACTGCCTTGGCATTGGGGGTGCAGTTAAAGGACTTTAAGGCAAAAGAAAGAAACCTGTAGATATTAGCGGTGTCTCATAAGCAGGACAAGCTGCTAATAATCTTTTCTACTTCTAAGCATTAGCGGATACGAGTTCTGTTTTGTATCTAGAATTGAAGAAATTAAGAAAAAACAGGTGAACTAATGACTGCATTAGATATTATGTGTAATACTTTGACTGGGAATTTTATTGAAGCTTCTATCAGCTGTATGGGGGCATTTACAGGAGTAATCAAAAAACGAAAGAAAAAAGTAGACATTTGGAGTATTTCTTAATTCACAAGAAGCACTAATTGAAAGTTTTATAAATTATAAACATTAGAAAAAATCAATGACTGAATCTATCAAAACAGTACCAGCAGAATTAAAGGGAACTGTAAAACTAACCTATGAGGAATTTCAAAAAATCCCTTATGATGGTTTAGGACATCATTTACTCAGTGGGGTTCATATTATTACACCTGCACCTAGCTTACTACATCAAAAAGTCTCGGCTAACCTTCATCTAGCTTTATTGAGTTTTATTAAAGAAAATAAACTTGGAGAAGTTTATGCTGCTCCTATAGACGTCAAATTTTCTGAAGATGATGGTTACCAACCAGATCTAATTTTTCTATCAATTCAAGATTTACCCAAAAAAACCAAGAATTATGTTTATGGAGCACCATCATTAATCATTGAGATTTTATCCCCCGATTCTGGAAAATCAGATTATGGATGGAAAAAAAACCTAGCGGAAAAGTATAAAGTAGCAGAATATTGGATTGTAGATCCAGGAAATAAAATAATCGAATTATTTCGGTTACAGAAAGATAAATACTCGCTTTTTTCGCAGTTCAATGAAAATGATATAGTTAAAAGTTCTTTAGAAGTCCTAAAAGGTCTTTCTATTCCAGTTAAAGACATTTTCAATGAATAAAAGACACAGGAATGTGCAGCATTTTGTAACTATTCAGCTAATTGCTCCAGAATCTTCGAATATATTTTTACTGTCATTCTAAAATCTGTTTCTTCATTTAGACGTTTTAAATAAATCTTCACTTCTTCTCTTGCTAGAAGACCAATTTTCCATCCTCTAAGCAGAACACCAAGTGTGCCTGTGATTTTTAATCTCATTGCTCGAGCTATCTCTCTCGCAGCTAAATCATCTATGATTATAACAGTTTCCTGAGATTCCTCAGATATTTCCTTAGCTAAAGTTAGAACTGTTGCTTCTCCTAAATGAGGCGGTAAATCTAACAATCTTGAGAGTAAATCTTTATTGCGGATGGATTTTATTTTCAACCAATTAGAAAAAGCTTGCCGTAGTGCTGGCAATTCAGGAGCTTCTTCCTTCCGAAGAACCTCTGTTTTAACCTCTTGAACAGTGAATATTTCTTTGAACATTTTTGGTAATAAGTCAAGGATACCTAACTTGCTTAAATATATTAATGGAGAGGCATTCACTACTCCAATCAAATTACTCCCCCAAACCAAATTGTAAATCTTCTTCTAAACTGTATTCATCGACAGTCATAACATTACGAAGAGCCAGTTCTTGTAACATGGCTCGAAGAGAGATCTTTGCTATCTCTGCAGCTTTCCAGGCACTAAGTCTTTTTTTTCTTACTTCTTCAGATAAATAGTCCAATAAATCGTTAGCGATGGATTTGTCAAGGAGTCGTCGAATGTAAGCAGATTTATCATTGATCTTGCGTTTTGAGAGAAGAAATTGAAGTTTTTCTTCTAATTCCGGATCTAATCGAACTGATAAGACACTCATTACTATCATGTATACAAGGTCATATCCTGTATAAATATGTTTAGAAAACTAAAACTGCCAAATCAGAATCATTACTGTATTTTCACTAAATTTTTCGTTTAAGGACTCTTAAATCCATCAGTAATAGAATCAATTACTAAAGTAAAAAAGAAGTAGACAACGATAGAGAAACAATAGAAAAAACTTTAGTTAACTCTTGCTTTTCTTCATTATAAACTCATAGTATTGCTTCATTAACTCATCAGGAACTGGGCTTTTCACGAGAAAGCCATGAACTTTCTCAAAATCTTTATCTATAGAATATATAGTTGAAATGCCATTCTCTTTTGCTAGAGCAATATAATACCCATCCCATGATTCAATATTATATGATACAGCATAATCAAAGGCTTGTAGTACCGTATCTGTACTAATATCACTATAGAATGCATTAGAGTGTATTTGTGCCGTGTTAGAGAGATTATTCTTCGCCTCCAATTTAAGAACTTTCAGATAACGAGTTAGAACGTGATAAGAACTTATTAATGCAGTGTTGGGAATCATAACATGTGTTTCGCCTAATAAAACCTTTTTTAGAAATGTTAATGCAGATTTTTTCGCAGGATTGTCGAAATGTGCAATTACAAGGACTCCTACATCAACTATTCCTTCCCAATAGACCAGCTTTTCTTTTTCCATACTCTTCACTTATCCATTTGGATTCAGGATAGTTTTCTGTAGCTGAAAATGCTTGGACCTTATTCTCTAACATTTGTTCATACCATGCTCCCACCTGTTTTGTAAGATCCACATCTTCTAATGTTAATATCAACCTATTTCCTGATAAAGTAAGGAATGTTTTGCGACCAGGAAGGAGACCATACCTTTTGCGCACTTCACTTGGAATGACAATTCTTCCTTGTTTATCAATTGTAACTTCATAATCCATCAGTGTCCCCATTTGTCATGGACTTCCCCATCATTAAAAGGTTTGCATTCTTTTGACCAAAATTGGATATAATGTTCTTCCGTGATAAGTTTGATTTCTTCACAAAAACAGAACATTCCATTAGACTAGTCTCTCATTCTTAATTGACAATTGGATAATAACAGTTGTCCCTTCATGAAGAACACTGTCTACCTGAATTGAGCCCTTGTGTTTTTCAATGATCGCGCGACAAATGGATAACCCGAGTCCTGTGCCCTGACCTACCTTCTTGGTGGTAAAGAATGGTTCAAATATATGAGGTAAGGTGTCTTTGGGAATCCCTTTTCCATTGTCTTGAACAATAATTTCAAGCTTTCCATTGGTCTTTGTTGTAGAAATATTGATGTTACGGGGAAGCTCGGTTGTCTCTAGCGCATCAATAGCATTGAATAAGAGGTTTTGAAAAAATTGAAGAAGCTGGCTGCGAGAGGGATTTTCTAGTTTTCAGATTTTGAATCAAGATCTTGATAGAACTTCTGACTAGGATGTTTGATCTCAGAAACATGGCGTTTATCATGTAGGCAGTTATCACAATAAGACCCGCCTTGCATCAAGGTAGTAGTTCTTGTAAGGACAAAATTTGGATTCTCTGCCTGAACACCAGCATAATCACCATAACAATAAAGAAGATGTGAAAGTTCAGGATCCTTCAAAGGTTTCATGACTTCATGCAATCTACATCTATCGACTCTCGCTCCTATTTTCCCTTTATGAAAACGAAATGCAATTATATCTTGAGGCGCAGGATTTTCTTTTTCTCGGATGTCATCTTCCCAATAATGGTTGACATCTTCTAATTTTAGATTTGGTTGAGTTTGTTCATATTGTGTCTTAACAATATAGTTTTTCAAGAATTTTATCCCTGTTTTTCGTTCAAGAATATCACATAGCACTAAAGCGCGATAATAAATGGGATACAAACTTGCTCTAAGGAATTGCAGCCATAATAAGTCGACAGTTTCCGAAGAATAATCTTTAGGAATCTTTAATAAGTGAAGAGCATAGGAAAAGTATAATTTTTGATGTTTGTTATATCCTCGAATTACTACCTGCAAATTTGGGATACCTATAGTTTCTAAATCGGCTGCTGGTTTCGTGATTAGCGATAATAGTTTATTTTGAAGAGCTTCTTGATATTCCTCATAAATCTCAGGTTTATTTTTTTGAAGGTTTTCTAAGAACCTATCCAATCCTTTAACGTATTTAACTAATTCTTCAGTCAAATTTACTCTTAGTCTCGCATTTTCTGAGTAGTTATAGACTTTCTTTATATCCATCTGACCATCACCCGTACAATCTTTTCCCAGTTTCCGTGTAAATTCGAGTAACAGTTGCTCTCACCCCTACTCAACCTCACTCTATTAATTAAGAAATGTGATTTCGTATGGTACCTCGCTAAATTTTTCGTTTAAGAGACTTTTAAAGCCATCAGTGACAGGATCAATCCCTTTAATTTGTCCAAAGGTCACATAATATTTTTCTGGAGAAATATCCGCTAAAAATTTTTTTAATCCTTCTAAATTACCTTCAGTGTCATTTAAACCATTTAGAAAAACAGTATGTAACCTAAATACACCGGAAAACCATTTCTTAAACTCTCGAATTCCAAGTAGTACATTCTCATGATTAATATCCTTATGAGGTCTATTAATCCCTGTAAATTCCTTTGGAAGAACACTATCTAAATCCGAGATTATAAGATCACATTTCGAAAATTCTTCTCGGATATTCCATCTTGGAAAAAGTGTACTATTTGTCCAAACAGCGACTTTTATACCTTTGAAACTGTTCTTAATCTTCTGCACCAGGTTACCGAATTGCAAATATAGTGCAGGTTCTCCTCTACTTTGAAGCCAGATATAATCAGGTTGTTCATGCTTAGTTATATAGTGGTAGATTTCAGCAAAGATCTCATTTTTAGGAGAATATTCTTCTCTTTCTGTTGTATGGTTGATAGTAGATCCTACAGGACAATAGACACAATTTAAGGTACACGTTTTCTCTTTAGGATGGAGATTTAAGTATAAACACCGTCCAAGTGAGGAATGATCCACTGATCTTGTAATATAATAAAAGGACAACTCAATTCACAAACTCTTAAAGATTTATTTTGATTTCATGGTTAGAGTTAAAAACGCCATATTTTTGAACTTCCATAATTCAGAACCCATCTTAAGTTATTGAAGAAGTTAATTAACTCTCTACTAATCTAAAAAAGCGATTATCATAATTTTTGCAGTGTTTAAAATTGTTCTGACATGTTTACAGATTATCTTCTTAGGGTCTATTCTTAACAATATATTTAAATATATTGCATTCTCACCTAACAAGAAAATTATTCTAGAGAAAGGAGCAAACCAATAATGACAAAAATTAAGATATCAGTGATCAAAAGGTTTCGTCCTGAAGATGTTTTCGGACATGAAATAAAAAAGCCGAATGGAGACACAGTAACAATCTGTACCTCTTTTAAAGATGGACAAGAATTCATTGTAGAGGGATTGAAAAAACCAGAAGATTTCTGTGGATGGGCATGGCACGATTTGTATAAAGATGTCTGTACCCTGAATTTTGGAGGAGATCATACCTGGACAGAAGATAACGTGATGTATACATGCTGCACAGATGGTATACGACCAGTTTGTTTCAAAATAGAAAGAATAGAATCATAAAACTAGGAATTAAACAATTAAAAAAACTCCTCACATTAGCAATTACTTAGAATGAACAAATGGTGTTTTAAATATGAAATGTGTAAAAACTGGAGAACTAAATCCAAATGCACTAGAACTAGAACAAGAAGTTCAACCAGTTGAGGATGTACGTGCAAAATCATCCTTAAATAGATTAAACTATATGCTTGGATTTATCAAAGAGAATAAACAAGAGATTTTGTCCAATTATATAGCAAAATTACTATCTGAATATCACCAACTTTTGACAGGGGACATCATTGGAGGAAAAGAAGTTCTACCAAAATTTTTGGGAGAAATGCCTTATCTTGCGAAACACCCAGAACTCGCAAAAAATGCTATGAATTATTATTTGCAGGTACTTCAACTTCCTAAAGACATAGATTGGATGAAAGACAATGTAAAAGTTAAACAAGGGACTTACCTACGATCTTTTCTACTTCAAGGCTATTACCAGCTTTTAGCTCTGACAAAGACGATTGACCGAGAAGAAGCAATTAAACTCTATAAGAGATATGTTACTCATTATATTATGGAGAGAGAAAGACCAGAAGGACATGAATTTGCAGGGATTGAAGCTATATTTGAAAAGAGATCAAAACCTGATCTTGATCCTTCTGAATGGGTGATGCTGCATGGACTACTGCCTAACGGAAAATACTTCTATCGAAATGATAACTGTCTCTGGGTTGAAGCCTTGGAAGATTTACCTGATAATGAGTTGAAATATTATGTCTGTTGCTATGGTGATTATCAGGGAGCCAAATTCTTTTATGATGAATCAATCATACTTACCATGGAACACACCATAGCTCAAGGAGATCCTTATTGTTCTCGGGTTCTTCATGATACACGAACTGACTGGGATTTGAGACACCCACCAAAGGAATGGTGGGATAATTTAGAATACTAGAGTTGATCCTAGAATAATTGTCTCTACTTTTTTCCATCTAATACGTGTGCAGAAGGTGTACAGGGCAGGTTAAATTTCGTTAATATAGATGATTAATATAGAAAATAAGTATTTGAGGTTGATATGAGTATGTTTGTCGATACCCATCTACATTTAGATGAACCGTGGCTAAAAAACGTAAATGACCGCTGGAAAGTCATTGAAGACATCACAGCGAATCGGATCATTACATTCGCTCAATCATGTGATATTCCATCATATGAGAAAATTCTAGAGTACTCGGAGCAATCAAAGTATGTCTTTCCCTCTTTTGGCATACTTCCATGGTATGCTCATGAATATGTTGATAGGTTTGAAGAAGTAGCGAATTTATGTGACAAAGCCCTTATGCTAGGAGAGATTGGGCTAGATGAAAAGAATGCTCGAGATAAAGCTTGCATTCCCCATCAACGTCCTTTGTTTGAAATATTTCTTGAAGCAGCAGAGAAAAATAATATGATTATGAATCTTCATTTTCGTGGGACAGAACAAGAAGGATTTGAAATCCTAAGAAGCTATAGAATCAAAAAACCAATTTTCCATTTTTACTCTGGTTCCTTGGAATTAATGGATGAGATTAGTGATCAGGGTTATTATTATTCGATGGGACCTGTTAACCTCTCTCGAATGGCCGAAGAACGGAGAAATTTCTTCATTGAGAAGATACGAAAAATTCCTGATGATTTACTGTTATTAGAAATTGATGTTCTTCCAACAGGTGCTAACTTTGAAGTACCGTCTGTAGTTTTTGCGAATATGTGTTCCACAATTGCAGAAATCAGAAACACCACTTCTGAGGAAATTAAGGCTTTAAACCAAAAGAATGTTCTAAGACTCATTGGTAATGATCCAAGATTAAGTGAAATAAATGAATTATTGAAATAATAGCTAAATAAATGAGTGGAAAACGGACGAGAACTAGAAACAAGTGAACTATTTGTAAAATTAGTAAAGGATCAGTTGCAAGGTAAGTAACATTTATTCGCTTAATAATATCTAAAACCCCTCTTCAATCTCCTTTTTTATGATAAAGGAAGAAAACACTTGAAAACACTATTCAGGTAAAATCTCAATTTGGAGTATAAAAGGAAACATCTTTCATTGTATTTAATGATTAAACTTCAGGGTTTATTGTCCAAACATAGAAAATTAATAAAAATAATAAAGCAACAGAATGTATCAATACAGACAGGCATCCAATTAATGTACTAGTAACTAATGAGTTTACTCTATACATGGAGGCATTTCACTGAGCTATATTGACGATCTCAAGGTAATTTTTCGTTCACGAAATTTCACAGTGATCCTTTTAACGAATTGGACAGGATCATTGTTCATGGCTGCTTGGATTTACTTGAATCTTTATTTTAGAGACATTGGTATCTCATATTTTGAATTGGGACTGGCGGATGCCTGGGCAATGGGACTTGGATTAATTGCCATGCTTATAGGGGGATATTGGGCAGATAAATACATCCCACACCGGAAGTGGATGGCAACTTTCAATAAATTTTTCATTACAATCGCATGTTTCACTATTGCTATTACTACCGACCTTCTTGGCCTTTTTTTGGCATGGACAGTTTTTGGATTTAGTCAGTTTTGTCAAGCGTCAATTGATCCCATCTTGTTTGAATCTCTCCCTCCGAAACATTTAGGAACAGGAACAAGTCTTTTTACATTAGGTGGAGTCTTTGGACTTGTCGGATTGGTATTCGTAGGTTTTTTAATTACTAATGATTTCGTTAGTGGACTTAGGATCTTTTGGTATCTTGCAGCGATCTCAAGTGCCATTGATTTCTTTCTTCGGTTCTTCTTTTTGAAAAAAACATCTCCAACGCAAGATCCAGAAGAGAATGGCGCTACAAACCTCACACAAGATGTTTTTCTCCAATATCTAACGGGTTTTAAAGTATTAGCGGCTACAATCCCTCTCTTTTTGATCGTTTTTGTAATAGATGCAATGAGTGACATTAATTATAGATTTGCACAAAATTTCTTCCTGAACGAGGATATTGGAATGGAATATGTAGCAATTAATTATACAATGATTGGTGTAACCATAATTGGAATCATCGGTGGTCTATTCGCTGGTTCACTTCTTGATAAAAGCCAAGATGAATCAAAAGTTATGTTTTTAGCTTATTTTCTTCTACCTTTCTCTATTATCCTTCTTTTATATTCACAATCAATACCTAAGTGGACAAACAGTCTTTCTAATGAAGGCGCATGGTCAGTAATAGCAAGCACTGCATTCATTGCTGTGGTTATTAAAGGAGGGAATGATATGGTATGGCGAACAATTGCTTGGGGAGCAGTTGGGCGTAAACTCCCACGAGAACACACAGGCAAAGTCATGGCAATACTTTCTATAATCATCCAGACTTTAGGTGTGGTAGTTAGTCCTATTGCGGGATATATTTATCAAACACAGGGAGGGCAACCGCTATTGATTGTAGCATTATTCCTCAACTTGATGATTCTATGTTTACTCTTTCTGGGATGGGTGGGAAAGAATAAAAAAGCGGAAAGACCGTTAACAACAGCTATCGCTGCTGTTGAATAGAAACAACGCTATTCATAATAAAACAAGGGAAATAAACCCTAAGTTGAATGGAAAAAGATCACAGGCAATCTTTCAAGGTGAGCAGTATAGCTGTTGATGAGATGCAGTGAATTGCTGAGGTGAGATTTAGTCAAATTGGTCATCCATTACAGGATATTCGTTTTTACATGTCCCGTATTTGATTAAGAAAAACGAAAAATCTTCTTAGATGTCTAATAATTAGAAGCATGGATTGATTAGAAATGGAACAATGGGCTATAGATTCCTTAAAACAGTGGTTTAGTGGGTTAATGGAGGGATTGCAAGAAGTTGACGAAGAAACGCGAAAAAAGATCCTCGCAAAGTGTGGTCAAGCATGTGCACAGGCGCATAGCGTTGAAATCTTCAAAAAAGCATGGGAAAATTCAAATGACATCGACAACTTCCTAGAAAACCTTAATCAACAATTTGGAGAAGTAAAGTATGAAAGAAAAAATGATGATACATTATCAGTGACTTATCCACGATGCTTTTGTCCACTAGTTAATTTGGGCTTCGTTAATTCCCCATCACTCTGTGATTGTTCACCTTCATGGTTGAAAGAAAATTTTGAAACAGTCTTAGATAAACCAGTCACAGTTATTTCAGAAGAGACCGTCTCTAGAGGCGGGAAGGCATGTAGATTTACTGTTACAATATAAGACCTCACGAAGTATTTTGCCTTACATCTAACTCTTTACACAATGTCCTTAGAAGCTCTGCTACATTCAAACCGGACGCTAACGAGATTTCATGATAGAATTTGATTGCTTCAACTCTTTCCACTAATGATTCCCCGTTAATAGCTTCAACTTTCCTAGGTAAATCGAGTTTATTTCCAATTAAGAATACTGAGGGAGTTTCTTCGTCCCAGCCCTTATAGATTCCTTCTAGTTCTTTAAACCATTTTCTGATGTTCAGAAATGATTCCAGATTATCCAGTGCAAAGAATAGAAGAATTTTATCTACTTCTTTTAAAACAACTTCTTGCATGTAATCTAGCGGATGTGCTCCCTTTCTACGTTGTCCAGCCAAATCATAGATTTGTAGAATATGTCCCCCTAAGCTACATCCGTCAATATTAACAAATGGTGTCCTGGTAGTACTAGGGGCGTCACTATCTTGAAGTAATTTACCGGTTCTGAGATAATTCACAAAAGTTGTTTTACCTACTCCCCCATCTCCTATTAAACAAAATTTAAACAGATCTCGATCCTTCTTAATCTGTTCGTAATATTTCATGCTCAAGTCTTTCGGTACTCCAATTGTCTCTTTTAGATTATCAACAAGAAATTTTGTCTACTAATGTCTCCAGGAAGGGGGATTTGTCGGACATTCCATATTCTTTGACTAAAATCAATAATTAATACGACCGAGGGACATGTTTTTTTATTTTTGACAATGGAACATAAATGAGTTTTATATTTTTACGTTATTGATTAGAAAGTTGGTAGAAAAATAATATTACATAAATACTACAAAAGATATGAAGTGAACAATCTTGTCAACGTTTCAGTTCTTGGATCAGCAAAAACTTTCTTATGCAGGTTATCAAGCAGACAAAGAAATATTAACAACAGTTAACTTAGCTCATGCCCTACAAAAACCAATTCTGCTTGAAGGACCAGCGGGATCTGGAAAAACCAGTATTGCTATAGCAGTTGCGAAAGCTATGAATTATTCCCTCATTCGGGTACAATGCTATGAAGGGATTACTGCAGAACAAGTCATTGGGGAATTTGACTATAAGAAGCAACTTTTAGAAATTCAATTAGCCCAATTAGAACAATGTTCTCCAGAAGAACTTAAAAAAAATATCTTTACTGAAGATTTCTTCATCAAACGACCATTATTACAATCATTCATATCATCTGAGCCATCTGTATTATTAATAGATGAAATAGATGAAGCAGATGCAGAATTTGAAGCATTTTTGCTCGAAGCTTTAGGAGAAAACCAAATTACAGTTCCTGAACTTGGTACATTTCATAAGCCATCTAAAGACCTTCTTGTATTTTTAACATCCAATGCTTCAAGAGATCTGTCTGAACCATTACGACGTAGATGTTTATATTTATATCTTGATTTTCCAAGTCCACAAAGAGAGAAAGAAATCCTTAAGTTACATTGTCCTTCTGCAGATCAACAGTTTCTTGAGATTATTTGCCATCTCATTAAAGAAATTCGGAAAAAAGATTTACGAAAGAATCCCAGCATTGCTGAGTCCATTGATTGGATTAAGGCCCTTACTGCTATTGGGGTCAGAAATTTTAAAGATAAAACTAATTACCGCCAATTAAAACAGACTTTAAATATTATTTTGAAACATAAGGGAGACTTAGAGATAATAGAAAAAGAATTTGATACTTTGATCGAAAAAATCCCTATTATGGAGTAGGATCCTCATTATCACCGATTTTATCACCCTTTTACGCAGTTGTAACATTAAAGTCTCACCTGTTGCAGCTATAGAAGCGCAGAAGACCCTACTTCATCAAGAATTTATTCAAGAAGCTGAAATTCTTAGATATGCTCTTGGTTCCATTTTTATAAAACAACCAGAAAACAGAGAAGCTTTCAATTTTTGTTTTGACCTTTTTTTCCTAGGTGAAAATAGGGGGTCTACTATTTCTAGCCCTAATGGTGTTAATTCGGATTTACCTATGTCTCAAGAAGATGTCGAGCCCACGAGATTAGAACAAGCTATGGGTATGATGGGAAGTGGAATATCAGGTCAAGGGATGGGGCAATCTTTATCCGCAACTTCGGTTGGACAGAATTTCCTAAGATGGGTTTCTGAACGAAATATCTCTTATGCACAACAGATTCTGACAAGTTCCAATCAAGCAGGGCAATTGATTGCACAAAAATTACGAGAGGAATACACAGACCCAAAAACTGTCGGTAAAAGAATGCGCGCGCTAGACATGGATTTAAAGCGAGCATTGCGGATGGTTGATGATAGTATCCCTGTTGAAAGCATGACTGATAAAGGAATAATTGAACTCATCCGATCAAATATTGAAAGGGCTATTAGGGATGCTAAGATTGATATTGTACGCCTAGAAACATATGATAAAGAAGAAATGCTTTATGCTTTCTTTTGGACAGAAGAAGAAAGAGAGGATATCTTAGATCAAAAATTTAGAGAGATTAGAGCACATATTGATGAGGTTAAGCTGCATCTGATTCGTTTAGGACGAAAACTAGCATCAAGAGAAAGAAGACGACGAAGAATCGAAAAAAAGGGGAAAATTGATTTCCGAAGAACAATTAGAGGGAATATAACCGTTGGTGGTACACCTATCAAGTTGGTATACCGTAAACGGCGAATTGAAGATCCAGAACTTCTACTTCTGAATGATGTTAGTGGTAGTACGGAATGGGTTTCAGAATGGTTTTTTGTAGTAGCTTACGCTGCACATAAGGCTTTTCGGAAAATAAGATTTTTTGAGTTTGATAGCACGACTGTAGAGGTTACAGAAGCTTTAACTGAAGTTAATATTTCCAAAGCGCTTAAGAAACGCACTTTACCATGGAGAAATGTCATCACCTCTGGACATAGTAACTATCAAACCTCTTTTCGGGATTTTTTAGCTCTAGTAGATAATCAATTATCAAAGAAAACAACTATTCTCATCTTGGGAGACTGTCGTGACTATCAAGGGATGTGGCATCAGGATCCTTCAAAGTTATGGAGTCGAGGCATTCCATATTCAGCAGAAATTATGGCAAAGATAATTAGAAAAGTCAAAAGTGTCATTATTTTAAACCCCGAACCTCCAAGAGCGTGGAATATTGGAGATTCCGTTGTAGAATATTATGAAGCTGCTGGTGCTAAAACCTTCCATGTCGACAATCTTCGAAAGCTAAGTCAGATAGTGTTTTTCCCGAAAGGAAAATTAGTCTAATTGTAGAAGACACGTGGATAGAAATAGCCAGTACTACTGACTACTATTTAATTGAGTTGAATAATCAATGACTAACCCAACGGTTACTTCCCGGTATTTCAACAAAAAGGATGATTTTGAACAGGTAATGAAGTTTTTAGCTGAAATATGCGATCTAGAAAATTTATACCTACATTGGTTACCATCGGGCTTTGAAAATGAAGTATTCAATGATAAAGAATGTGAAAAAAGGATCAGGCTATGGGAAAGGATAGATCAATCGAACGGGAATGAGAAGTCCAAAATTGTTGCGTTACTTATCTTAGCCTCATCACCATATCGATATTATTCATATGTGGATCCTGATTTCAAGTTTTTACAAAGCGAAATCAATACTTGGGCAGAACGAAAGTTGAAAAAAACGAAAGGGTCTGAAGAAGAAGGTTTAGAAATAAGAACCTTTGCTTTAGGTGACGATAAAGAATGTATTGCAATATTGGAACAACAAGGCTATCAAAATGGTGGTTTAGTCAGTTATCCACAAACACGTCCAGTTGGCACTCCTATACCGAAACACAATCTTCCAGCAGGTTTTATAATCCGAAATATACAGGGAGAAGAAGATTATCCGAAAGCAGTAAAAACTATTGCAGTTGTTTTTGATCACGAGGAATTCACTGAAGCAGTATACAAACTAATGGCTAAGACTTCATTTTATAATCAGGAACTAGATTTAGTAGCTATCGACCCAGATGGAACCGTAGCAGCATTTTGTATGATTAGAATTGATCCTTTCAGCAAAATTGCTGAAATAGCACCAGTAGGAACCCATCCCAAGTATAGAAGGCGAGGATTAGCTAAAACACTATTAAGTGAAGGATTACATCGGGCAAAGAAATATCGACCATCAGTATTTTTCGTTGAATCCGCACCTACCGAAGAAGCAACTCAATTATATGAAAAATTTGGCTTCACTAACAAAAAAGAACTATATCGCTTTCTTAAGACAATATAAAATGAAATAAATTGGTACAACACACCTATCAACTACCACGGCATTTTATTTCCCTTCCAGTCAAAGAATTTACCTATGGAGTTCATTTCTAATGTTATAATTAGAGAAAAAAATACTTAGTGAAATAGTCAACTTAATAGAATTGATTAGTTACTTGATGAAAATATCAACTATAGTAACTAACAGATACAAAAAAGGAAGTCATGATTAATTATTGATGCAATAGGGCGATTCTATGGAGAATATCAAAATTATCATTGAAAAACATTCAGATGGATATGTAGCTTATCCTGTAGGTTTTAAAGGTGTTGTAGTAGGTCAAGGAGACA
>JAEOTF010000108.1 GCA_016840025.1 Candidatus Hodarchaeota archaeon
AGCTATCGGTGAACTTTGGCAAGCCTTTTTTCTTGTTGCCCAGAGTCCACGATTAGAAATGAAGCTAGATGCTTGGGTTGTCGGTAGCTTTTGGCGGTGGTTTGGTTTTGATGATTTAGATGAAGATTGGTTATTCGAACAGGAAAAAAAAGTTAGGGAATTACTGCCACACCGAAAGTAAGAAGAAGATTAGCTCTTTGATATAAACCAATCCCAAGTCTTACTTATTCCAGAAATTAAGTCGGTTCTTGGTTTCCATTCTATTTTCTCATATGCTCTCGTAGAATCTAATGAGATATGATTCACATCTCCAGGCCGTGGCTCACAAAACTTCTTTCGTGATTTCAACTTAGTAACAGTTTCAATTATCTCAACTAACTCTAGTAAACTTGTTTTTTTCCCACTTCCTGCGTTAAAAGTATCTATCTTGTTAGAATTCATCGTTTTAAAACAGATTTCTGCAATATCTTTAACATACACATAATCTCGAGTATCATGACCATCTCCAAAGATTTCGAGAGGTTGATTGTCCTTAATTCTACCTAAAAAGATTGAAATGACTCCAGCTTCACCGAGAGGATCTTGACGTGGTCCATAAATATTTGCAGGTCGAATGATTGAGTATGAAAGACCATAAACTTGATGAAACCAACGAAGATATTTTTCACCCACTAGCTTACTGATGCCATAAGGTGAAATTGGTTCTTCTAAAGTGTTTTCTAAAGCTGGAATAATTGCAGGTTCACCATAAATTGCTCCACCCGTGGATATATAGATGAATCGTTTAATGGGGGTATTACATATTGCTTCCAGAAGATTTATTGTACCTTCGATGTTAACTGACGCATCAAATTGAGGCTCTCGAACCGATCGACTAACAGAGATTTGAGCTGCAAGGTGAAACACAACATCGATATTTTTTACAACTTTTCTCACAACGTCGGCGTCTCTAATGTCTCCTTTAACAATATTAATTTTATCCTTGAGATGATCGATATTTTTTCTTTTACCAGTACTAAAATCATCTAAACATATCACAGAATGGGATTCTCTTAATAATCGCTCGATTAAATGACTACCCACAAAGCCTGCGCCGCCTGTTACTAAGCATTCCATCGTTAATTCTCCGTCTCGTTGTCAAACTCGATATATCTAATCTCTTACAAATTTCTAAGAACCAGTCATAAGGTTTAATTCTCGTGATAATTTAAATCTAATGCATATAAAAAAGAGATTGTTCACTATAAGTTCATTAATTCATTGATTGATAGAAATACTGATAGCTTCTAAGATATTTAGTAAATATTACTTCAATTGGAGGAAAAAATATGAGAATTGGTGTTAACAAAGGCGCAGTAGTGATTTGGGAAAATGACCTTATTAGAAGGTATCCTACAATGGGAAGTGTTTACTCATTAATCCATGATAGAACTTGTATAGACAAAATGGAGTATTCTTTGCTTCAGAACACTCCATCTCTCGAGTTACCGATCCAGTCGTCTAAGATAATTTGCTTAGCAAAAAACTATCCTGCTCATGCAAAAGAAATGGGTGTTGAACCTGAGAACCTTCCTGCTAACCCTGACCTCTTCTTAAAACCTAAATCTGCATTAATTGGGCCTGGTGAGAACATAATTTTTCCTTCTCAAGTTCAACAAGTTGATCATGAAGTAGAACTAGCCATAATTATTGGAAAAGAAGGAAAAAACATTTCTTTAGAGGATAGCAATGAGTATATTTTTGGTTACACAATATTACTCGACATGACTGCTAGAGATATCCAAACTTTAGCTAAGAAGAAAGGTAGACCATGGTTTTCTTCGAAAGGATTTGATACCTTCTCCCCTATTGGTCCATTTATAGTAACTTCTGACGAAATTGATGATCCTCATGTTTTAAACATAGAGCTAAAACTGAATGGACAGGTTAAACAAAAAGGGAACACAAGAGACATGATCTTCACTACAGATAGAATCATAAATTATTGTAGTTCAATCGTTACGTTAGAACCTGGAGATATAATCGCTACTGGTACCCCTGCAGGTGTCGGTCCCGTGAGTAGAGGAGATAGAATTAGTGCCACTATTGAACGGATAGGAACACTAGAAGTAGGAGTAATCTAAGTGACTAGTCTAGATATGTTAATGTCAATAGTAAAAACTAAATGTACTCCTAGAGTAGCAATACAAATCACTCCACAAAATATCCTATTATTAGTTACTGAGGAGAATTTTTGGAATTGCGTACACGTATTTAATAAAAATAAAGTTAAGTTGAGATTTCTAGAAAGGAGAGAACTTGGTTTGGATGTTCATTTATCTCTTGTCATACATCAAAACTTGCTAAAGATTACCTTCAGAATCGTTAACCCTCCCCCAAATTTTACTGAGGATTTAACAGAGTTTTTTCCCTCTGCAGCAGTTTTCTTCTAATCTAAACCAATAGTGGTGACATTAATTCATGCTTTAGCTTTCTCAAGGTGAGTCCTAATCATAGATAATAAGTCATCAGCACTAAAAGGTTTATTGATATATGCATCAGCACCAGCTTCTTCCCCGGCTATTCTATCCTTTTTGCCCACTTTGGCCGTAAATAATAAAACAGGAATGTTTTTCAGATCATTTTGTGCTTTGATCCATTTACAGACTTCTAGACCATTAACCTTTGGCATAAGGACGTCCAATAAAATCAAATCTGGTTTTTCTCCATTGCTTTCAAGAAGCTGAATCGCTTCTTCTCCATTCCTTGCTGAGCAAACATTGTATCCTTCGTATTCTAAAACCATTCTGGCAAGTTCAACAGTATCTTCTTCATCATCAACAACTAAAACTGTTATATTTTCCATTCTCTTACCACCAGAGGAACTGTTAAACCTGAATCATTTCCTATTATGATTTTTTTTCAGATAATAAAAATATTTTTTTAGATGTATTCGCTATATTAGTCAAAATACTTCTTTATCAAATTATTTTACCTCAGGGTTTATAATTGTACTCATATTGCAAGACAACATGAGGTGTTTAAGCCAAATATTGAGGCTGAAAATTCCTTGAGTAATAAGAATTTTTGTTTAGTGGAAATACGTGTTCCAGCAGTTAAAAAGCCCCAGAAAAATCTAAGCTTTATTGATTGCGACATTTCTAGGGTTTCCTTTACCAGGACCTCGATATGCTATTTATCCCCTAGCATCAGAACTCTTCGAAAGTGGAGCTTCTATTGGAGTAATTGCTGCAATAATATCAGGCCAACAGGAATTATGATGATAATATTCATGATTGATTACCTACTTCTTGGACTAATTCTAGCATTCTTCCTCCTAAAATAAAAAGAGAAATGAAAATAAGACAAAAAAATCTCCTTATACCTGACAAACACATACCAAGATAGGATTCAATACTTATTTGATGTTGTATCTAAAGTCTCTAAAACGCCCTTTTATAACTTAAAACAATCAAATAATAACCACTGTGAAAGACTGTGTTTGATAACCTCCTAATTATCATCTTACTTATCGGACTCATTGGTTTATTCGCTGCATTAGCAGGGACTGTGGGTATCGGAGGGGGAGGGTTCTTTACACCGATTCTCATGATTATTGGTGGATTATCGTTATTTGCTGCTGTACCTATTGCGAGTATAACTATTGTTGGTGTTAGTCTTGCGTCAACCTTGGTCAACATGCGAAAGAGGACTATCAACTATAAATTAGGCCTGATTTTAGAACCTGTTACAATTGTTGGGACAATAATTGGTGTTCAGATTAGTCTAATCGTATCAGAAGAGATTCTCATGCCTGTCTTCTCGATACTCATGATTTCCCTTACTACTAGGATGTATCTGCAAGCAAGGAAAATTGGGAGACATTTTGTAGATGAAGAATCTGATCCATTAAGCTTTACTTCAGAACTCTCTTCTTATCGAATTGTAATCGCAATGATAGGATCCATAACCGCAGGAATATTCTCAGCTCTCGTTGGAATAGGAGGGGGATTAATCAAAGTACCTATGCTTAATGTTTTAGGGTTATCACCCACAGTTGCTAGTGGGACTGGTAGTTTTATGGTACTCTTTACCTCTATCGCCACAGTAGTACAATTTCTATTTTATCAACGTTTAGATTTAGCTGTAGGGATTGTGTTCTTCATTGTTGGTTTTTTTTGTTCTTTACTCGGAACGAGCATCTCCAGATATAATACACGGCCAGAGGCCATTCAATATTTCCTCGCATTAGCAATTGGGTGCGCTACAATCTTAATCCTCATACAATGGTTATTTCTATGAGAGGAAGCAATTCAATCTTTGAAATTTTTACTACCTCCTCATACATGATTTTTTCAATAATCAAATTTATTTATAATTACAATAAAATATTTTTTAGATGTATTCGAGATATATATTGTTGTTCTTTCTTAGTTAAAATTAATTCTGAAATTTGAGGAGCTGAAATTATCCGAGGAAACTAAAAACTCCTTGGATCAAAGCTACTACTTGATCTCGTCCAATTGCTATTGAAATTAATGCAATAATCATTGTAAATCCGAAGATTTGTTGTAAAAGTTTAGTATTGATCATTTTAATGATAATAGGACCGATTTGGGCTCCTATTACGATTCCAACGATTAAAAAGATGGCTAAATCTGGATGAATTTGCCCTAACGTGATTTTCACTGCAGCTCCAGCGATGCTCGTGGCAATCATAATGAACATTGATGTAGCAACTGCTTTATGCATACTGAGTTTTCCCACATGAACTAAGATCGGAACCATCACAACCCCGCCTCCAATCCCTAATAATCCAGAAGCAAACCCTGCGATCAATCCAAATAACGTACTCCAAAGTTCTCTTCGTTCAAATCCATACCATACAATTTCATCATGCTCAATATCTTCATTTTTTACAAGCGTTTTATTTCTTTGTTTAGGAAAAAATATCATTTTTATAGCAACTGGTGCTAAACATGACGCAAAAAGGATTCGGAAAATCTGGGGTGCTTCAGAAGCCAATATTGAACTAGTTGTACTACCTAGAAATGCTCCTATCACTGTTGTTATGGCAATAAGAGTTCCAGTTCGGTATTCAATAGTATCAGGTTGGCGAGCATAGGCAATTGTGGATGAAGTTGCAGTAAAAATGATCATAAATAGAACCGTTCCAATTGCAAAGGTTTCGTCAATTCCAATTAATATTAATAGGGGAGTTGTGATAAAAC
>JAEOTF010000109.1 GCA_016840025.1 Candidatus Hodarchaeota archaeon
GAAGCGGAGTTACTTGCTGATCGAATAGGTATTCTGGATCAAGGGCAATTGATAAGTTTAGGTACTCCCCAAGAACTCAAGGAACAAACAGGTTTAGGAAAAATCATCTCGGTAGTATTTAATTCAAAGACATCCCTTACAAAACGCTTAGAATCGCTGTATCGAGATCGTCCTTATTCACGAATATTAAACTCAGGACATAAAATCCGCTTTTCATTTTCCACCAAAGACCCTACATTTGATACAAATGAAATCGAGCGGATCCAGGAAGAATCTAATGAACGAATTGATTCAATTCAAATCCGTGACCTTAGCCTTCATGATGTATTTGTCACACTTACAGGTCGGGATCTGAGGGAATAGTCACCAATCGATTAAAGAATCGATAAAGGTATTAAACATTCACAATTAGGTCTTCAAGCTCTTTGGAGTATTTCGTAGTAACCTCTGGCTTGTCCTTACCTACAATGACAGTATCTGAGTGTCTAAAACCGCCATATCCATAAACAAAGATAGCTGGTTCGACAGATATAACCACTCCTGGTTCTAATATTCGATGATTGAAAGCCATGTCATCGGGGTATTCATGTCCCCCTAATCCCATTCCATGCCCCGTCCGATGAAAGATATATTGCCCGTATCCTGCATCTTCAATGACTTTTGAAGCTGCAGCATCTATCTCAGACAATTTATTCCCTGCTATACACTTTTCAACACCAGCAGCTTGCGCTTCTTTCATCACTTCAAAGAATTTTCGTTTTTTTTCAGTTGGTGGTCCAGCGAAGAATGTACGTTCATCTTCAGCATGATAAGCATTAAGTGATACTGATATTACAGCGAGTAAGGAATCTTCCTTCTGTATTTTATGAGCTCCAAAACGCATCCCGTGGGGCATTGCTCCAAATCGTCCTGTGCCTGTAAATCCAGACCAGATACTGATTGCATAATTGGGGTGCCTTTTAACAGCTTCTGATGTTAGTAAAGCTTCACCTTCCGATCCAATTTCTAATGCTGATTTATCAATACTAATACAATGTTTAAGATGTTCTAAGCCCCAATCTCCCAAATCACCAGCTTTCCTGATGAGGTCCAATTCATATTCGTCTTTAACATAACGCATGTCTTGTAGAAGCTTGCTGCAGTTTATTATTTCTAATTCGGGCAGATAACGGTGGATCTGTCCTTCTAACCAAGCTTTTTTAGTATCTACCCCGATTCGTCCACGAAAAATTCCTCGTTCGTCGAGTATATCACATATCAACTTATCCCATTCTCGTACAGTATACAGTCGATCAAATGGCTTGAGATGCTCCACATAATAGTGCACATCCTTGACCCAAACTGTTTTTTGTTCTAATGCATAACGTATATCATTTGTTGAGAGCTCATTTAGAATCATGAAGGGTTCTGCATCAAGTGGAATCACTGTAGCTACTGGTCTTTCCCATGTTGCAACATCTAAGTGGAATCCTGAAACATAGATTGTGTTCAGATCATCAAGCACTACTAATGCTTGTAAGTCCCGTTCTGACAAATAACGTTTGATCCTTTCTTCCCGTTTATCAAATGATGGTCTATTCAAGATATCACCTATCTAATTCCTTTATTATTCGTAGATTCATTAAAGCACAGCTAAAATGATGAAAAAATCTTGTTTATTCTCCCTTCTCCTTTTTTTCTGTCTGTTCTAAACATTTATCATCTATTCCGATGGGGGAATGTGTTCCGTAATGTCTGTAATCACTGCCAATACTCCCTGATATTCCCCTGTAATGGAAAACAAAGGTGAAGCCCCTACAATGACTGGAATTCGCCTTCCATCTTTTGTTAACATGGTAGAGACATATGTACTACTAATACCATCAATTCTCTTGGAAGTCTCCGCCTCCACTTTATCTGCTTCTTCAGGGGGAATTATCAAACTTGTAGGCTGACCAATTAACTCTGTTTCGGTATATCCTACCATTTGTATCAAGCGTGGATTGACAAATGTAATGATTCTTTCTTCATTCTCTGTTACAACCCCCTCATACAAATTTTCCATTAACACTTGGTATTTATCTTTTGTTTCTATTAATTCCCTTTCTATTTGAATATGATCCGTTATATCTGTTATAACCGATAATATTCCATTTAAATTACCGTTGGTAAATAAAGGGCAAGCACTAGTAATAACTCGAATCTTTCTCCCATCTTTTGTCTGTAATGCCGTTACATATGTGGAAGAAATACCTTGAGGCCGTTTCGCTGTTTCTTTCTCAATTTTAGGTATTTCTTCATGATGAAATATCATATTACTTCGTTTTCCTATTAATTCAACCTCAGGATAGCCTAAAATAGCAACTAAACGGGGATTTACAAAAGTAATGAGACCATTTTTGTCCTCTAAGAGAACTCCTTCATAGAGATTCTCTACGAGCATCTGGTATCTCTCTTTAGTCTCTCGTAATGCATTTTCTGTATCTTCTAGTCTTGAGATGTACAAAAAAAGCCATACCATAACAACGATAGCTGTCAAAATAACAATTGTGTCAAAAATATATGGAGACCATCCATAGAGCAGCCCTTCATCCCTTACATCATTCTGAATATGTTCATAGTCAATGAAAATCCAAAAAATATCCCATAATATTGCAATAATGATAATTACTATCAATATTTCTTTTCTAAATCTCTCTATTATCATTTTTTCGAAAAATCCCTATTGCTCTTTCCTGAGTTAAACAAATAAGCTTCTGCTTTCCTTATTACTTACCAATTAAATATATATTTTTACATACATTGAATTGTAATAATTAGTGCTAGGAATAATTCCATGTAAAACTCATGGATTTTAGTCTTATAATCACGTCATGATCTCCCAGGTAGTTGCAGCTGTTTCGGTATGGTAAACCAAAAAGTACTACCGATACGAAGTGAAGATTCTACCCATATTTTACCTCCATATTCTTGTACAATCTTCCTGACTAATGCCAGTCCAATACCAGAATTTTCCGGATATTTTTGTGGATTAAGTGTTTGAAACATCTGAAAAATTTTTTTATAATACCGTTCGGGAATCCCTGGTCCATTATCTGCAACATAGAATTCCCAGAAGTTTTTTTTGTCATTACAATTAATCGCAATGACCCCCTGTTCTTTGTCCATAAACCTAATTGCATTGGAGATCAGATTCTGGAAAATTTGGAAGAAACGTGTCCTTTCTCCCTTAATATTTGGTAATTCTGACTCAATCATTATCTCAATATGGTCAGGCGGAGCCAATAAATCAATTACATTTATTACAATTTCATTTAGATTAATTTCTCTAATTCTTTCACTCTCTCTACCGATTTTAGAGTATTCAAGTATTCCGTCTATGAGTGTATGCATCCGTTTGACTCGTTTTATTAATAAATTGAATAGTTCTTGTCCGCTTTCATCTATTTTTTCTGAATAATCCCTCACCAACCATTCTGCAAGTGTAGTAATTCCACGTAAGGGAGCTTTCAGATCGTGAGAAACAATCGAAGCAAAATCTTGTAGCTCTAAATATGCCTTATTTAGTTCTTCTTCCTTTTGTATGCGTTCAGTTATGTCAATAATAGCGACTAAAAAGCTTGGTTTTTCCTGATATAGAATCGTCTTTATATATACATCCACCCATCTGATTTCATTCATTTTTGTAATGACACGTATCTGTAGGCGACGTACAATATCAGGTTTACCCTTCTTCTCTCCACTTATCCATTTTTGCACTAATTTTTTAATAAGTGGTAATTCTTCACGATAAATTAACTTGAAAATATCATTTATTGCCCATTCTAAGATTTCATTTTTTGGAAACCCAAGAATTTGAGCTAAAGCTTCATTAAGGTATTTAACTTGGTTCTCCTGTACAATCGCAAGCCCAATTAATGCCGAATCTGCTATAACTCTGAATTTTTGTTCACTTTCATGTAACGCTTGTTCAGCTTGTTTCCGTTCAGTAATGTCTGAAAACACCGATAATGTCCCTTCAAATTCCCCACTTTCAGAAAAAATAGGTGAACCACTAACAAGGATGTTAATAAGTTGTCTATTTTTTCTCTGAACAACAGTTTCATATGTGCTACTGATGCCTTCTGGTCTTTTGGCAGTTTCTTCTGCAACCTTAATCCTTTCTTCATTCGGTACAGTAATACTCCAATGCTGCCCGATCAATTCTTCTACAGTATAGCCTAAGATTTCTGCTCCTCTAGGATTTATAAACGAAAAATTCCCATTCACATCTTCTAGGAGCATACCTCCATGTAATTTTTCTACTAACATCTGGTATCTGTCTTTAGTTTCTCGGAGGGCTCTTTCAGCTCGTTTCCGCCCTGTAATGTCTCGAACTATGCTTTGAATATATAGGGGATTTCCTTCATCATCCTTGACCAATGTTGCGTTTATTTCAGCTGGGAACTCATTTCCATCTTTTTTGCGGAAAAATCTAACATAAATCGGAAAATCTTCCCCAACTTGTAATTTTTTTAGTTTTTGAAGACTATCACTATGTTCATGTGAAGCTACCACTTGTTTAATTGGCATTCCTATTAATTCATTGCGTTCATAACCTAATAATTCAGCTGCTTTTTGATTGGCTTCTAAATGGAATCCATCTAGATTAATAAGAAAAATTGCATCATTGGACTGTTCAAAAAGTGTGCGATAACGGAGTTCTTTGTCTTTTATTGCTTCTTCTGCTTTTTTCCGCTCTGTAATATCTCTTACGAGACTTTGGAAGTATAAGGGGTTGTTATTGACGTCCCTAACTAAAGTGCAGTTTATTTCCGTGGGGATTTCTGTTCCATCTTTTTTCCGAAAAATTCGATAGTAAATTGGTATCTCTTCACCTGCCCTTAACCTTTCTGCTTTTTGGACGCTGTCTTCATGATCATAGTTAACTACGATTTGAGAAACATGCATCCCCACTAGTTCATCAGTTATATAATTGAGGAGTTCCCCAAGTTTTCGGTTGACATCAAGTACTATTGACTCTGAACTAGTAAGAATGATAGCATCATTAGATTGTTCAAAAAGGGCTCGATAACGCCGTTCTTTTTCTTGTAACGCTTTTTCTGCCTGTTTTCGTTCTGAGCTCTCCCGAATCAATATCTGAAAGTATTGGGGATTATTTTCATTATCTCTAATTAAACCCGCATTAACTTCAGCGGGAAAACATGTACCATCTTTTCTCCAAAATATTCGCTGATAAATCGGCACTTCCTCATCTGCTTTTAGTTTATCTATTGTTTGGGAGCTAAATTTAGGATCATAATCCACTGCAAGTTGAGCACCTATCATTCCAATGAGTTCCTCAATTTCATAGCCTAATAAATCGGCAGCTTTTTGATTGAGATCCACTATTATCCCTTCCATATTACTAATAACAATTGCATCATTCGATTGCTCAAAAAGCGCTCGATAATGAGTTTTAGGAGATTTATTTAACTTTTTAGTGTCTTTGACGTATTCCAAGAGGATTCATCCGCTGATTGGTGATTCTATTATTTTTATGGCTTCTAAACTTCATTTTTATGAATTGTATAATGAAGATATATATTTAGTAGATGTGTATCGTATGAATTGTTATTTTGTAAAAATCCTAGTACAAACTAGTACTGCAAGTCTTCACATTTCAGAAAAAATATAGTAATTTATTGAACCCTTGATGATTTAGGAGAATTCTCCTTCTTATAACATGTGTTTTAGTCAGTCTTAATACTAAGATTATCCTGCTGAGTCTAAACTTGTTTTAGATGCTTGTGTAGGTGTTTCTTTATACTTTTTTTTAACAATATCAACCTTATCGTCTGTTTTTTTAGTAAAAGGCTCAATTGTTTTAATTTCTTGGGGAACACGATGACGTATGCGTAGCAACAACAGTGTACCAATAGTATAAAGAGTTGCTGTGCATAAAAAAACGTAAACAAATCCCAGCCTATCAACAACAAAACCACCGATAGAGGCAGAAACACTCCAAAACATTCCCCAAGCTAATGCTTCAAGAGAGTTCCATCTGGCCCGTTCACGAGATGGTACAATATCCATGACAATTGATCGAGAGATAGGTCCAGCAGCATTCATTAACGCATTTCGGCTTATAAAAAAACATATTAGAAGAATCAGACCTAATTCAAAGTGAATAAGATCATTCTGATAAAGAACCAGGTTTATTATTATCCCTAATAGGCATATTACAGCCAAACCTTGTGTTAAAAACATTGCTCCCACCCTACCAAGCAGTTTAATCGACTTCTGAGCAACTATCCCCATGACTCCTGTAGTGAGGTTTGTTATTCCAAATATTATGTAGGTTAAGAAGGGTTTCAAACCATATCCTATATCAGGGTCAGCAAACAATACAGGGAAAAACGCTACGGTCATTCCTGCTCCAAAACCTATAATGATGCCCGACATTGTAATTATTGCGGGAATATAAATGTCATAAGAAAAATAGCGACCAAGGAATTTATATTCAGTATCTTCTTTCGTATTTCTTTGTATAACTTTTCCTGTGGCTTGTTCATCCTCTACAGTAGGGGAACTGGAAACTTCTCTATGTGACACCACTGTTTTATTATCCGAGGACCAAACAATAACCAGAAATGAGAGAATATTGAAAAATGCACCCACTAGTATAATATTCCTAAGAACCTCAATAGTCCAATTATCTCCTAATATCAGGGTCATTCCAGCTGCTAAGAAAGGTCCAGTAGCATTTGCTGCCAAATTAACAAAATGTAGATACGCAAATAATTCAGATCTGTTTCCTGACTCGACACTATCCGCGATTAATGCTTGAGAAGCAGGACCTGAAAGTCCCCAAGTCAATCCTGCTAGTAATTGACTAAGAAATAAAAATAATAACGCTTTCTGTGGAGTAGCAGTCAAAGTAGTGGAAAAAATTAGACATAGTTGGGCAAAGACTCCAGAAATAACCGAGACTCGTATTAACCAATCTCGACGGAATTTGTCGGCAAAATAGCTAGAGGGGAAAATAAAGACTGTTGAAGTTATTCCACTGATTGTAAACATATTTCCCAAGACATAATTGACCTGTCCAAGACCTTGAGTCACAAATACCGCTAGTGCTGTATAAATTATCCCTCCACCTAGAGCAGCAGTGAACGTGAATAGAAAAGCCAATCTGATGTTCCAATTCATTCGTCAAAACCCGTTCCAGAATTTTCATAAGAGTACTTAACATGTTCTCATACAATGAGAAGATAGTTTCATGCTGTGTATATAAATATTACCAATAATTATGAGATATTCTTAGTAATAAAAATCATAATTACACACTAAGTAAACATGTAATCCAATATATAATTTAATTTTGTGAGTTAATGTAAAATCGCGAGTTAATCCAATATGAGATATGAGTCCATTGAATTAAACAATGAAACTAGAAAAACACTTCCTGGCGAGTTCATTCAACTTTCTGATGGGTTTGTGCATTATGAATTGGCTGGTCCCGTGAATGGAGACGTAGTTGTCTTAGTACATGGTATATCAGCTCCAATGTTTGTGTGGGATTTTACGTTTAAAATGTTGGTCCAAAAAGGATTTAGAACATTAAGATATGACTTATATGGGCGTGGTACTTCCGATCGTCCTCAAATCAACTATAATTTTGATTTATTTATCAGACAGCTTCTTCAATTAGTCTCTCAACTCGGATTGTCTAAAAATAAAATTAATCTTGTTGGACTTTCTTCAGGTGGGGGAATCTGTGTTATTTTTGCTGATCAATATCCCGATCTAGTAAAGAAAGTGTCATTGTTGGGACCAGTTGGTTTTCCAAACGAAGAGAATACCTATTCTGTCTCTCTTTCTCTCAATCACAGAAGATTAATCGAATTGCAAAGGATGGACTTCTATCAATTTGAGGACAATATTGAGGAGTACTTAGAGAAATATGCAGAACAAATGAAATTTCAGGGATTTCTACAAGCTATAGAATCTACAATTCAAAATACAGCCTCTATAAACCTGAAAGAAACGTATGAACGGATTGAAAAGCGTAAATTGCCGATGCAACTGTTTTGGGGAGAAAAAGACCAGATTATTCCGTTTACGACAAGCCAAAAAGTGATTTCTGCAGTTCCCTCAATAGAATTCCATACTATCAAGGAAAGTGGTCATATGCCACATTATACACATCCAGAGGTAGTAAATCCTCTATTACTAGAATTTCTACGAGACTAATAGAGGCAATTTAATGATTTTTCCTCTTTTCCTCGTTTATTGTCCTTCAATCATATTAAATCTCTTGCTTGTTCAATGTATTCTAGTGATTGATGTCGGAAATAGGTGTTATAGAGTTTTGCATAATGTCCCCCATGAGCCATTAACTCGTCATGGTTACCTTCTTCAACAATTTGCCCATGATCAAGAACAACAATGCGGTCTACATGCCGAACGGTCCAAAGACGATGGGCAATGATTATGGATGTTCGATTTTCAATGATTTTTTCAAGTGCTTCTTGAATACGAGTCTCAGTAAAGGGATCTACTGATGCAGTGGCCTCATCCAGGATAAGGATGGATGGATTTTCAAGTAAAACTCTCGCGAAGACCACTAATTGACGTTGGCCCATAGAAAGTAAGCTACCTCTCTCTCGTATGTTGGTTTCAAGTCCTTGAGGGAGGTCTTCTATCCAATCCACCCCACCTGCTTGTTTTAAAGCCCAAAGAACATCTTCCCGATTAGCATTCGCGCTTCCATAACGTACATTGTTTTCAAGTGTCTCAGCCCAAAGAAAAGGTGCTTGTGGAATGATTCCAATATGTTTTCGATATTCTTTCAAATCAAAATCACGAATACTTATCCCGTCAATGAGAATATCCCCACCTTGGAATTCATAGAAACGTGTTATTAATTTTGCTAAACTAGATTTACCCGCACCTGTATGTCCCACAATCGCGATAGATTCACCTGGATGGATAGTGAGTGAAAAATTATCAAATACTTTTTGAGCTGCTTCACTTTCTTCATAAGAAAATTCAAGGTTATTAAAAATGATTTCTCCTCGAATTTGTTCAGTTTTCTGATTGTTTTTCTGAATTACAACTGGTGGTGTATCAATTAAAGCAAAACTTCTTTCACTTGCGGAGAGTCCTGCTTGCATTAGAGGCCAAAAACTCGCTAACGTAAGTAGAGGGAAAAGGAGATACCAAATGGACTGCAGAAATAAATAAAAATCCCCTACGCTAATTTCGCCATTTGTTAATGCATTTCCTCCAAAATAAACTACAAGGACATATACAATACCTTGGACAGCACCAAGTATAGGCCATATACTGGTTAATACTAGCCCCCGCCTAAAGTTTACTCTATAGGCATCTGTATTGACTTCATTGAACTTTGCGTAGAGTTTTTCTTCTTGTCTGAATGTTTTCGTGATCGAAATCCCGGTAAAACTTTCTTGTACAAACGCATTTACTACAGCTAAAACCCTTTGTCCCAATAGAGTCCATTTTCTAGCTAATTTACGGAAAGGGAGAGTAACTACAAAAATAATTGGAATCATTGTAAGAATTACTAAAGAAAGTGTGACATCAATACTGAGTAGAACTGCATAAAGGATAATTACGATAAGAAAGGATGAAATTGTCTGCATAAATAAATTAGCACTTTGTCCAAAATCTCTTGAATCCGTATTGACTCTTGATACTATTTTTCCGGTAGGATTGCGATCAAAAAAAGAAAGGTCATGATTTACTATTGAATTTGTGACTTCCGTTTGAAGATCTAGTACAACATTGCCAATAACGATAGCAGCGTATTTTTGTCTGAAATAATTAAATACCCACGCTAATAAATTTAGAACAAGTGTGACCAGTATTAAGTACGAGATAAATGCAAAATCTTCAGTATTCTGCAATTCATTTATGGCTTGAGCTAAAATTATAGGTACTAATGCATTGGCAAATGAATTAAGAGTTAAAAATAAGATTACTACGAACATTGCTCGTTTATATGGTTTGAAATATGATATAATGCGCTTAAAGAGATCAATATCATTATATTTTCTATCATACTCTTCAGCTCCTAATCCATGATAGAATCCCATGTTAGTTCACCGTCCTTAAGCGTAGTTGTTCTTCATCTAAATCGAATCGTCTAACAAAGATGTTTCTATACTCTTCTGATGTTTCTAAGAGTTGCTCATGGGTTCCTTGAGCAACTATCTCCCCTCGTCGCATTACGAGAATTAAATCTGCCCAACGAATTTGACTTAGTCGATGCGTAATTAGAAAAGTAGTTCTGTCTTTTAAAATCCGTCGAATAGCTCTTTGGATTTGATCTTCTGTTTCTGAATCTATAGCTGAGGTAGAATCATCTAAAATTAATATTTGAGGATCGGACAGGAAAGCACGTGCGATCGCAATACGTTGTCTTTCTCCTCCACTCAATTGTACTCCTCGTTCTCCGACTTCTGAATCGTACCCCTTTGCAAGTGCAGAAATAAAATTATGTGCTTGTGCTTCCTTAGCAACAACCATTGCTTCATCCATTGATGCTGTATGACCAAATGTAATGTTTTCAAAAATTGAGTTTGAGAATAGAAATACATCTTGTTCAATATATGCGATTTGAGATCTTAATGACTCAAGTCTAAAGTCTCGAATATCAGTTCCATCTATTTCAATTTTTCCTTCATTTACGTCATAAAGCCTAGACAATAACTTTGTCATGGAAGTTTTACCTGAA
>JAEOTF010000110.1 GCA_016840025.1 Candidatus Hodarchaeota archaeon
CAGATATTTAGATTCTATTCCAGGGATGATTATTTTTTTAGTCATAGTGAGTGTTCTCATTTCGGCGACTGCTTTATTCACGCGCGAGTTAGTGACGGATAGTAATACGATAAACGCGAAGTTAGTTCTCTCCGTTTTAACATCAGCTAGTGCCACCGGTCTATTTTTCATCTTGCTAGTTGGTCTTCAATATCCACTAGCCTTTAAAGCTCAAGTTAATCTCCTACAGGTTTTACTCGGAATTTCTGCAACTAGTCTAATAGCGGTATTTGCATATTTGGTCAATTATGCGCCAAAGACAAGTTTAGAAATCGGAAAGCTTTCAAAATTGATAATGGAAAAAGCACAAGAGCTACTGCGAGTTCGCCTACAAGTTATTGAATATTCACTAAACAAAGTGAAGAGTAGCATTTCCTTAGATGTTAGTTCTATTGAGGGAAGAATGCTATTAACTAAAAGTAAACTTGATGACATTATCCATAATTGTCAGACCAATTCCTATGACCTATCTGAATTAAACGAGAAATACGATGAGGTAGACAAGGACATAAGAAATGAGATTGACAAACTAATGTCCGACCTAGATGCGTCATTGGTGCAATATCAAAAATTCGTTTACAGTGAATATTCGGCTTGGAGACAAAAACTTCAGGAAATTGGTTTAGATGTTAGAACCGCTGTGAAAACAGATTTTCAAAAAGAATTACCTCTGGAACTAAGGATAGATCTCATTAAAGAAGTATTAGATTCAGGAAGGTTTCTTACAACTGAAGTCTTACAAATCGCTGAACAAACTTATGACATTATCCGGTCTTTATACGATCCTAATCTTCCTGAGAAAAGCTTAGCAGTAACATTTGCTAGGAAAAAACTAGCCGAAAAAACAGTTTCATGGATTGCTTTAAACGCTCTTTTTGCTGCACTCCATAATTGGCAGAAGCAATATCGTACTGAGATTTCCACGTCTATGGAGAACCTTCAGAAATCTCTAAACTCAATAGCTGATATAAGCTTTCAAAGTGAAAGGTTGTTTCCAGTTTTAGGCGATAATTTTCCGAAATTGATGGAACTTGTGAAAAGAGCCGAAAATATTAAATTTTGCATGAAAAAAAAGGCACTGAACGTTATGAACATTCTAATCATGAGAGAGGTACTCCAATCTTCATTAAGCATTGCTAGAGACGTACTTGTGATTATTCAAGAAGAGTTAACGAGTAATGAGAAAGCAATCGAAAGTCTGTTGCTCACAAAAGATTATTCATGGGAGAAAAAGGTTGTTTGGAGGAAACAAATTACCTCTGAAATGGAAATTATAATTAACTCATCAAAGTATGACCTGAGTCAAGTGATGGAAAATCTACCTATATCCTTATCCTATCTTGAGGAACTTGTAGGTTCAATATTGGCATATAACGAGAAGAAGGAAATTTTGCTAAATTACCCAATAGCAGAAATGGCTATTGAAGAGTTACTTAGGCAAAAGAAGCAAATCTATGCTAAAGAACTGCCCTTTGACCTCAAGTATGCAGAACAATATCTAAAACTATTCTATAGCCAAAATTTCCTCCATTTTTCATTTGACACAGAAAAAATGTCCCTTATTAGGAACACCTGAATGTGGATTAAACACCCATCAATACCCAAATATTTGAATTATGCGAGAACCGTCTGCACTTGATATTAAAGCTTATATCAAGATAGTATCAGTAGCTATCTTATTATGAGATTCATAAAACGACCTACCGACAAAGTTTTTTCAGAATCTATGGTGAACGCTCATTTAATAGGTCTCGGTAGCGGTACGTTAGAGTTTATTGATAACATCATAAAATTTTACATGGAGAAAGGTCGCATCAGAAAACGGAAGGAACTGTGCAGGAATATACCAATGGCTGACATCGAGGGAATTAGCCGAGTTGGAAAAGAATTAAGCATTACATGGAAAGGATTCACTGACATATTTGTTATTGAAGAGGCGGAAATTGCTGGAACAATATTTGAAAAGATACCACAGACGTCTACAGAACAAAGAAGGACGCTTGAAGAAAGAGAAGTAGAGAAGAAACAAAGTTCCGAAGTTTATAATGTGCTTAACCCAACTATAGAGATAATCAATTCATTATTTGACATTCTCAGAAGTTTACATGGATGGGTTGACTGGAATAGCATAGAAAATTTCTTGAAGCTTTCAGAAGAAAAAGCAGGAAAACTAACAGATCAAAATAGGGGACTGATAGAATTGAATTTTACAAATCTTTCATTAGCTATAAAAGAACGCATTCCAGAAGAAACCTCGAAAGAAACCTATGATCTTTTGAAGTTATTGCATGATTTTTCCACAAAATTAGAAACAGAAAATAAGTCTCTTGACGAAATTCATCCAAACTATTCAGATGCAAGAATAATAATTCAGGCGCATTACCTGTTAAATGACATCATATTAGGTACATTAGTCGGGGATGAAGAAATTGATAAAGAACTAAACGTGCTATCGATGACACTAGACGACTTATCAAAAGAAACAGGCTCGAAAATTCATATCAACGCAATCAAAAAAGTCATCACTAAATTGTGTGCCGAAAAAGGAAAAGAAAGCGATATTAAGAAAAGCAGAGCGGCTTTTGATAAACAGCTTAAAAACCTAATAAAAAAATGAGTTTTGGATAACTTCACAACATCCAAAAAAGGGGTTACAGTAGATTGCCAAACTTATTAATGCGGCGAGCTCCCAAAAGAAAAAAGGATAATGTTGAAGTAATTAAAATGACTTTAATCCTTTGTTTTCTATCAGTTCCTTAACAGTTACTTTATTTATTTCAATTCGATAATTTACTCGTGCTCTCACTATTCCTCTATATACATCGTCACTGAAACTAAAAGCAACAACTATTCCATTTTTTGCCTTGGTCCGCCCCATTACTGACGCGAAGTTCTCAATTACGTTTCTGCCAATATCATCTGACTGCTTAATTTGAACAGGATATCCTTCAGCTGTGTACGCATCTA
>JAEOTF010000111.1 GCA_016840025.1 Candidatus Hodarchaeota archaeon
AAAGAGCTTAAAAAAAGTGGAATTATCATAATTGGTAAACCCGATCTTATGATTCAAAATATTGTTGCTTCAGCAAATTTAGGTGGAACAATAGATCTTGAACAAGCAACTTTTGCTCTTGAAAGTACAATGTATGAACCTGAACAATTTCCGGGTTTAATCTATCGAATGAAAGTACCCAAAGTAGTTATTCTTTTATTTGCTAGTGGAAAATTAGTTTGTACTGGTGCAAAACAGGAAGAAGATGTGTTTAAATCTGTTCGAAGACTTCAAAAAACTTTAGAAGAAGAAGCATTGATTTTTTACGATTAATTTCCCAAAATTAAAAGAAATAAGAAACAATTTTTTATATTTCTTTTAATAAAGTAATTTTCTAATGAACAAAATATAAATTATTTTAATTAGCATTCATTTGAGATTGTAAAACTATTACATGTAACATTAAAGATTTTGGAAAATTTAGGAGAATAATATTTGATTAGTGCTATTCTATTCGATATGTATAGCACTCTATACGACTCAAATTTATTAAAAAATATTAGTTATTCAAATGCATTAAAAGCAATGATTAATACAGGTTTAACCGTAGATTTTAATTATGGTTATCAAGTTTTAATGGAATCAGTGAAAAGTTTTCCCCAAAATGTTTTAAGACAATTTAGAGAAATGTTAAATAAATTAGAAATGCGATTCTCGCCAAAAATTTTAGCTGTTGGAATAAACACGTTTTTAGAAACTGAAAAAATATATCTCAAAACTTTCTCTGATACAATACCCACTCTAATCAAACTAAGAGAGTTAAAATATAAATTAGGCTTAATCTCCACTGATAAATCATTAACCGTATGGACAAAATTGATCAGATTAAAAATACATCCTTTTTTCCACTCTATAGTGACAGCTCCTAACTTTGAAGTTGAATATAAAGAATTGCTTATGAAATGTTTGAAAAAATTGTTAGTAGATCCTAACGAAACCATATTCATAGGACAAAAAAAACTTGTCTCTTTTGCAAAGGAAATGAATATGATTACTATTACCCTATCACTAGACACTGGAGAATTAAATTCAAATGAAGAGCAATATTCCCTTAAAAAAATTTCAGATATCTTTCCAATATTAAATACTTTAGATAGAAATAGCTATTAAAATATTCTAATTCACCTTGAAGTTCTAAAATGTTCCCATCCTTTTTTTTCAATTAAAAAAATTTTATTATCAGTTTTAAGTTTAATTTTTCGTTTCTTAGTAACTTCCCCGATTAACGATACTTCAGTACCGATATTTTCAATTATTTTTTTTACTTTTTTCCAAGAATAAGGTTTCAAAGTCATAATTAATTCATATTCTTCTCCACCATAGAGGGCTAATTCCAATGGATTAATTTTGAATTTCTCTGCAAATTTAAAAACCTCTTTTGAAATTGGAATATTAAATAATGAAAAACCCACTTCACTTGCTTTAGAAAGTTCATAAAGACTCCAAGATAATCCATCACTTGAATCAATCGAAGAAGATAATAAATCTTCTTTAGCTAACCGTATTCCCTCCTGTAATCTAGCTTTCGGCATTAGTATTGATTCAATTAGAGGATCTTCTATTCTTTTTTCCACGTTCAATCCCTCAAGTAAAATTTTTAAACCGCAGGAAGTTTTCCCAAAAGAACCTGTGACTGCAACCAAATCACCTGGTTCTGCACCACTTCTTGTAATAATTTTTTTCCCACAGAATCCAAATAAAGAACAGCTAATTACAATATCTTCAGCTTCATTGGTATCCCCTCCTATGATGTAAGCACCGTATTCCCTAATGGCTTCATTTAGACCTCTTCCAATCTCTTTTATATCCTCTTCAAACAAATAATTAGGTAGACCTAAAGAAACTAGCATTGCATGTGGTTTAACACCTTTCGCTGCAAAATCACTTATATTCATAATGATGGATTTTCTACTGGCTTGTTTTAAAGTCATTTTAGGTGGAATATCTGTTTTTCCAACGAGCATATCTGTCTTAACCACAACAAAATTATTCTTCGTTCTGATTAAAGAAACGTCGTCTCCAAAAGGTAAAGGCATATCTGGCATTAGTTCAAAAGAGTCTATAAGAATTTTAATTACCTTCTCTTCTCCAAGTTCTGAAATTTTTTTCATAAATACCTCAAACCATATTAAGTTTAATGATTAAGATTTTAAATTAATCTTATTACTTATCTTCAAAAAATATTTAATATTTCAGATATATAAAAAATAAATATCATTTTATTTTTGCGTTAAATTAATTTTAAATGATTTCTTAATTAAAGTAGTTATTACAGCTGCCCCGATTGCTTAGTATGGCAGAGCGGCGGCCTCGTAAAAATGTCAACACGAGAAAGTCGCAGGTCGCGGGTTCAATTCCCGCTCGGGGCTTGTCAATTCTATGCAATTACATACTCCGAGATTCGAAAGTTATAATATAATTTATTTAATTCTCCAAAATATATTTTTTAAAAGTAAAATTTTAAAAATAATAAATCAAGAAAACTATATAATTTGAACTTGAAAAAAGAGGAGAATGTATGAGAACTCAAAATTTAGTTCATTAAATTACTAAATACTACAAAATAATAAGTAAGTAATCCCCCTTTGTATAGCTATATAATTATATAGGATAGGTCAAAAAACCACAAAAATCCACGTAAAAACGCAATACTTATCGTAACAAAACTAACGATAACCTAATTATCCATTTAATTCGAAACTATTAAAAAAAGTAAAATAAGTTGCTCATGTTAGAGTATATAGGCTACTTTATCAGCTACTTCAGTGACAATATGGTTGTTGGTTTGATAATTTGTGCTCGCATTAAACTATGCTATTTTTTTTCAATTTCATTAATCGTTTAGTTCTCTTTTCTCCAATTAACTTCTTGAGTTTATTTTTTGATTTTTTTCCTTCCCAACCTTCTAAAATTCCCTGAACATTTTTTCTGACAGCTGGATCTAAATCTTTAAGGCTTCTCTCTAATATACCCTTTCTTCCCTTTCGAATATCTTCAGGTCTATGCACTATTCCCAAATAAATCCCTCCCACCATAATATATCACAAACAACTTGTTAAAGATATACATATCTAACTCATATCGCACTATGAGTTCAAGCTAAAAGATATTTTATTCTTAAACACCAAATCATAATCTTTTAGAAATAATTCAATTTAGTTAATATAGATGTAAAAGATGCAGTTAGCGTTTTAGACACATAAAACAAAAAATGTATTTTGAAGTATAAATCTATAATATCTATTCAAAGTTCAAAGAGCTCTAATCCCGGCTAATTTGGAGCCTTATCTTGGCTAGCGCGCGCTAACCAGAGAAGTTGTTTATACCCATATGTTGGTTTATTTTATAAACACAACTGATAATAATATTTTGATAGATATCTTTATTTGTGTTTAAAGAAGGGGATTCATTCTGGTTTCTTTAAGGCAGCTCCAAGAAATACCGCCCAAAAACCTGATTTTATTGGTTGGTCCTCCGGGATCAGGGAAGTCCACCTTCTGCCACCAAGTGGTGCTCAACAGCTTTGCCGTGGATAGGCCAGTCATGTTCGTAACCACTGAGCATGGTCCTTCTGAGGTCATAGACCTTCTCCGAGAAAGAGGTATGGGTGAGCTTCCTCCTGAGGTGCTAAGTTTTGTTGATACCTTTGGTGAAACTGTGGGGGCAACAACACCAGAACGGCCAGACACCATAGGCGCCAACTGCGAAGACCTAACCAGCATCAGTCTAGCCATCACAAAGCTCCAAGAGAGAATTGGCAGACGCAACATTTTGCTTGCTTTCGATTCCCTGACATCTCCATACCTCTTCAACGAAAAGGAAGTGTTCAGATTCATGAGGCATTCCCTGGCAAAGTTCGCTTCTGAAGGGAACTCTGTGTTGGCGTTAATGGATGAAGGTTGCGGCAAGGAGGAGGATCTTGTTGCGATGATGAGCGTTGCGGACGGCATCCTCAGAATGGAGGTGAAAGCGCTTTCAAGAACCTTGAACGTGGTAAAGCATCCTAGGGTAGAGCCGTCAAGGATTGATGTACTCATAGAATCGAGACAACCCCAAGTCAGACCGCCAATAAATTGGGATCTGACTGTGTTGAGACCATTTCTCCAATCACTGATGAAAGGTAAAGTTCTAAGAGGAGAGGTCGGGGACTTTGTTAACCTATTCTGGCCAAACCTTGCCCACTGGAGCTGCATGCTCTGGGACCCTAAAGGGTTTCCAACAATGCTATATGAGATGAACAAGTATGAAACCGCCTCAGGGAGAGAGTCAATACCAGGGATGCCTTGGAGCAATAGATTTTACTTCAGGATGATTGATGCTTTACAATTTCTGGGATTATTCTTCCCGAAGAGCTTCAGTAAGGTTAAAGATATGAAAAAAGTGTCGAAGGTAATACCTTCCATGAGCGTAGACAAGGAGTGTAGTGGCATCATGGAGTACCTTGATGACATCTCCAAGACAGATGAACACCACTTCAGAATATACGAAAACTGTGACTGTGTAGGGCTCGAAAACATCGGTACGACCATTGCTTCCCATATTCCTCCCGTGATCGCAGGTTTCTGCGAAATGGCAGAAAGGGACGGAAAGGAATGGAATGCCATCGAGACGAAGTGCTTGGGGCTTGGAGATCCCTACTGTGAGTTCAAACTTGTCCCGGGAGAAATTGATGAGTTGAAGCCCTCTCTAGAGAAGGCTAGCTCCCTCGTCGAAAAGATACACGAGCGGTTGATGGAACGCCTCATGGGATTTCTGCTTGATGGCAAACCTTTGGTAGAGAGACCCAAATTGGGCAGCGATGTCCACCTCCATGTGGTTGTACATGGCTTGGGAGAACTCAATCTCGTTGGCGAGAGATATCGAAGGGCACAGATGATGGGGGCTGCCCGATCAGCAAAGAAAATCGGTGAGCGCTTGATGGCAGCGGGATTAAGTGAGGATGAAGCATTGAAGCGTGTGCTCCATTTCTTGGAGCACTGTAAGGTAGGTAAGGTCACACTAGGTAACAAAATTAGAATTAGGGAGAACTGTGAGTGCCTACGAACCACACTCTTTGTACATGAGAAGCAACCCTCCTGCTTCTTCACCACAGGCTTCCTCAATGGCTTCTTCTCAGCCATCAAGAACCAACACGTGAAAGAAACCAGATGCATAGCAATGGGTGATCCCTACTGCGAGTGGGAATTCAGATAGGTGATATATGATGATTTCTCTAACCGAGCTTCAAGAAACACCATCTAAGAACATGGTTCATTTGATGTGTTCCCCTGGAATACCAAACAATCGACCAAGAAACTGAAAGAATGCCCAGAAAGAGTTTTTCATAGATTGATGTCGTTCAGGTAACCATTTCAACCATTCTTTTTATCTCACAGATCGTCGTTGGTATATATTTATTATCCGGAGTGTCGCAAATTGAGGTTTTGGCGTATTTTGGAGCGGGGGTGTACGTTTTTTCGGGTCTAGTTTTTGGTATGCTACCGGTTATGGAGTTTCGAAAAAAAGGTAAATTGAGAAAAGGTAAAAGTTACATTCACACCACTGAACTTGTCGATACTGGAATATATTCTATTGTTCGTCATCCACAGTATGTAACCTTTATTCTGTGGGCAATTGTTGGTATGCTGCTTTTCCAACATTGGATTATCATTCTGCTGGGTATTCCTATTATCCTGTTAACATACGTTGATTTGATCAAAGCAGATAGAGATGCGATTAAAAAGTTCGGAGATGAATATAAAGCCTATATGAGAAAGGCTCCAAAGGTAAACTTTCTGCTCGGAATTATACGATGGCTCAGAAAAAGTTAGTAATCATGTCAGATGCAGAAGCGATTCATTCCAACTACTCTTGGAAAAGCGACCCCTTGCTTTTGGCTTCTAGTGCCTTAATGTTCTTACCAATAATAATGGTCTTTGCTTTCTACAACTACTACAGGTTTGATTTCCTGGTATATGCTGGATGGCTCGTGCTGGTATTCAGTATCGTCATCATTTTTCTAGCTGGTGGCGAATTCCGAAAGAAAGGTGAACCAGCAAAAGGAAAAAGTGTCGTTCATACTACAGTTCTCGTTGATAGTGGAGTTTACGCTGTTGTTAGGCACCCACAGTATCTTGGTTTTATTCTATTTGTGTTTGCATTGGTTTTAATGTCTCAACATTGGTTAAGCATATTCTCATTCGTTGTAGGATCTACTTTGTACTATAGGGATATATTAAGAGAAGAGCAGATGAGTGTTAAGAAGTTTGGTGATGATTACAAGAAATATATGGAAAGAGTTCCAAGGATGAATTTCTTAGTTGGCATTCTACGACTACTTCGACAGAGAAGAAAGCAGTTTCAGGTAGTAGATCCCAAGGCACGATCATCAGACTAAGATGAACAAATGATATTTCTCGTTTACATATATGTTGTTGATTGATCGATTTTGTTTGAAGAATCGTTTCTAGACCACTATTTGAAATCGGTGGAAATATTTAATAGACTATTTTGGATGTTTCTTGATTGAGGTATGTTTATGTGTGATTGTGATTGCACGAATCCTGAGAAAAAGGTTAAGAACCCTGAGAAGTGTTCTCCTGAGCAAATAGCTGAGTGTCATCCAGAGTCTAAAGGTCACCCTTGTAAGGAATAGTAAGCAAAGTTTCCTACTGACTTCTTCTAAATATCAATAC
>JAEOTF010000112.1 GCA_016840025.1 Candidatus Hodarchaeota archaeon
CGAAACTGGCCAATTGGAACTGTTACGTCAAATTCTAAGAAAAGCGTAGGAATATCATTTTCTTCAAAATGTTGTTTCATCATCGGAATATCCAGTTCGTGGGGATCGCAGAATTTTTGTTGAACAAGGATAGCGCCTTCAGCTCCATAGTCTCGCGCAAGTTTTAGTGCATGAGGGATACGGCGACGTTCTTCCCAATCTTTGGTTGGACACGGAGGTCTTTTGATATAGCGATCTGCGATTGCCTCAAGCAGATCGTTACCGTCTTTTTTAACTTCGTTCCAGAAGTAACGGGTGCCTGTACAGTGGTCATCGATCACAAATGTACCGCCGACGGACTCAACCATATTAATGAACTCTATATCATCATCCTCGCTACCTAAAATCATCAAACGTGTTCCAACGTCTCGATCCATGCTCCTTCCTTTGAGATTCTCTAGTAGTTCACGAAGGGCTGCGTTATGTTCTGCTTTATCAACCATTTGGCTGGAAAGAGCGACATACATTGCTTCTTCACCTGTTAGGGGAGGATTTTCAGCCTTACGGAGTTCATAGAGCTGTTTCAGCAACCGACGATTTTCGTTGTAGACATCGATTGCGTTCTCCAAAGCACTATCTGTAATCTCTTTACCAGTCCATTCCTCTACAGCGTCCTTAAATAACTCTAATTCAGCTTTTAGAAACGGGAGAGCACGGTGACTTTGAACTTTATGCGGCATATTGAGATAATAGGCGAAATTATCTTCGGTCGGCACATGTTTTTCCCAACTAGTGTAGGACTGTCGGACATGAAGACATGATTGAGCGATCATTATTCCGTTCAGGTAATCAAAACGCCCTTTAAGACCTTGGGCTAAGCAATCACGGCAAAAAGGACAGAACATCCCGAAAATATGGGGTTCTGTCACGTCTTGTGGCTCATGACTTCCCAAGATACGGACAGGTAGAACACCTGCTGCATGCAGTAGCTCTTCAGGAACATAGGTACAAAAATAACCTAAGACCTTTCCATTTGTTTTTTGTTTCCATTCTTTAGCATATTCGTGACGGTTGTCTCGCCAATCTTTAAATTTCTGAAACATTCACATGATTCCTCCTATGTGAGAATTCTAATATTAATTCTTTTCTTCCATAATTTATGATCATAATCCCTTCATTAGGGTAATAAGTCCACTTCTATCCATTCCCAGGGTCTTAAAAAACTCAAGTAAATCCCCAGAGGTCCAATCGACAGCGGTATGAACCATTTTCACGCCCTTGGATTTGAAATTCTCAAAGAGTGTTTCGCCGAGTTTTTTCCCTATTCCTTTGCCTCGATGGACAGGATCTACTCCTAAAATTTCAATCCATCCTGCTTTTTCAATTCCAAAGAGCCAAGGATGGATTGTCCCGATCATAAAGCCTATAACTTCACCCTCATCCTCGGCAACAAGGCAAATGCTTTCGGGTTTGCCAAGATAATATTGCATCTCAGATTTCCAAATCTCAGGGCGGTATTCCTCTGAGATATCCCTATCAATATTAGCTAAAAATTCGATATCAGTGTCTACCATTTTCCGAATAGTGAATGAATTGTTAGGTAAACTCTCCTTTACGGGCTCTGATGAGAAAATATCTACTTTGTGATTTTTATCTTTTTCATTTTTTGAAACACGAATAATTTTCACTTGAGTACCGATCCAACTCTTTGGGAGATAGACACGGCCACTTTTACCGCTTTGTTTTACCTCACGTACCAACATCTCATAGCCTTGGAACCTGAATTCCGTTTTTTGATCTATACTTATCTCAACCAAAAGAAATCACCAATTTAAAATCTCAATAGCCTTGATCATGAGAATTTGTACGTTTTCAGTGCCATTTGTCCTTTATGGCTGAAGGAAAATTTATAGTAGCTTATTTGTAGCTACTGGTTTAAAACTTATCTAACATAACCATGAGAAAAATATCTTTCTAATACGCTCAATAAATGCTAAGAACCGCCAACAAGATTTAATGTTGAGCTAAACAGTAGAATTTCCCACTTTAGAATCTTAAATTCCGCATTAAAATCCTTAACCACCCTTAAAAAGCCATTACAAAAGAATTCGGTTTTTGTTGAGCCATTCTTTCTTCTTCCTACTCAATGATTACAAGAAGGATTTCTGCAATAGAATGTTTAACCACTATTTTGGTTTGTAGAAAGCATATTTCTTTTTTGATATTCATATTTAGTAATAATTTTAACCCCATTAGGTCATTATGAGTCGTAGAAATGAGCTCTGTTTTATTGTAAGCGAATATTTATTTTGTTTCATTGTAAGAGGAATATTAGGTGACCTTGAAAAGGTGACATATATCATGAGAATGAAAAGACAAATGTTATGGCTAACACCCCTCTTGGTGTTGATTCTCCTATCTTCGGGTAATTTCGCGTCATCATCCGCCCTTAGTGAAGATACTAGTAATGGAGAGGGCGATATGGGCAATGGTGATGGTAATAATAGTCCTATTGTAGTTAATGGTACTTTGGCGGGTAACGGAACACAAACAGGGATAGACATGGACAAGGACAAAAAGAAAGTTAGCATTGAAAGTGACACATTAATGGTGATGATCAACGCTGGCGGAGAAGTTCCAATTTATCAATTCTGGTCTATTGATGACAATGATACAAAGTACCATGTGAGGTTTCAAAAGATCCAGGAATTCAGCGACGATAATAACAATGGTCTCTATGAGAATAATGAAACAGTAGGGCAACGAACTTTGTCCTTGCAGAGTGTTGGATGGATCCTTTCGGACGCAATAGTAGATGACGACCAAATAACTTTCAATTTTACCAGTGAAACTATCCAACAAGCCCAGTTCAGCGGGTTTCAAATGAAGATAGTTAATCATATTGACTTGGAAAACGCTACATCTCTGAAATTTGATATCTATATGTCTGGATGGCCTTTTGTGTCCACCGATAATATGCTTTCACTTCGTTGGGATCTTACGTGGACTAATGAAGAGATTGATTATGAAACTTCAACAGATGGGATATATCTCAAGCAAGATGATGAGACTCTAGCACATTTCACCTATGAGTCTGAGGTAATGATTGGAGAAACAAGTGATATAGTTACAGCATCATATCTCTACAATGAGTCAAAAACAGTGCAAAACTACTTCAACTACCCCAATTTCAATGACACAGAACTCGTTCATGACCCTGAAATCGGGATAGATGGCATTATCTCCTCCGATGATGAGTCTTCGGATATAGTGACTATTTTGAGGGATGTGTTCCCTCACATATCTAAAGATGGGTTCATCATCACGACAGCAATTGCGGCGTTTCTTCTTGTAGGGCTCTTTGCGTGGCGTAAACGTAAACTCTAAGAATTCCTTTCCTTTCTTTTCTTTTTTCTTACCTTTTTTAGAATGAACGCTACATAAATTAAAAGAATTCATAAAATTTCAAATGATTTGAGTTTAAGGTCGTTCTGCAAAAACTAAAGCATCAGTAGGGCACGTAGATACACAGAGGGGGTCTTTACTAATAGTTCGGCATTGATCACACTGAATTGCTTTTTTATTTAGAGTATCCATGGTTATCGCGCCAAATGGACATACCATTATGCACGAGTAGCATCCAACACAACGTTCGAGGTCGTTAAAGACAATATTCGTCTCGGGGTCTCTTTGAAGCGAGCCAGTTATGCAAGCGTCGATACACGGAGCGTCATCACATTGTCGACAGATTGACTGCCACTCATAGCCTTCAAAGGGATCTCTATGAATCCTAATAGCTGCTGCTTTAGGGTTAGCTGTGCCAGTACGGCCTATCGAGCACGCTGTCGAACAAATCAAACATCCAGTGCAAAGTTCAGGTCTAGCGTAAATCATCTTCAATTTGATCAACTCCTAGGATGAATCGCTCTCCGAGCTTGGAATACCATTTTGATCCCATCCACGTAATTGATAATACCGACTGAGCATTTCATCGAACTTTTTTCTATCTATGTGATGACCTTGGGCTAGTTTAGGCCTGAGAGGCATTGGATCATCAAAATAGCGTTTTGGCACACAATCATCCTTTCGTGAGATTCCCAGGCGTACATTGATCTGTCTTTCGGTCTGAACAATTCGTTTCCCAACTCCACGAAGCTCTTCTTCTGAGATATCCAAACCAGTTGCTAATTTGATAAGGTCCTTGAAATGCTCATATTTCAGTAGTTTTGGGCTATTGAACCCATGACACACGAATTTACAAATACCAAGACTATCTATCACTGCATAAATGTCCTCGTGGAAGGCAACTAAATGTTCTTTTGTCTTATAACTGGTTGGATCAGGATCAACAGGCACTTGATAGATTTCTTGACGTAACTCTTCGGGGATTCCCAGAATATCAAGAGTTGGTCTACTTCGGAGGTGATCCGCACCCCTGGAAGAAGTCGCAATCCCTAGAGCAAAGCTTTTAATGTACCGACAGTCATGAGGATCCGACTGTGGTAGCCCTTTCACTGCAATCAGGAAGTCTTCAGAGCCAGCGCCAAATGTCTTTGCTGCTTTTGTGCTATCCGCTAAAATATTGCCAAAACCCCTGCGTTTAGAGATATCAATGATAAGACCTCTGGCAAGCTCAAAATTATCGAATTCTAAAGGTCGTCCTGTCAATTCCTCGGTAATTATGCCCTTTTCATATAGTTCTATAGCCCAAGAAAGTATTGTTCCAGTGGATGAAACATCAAGTCCGAGGTCATTACACAGGTTATTCAACTGGATCACCTTATCGGGGTCGGCAATACCTATATTAGCGCCAAGAAGCACAATAGTAGTATATTCGGGTCCTTCTCCTCCTTGAACGTTCCGATGGCGACAGTGGACAGGGCAGGCATAACACGACAGCATCTTTGAGACATGATGATGGATTTCCTCGGCATCTAAACTATCTTCAAAGGCATTAAGTTGTGCGTTTTTGGTCCGTATTGCGCCAAGGTAATTACTAACTTCATATAGGAGTGGTGTTCCAACACGTCCTAGGACTTGAATAATTTTTGAGTTACCAAGATATTCGTTTAGCTCTTGAACCTTTTCAACAAACTTTAATGGTTCTTTAATTGGCACACCTTGTGTTCCATGAGCAACGATAGCTTTTAACTGTTTTGAACCCATTACTGCGCCTGTACCACACCTACCACCCGCATTTTTGACTCCATTACGAATACAGGCAAATCTAACAAGATTTTCACCTGCCTCGCCGATACAAAGGGTTTCAACATCTTTTCCAAGCTCTTTACGAAAACGTAGCTGAGTCTCATTGGTGTTATAACCCCAAAACGCATCGGCATCTCGAATTTCCACGTTGCTGTCTTCCGCGTAGAGATAAGTGGGTTTATCAGCCCTTCCTGTAACGACAATTCGATCAATCCCAGCGTAACGTAGTTCAGGAGCAATGAATCCGCCTATATTGGTGTCTCCAAGGATATTTGATTCCGGTGAGCGACAGGTGACGTTCATACGACCCGAATTAGGCGCACCAGTCCCTGTAAGCAGTCCACACCCAAAAATTATTGGACTACTTGGATCAAAAGGATCAATTTGAGGGTCAAGTAGATCCTTTAAATAATACATATTTAATCCTCTTCCGCCAAGAAAAGTCTTTACTGCATCTTTTGGGGTTTTTCTCAGTTTCACAGTTCTTTCAGAGAGATCTACAAAAGCTACGTTACTGCGAGTATAATCATTCATGATGATTCCTCCTTTGAACCTGGAATTTTGGCACGATCCTTCCGCCAAGGCTCCTCACGCCCAATGGTCTCTTTCCATTGGATTTCTCCTTCCATATCGTCTTTCATCATATTCTTGCGGAATTTCTCGAATTTAATGCTTCTTTCTAACAAATCCTGAGGACTAGGGAGATTAATCTTGTTTCGAATCAGATGAGTAATAATCCCAGCTTGGTCAATGTCACCAACTAAAACTGCGCCAATAGGTCTTGTATCCAACATAATCAGCTTACGATAGATCGACATATCCCGATTGAAGACAGATATTTCTTCATGTTGAGGGGTAGGCTTGCTAAGCTCGCCAATTGAAACGAATGGAATTCCAAAATATCGCATGGCAGTCATCGAAAGCCCGCCCTGATATGGAATCTGCTGCCCTGCAAGATTCGCACCAACTATTCGTCCTTGTTCGCTGGCGTTAGGAAGATTAGCCATAACACTATTTTTATCTTGAATAATGTCATATGGTTGAGCCACATCACCTGCAGCGTAGATATTTGGTAAAGAACTCTCCAAGTACTCGTTAACGATTATTCCCTGATCTATTTTCAGGGCAGAATCCCGCAGAAAGTCAACATTAGGACGGATGCCTGTAGCAGCAACGACTATTTGACAAGGGATTATCGTCTCATCATCAAGACGTACACTTGCAACTTCTCCTGTGGTTGACCCTTCTCTGATTTCTGTGACTTTTCTATTGAGATAGAGGTCAATTCCGCTTTGTATCATTCTATCTTGGATTACCTCTGAACCTGAATTATCCAAACAAGCCATTAGAACACGATCAAGCATTTCAACTACAGAAACCCGAATACCAAGGTTATAGAGGGCATAAATTGCACTCATACCAACGAGGCCAGCGCCTATTACCACAGCTTGTTTAACACTGGTCATTCTCCGTGCAATGGATTGAGCATCCTCGATAGTCCAAAATGTGTGTACACCTGTAAGGTTAATTCCTGAAATCGGTGGAATAAGAGGTTTAGAGCCAGTAGCAATAAGTAAGCGGTCAAAAGTGATTTTGTGATTTTGGTTCGTGAGGAGTTCACGCCGATCTGTTGATAATTCTACAACTTCGACTCCTTTGAGAAGTTCAACGTTATTTTCATTGTAAAAATCCGATGAAACGTACATAATCTCTTCATATGACTTTTCTTTGTATAGATATTCTGCGATCAAAGGACGAGAGTATGCATAATGTTTTTCCTTTGATATAACCGTAAGACGGCTATCTTTGTCATAATGTCTGAATGATTTAACAGCCTCAATCGCAGCTTTAGAATTTCCAATAATTACTACATCCAAACTGCATCATTCCTAGGGACTTTCAAGAAGCGATGGTACAAAAATATCTGGAATTTGGAATAAGGAAGCTAATTGAGAATAAAAATCTTGAGCAAAATATCGAAATAAGAGAATTCTCTTCCAAAAAAGCGAATTATTGGTGTTTTGTTCATTAAAATCGAGAATAAGGATAGACGCTCCTTTAAAATCCGTGTTAAATTATTAACAGATTTATTTCTAGGCTTTTTAGCATTATTCAAACTGTTAAGCTTTAATAGGTTTTTCTAATATTTCCAAAAATCATTCTAAGAAACTAGAACTCAAAAATAGGGAAGTGATGCTAAATAAATATCATGGAAAATAATATCTATTCAGAGTGGATTTTGCTTTCATCTGCATAATTATGCCTAAAATCGGCAATAGAATGAAGAATAGATTTCATAATGAGAAGGAAGAAGGATATGACCGATATGTCTACAGAACCCCCAATTGTTAGAGTTATGAGGGAAGAGGATCTTGAGCGAATCATTGAGATAGATAATATGGTCCTTGGAGAAAGAAGACCAGATTATTGGGAACGAAAAATCGAAGTGACAGGAATGAAGTCCCCCCTCCCGTCTCTTGTAGCAGAACTTGATGGAAAGGTGATAGGATTTCTCTTAGGAGAAGCAAGTGGATGGGAATATGGTGTCCCAGAGAATATTGGTTGGATAGATACTATCGGAGTTGACCCCACATATCAGAAAAAAGGGATAGCCAGGCTGTTAATGGATGAAATGCTCTCTGCTATGAAAAAAGTGGGAGTTAAAAAGGTCTATACTCTTGTAAACTGGCGAGAATGGTCTCTTCTCCGATTTTTTGACGCCATGGGATTCAAGAGAGGCGATATGATTAACCTCGAATTTGAACTCGAGACTTGATTGCTGGAAACGTTATCTAACAAAATTAAAAAGGCATCCCATAAATTCAAAGAACAGAAACTATGAGAGGTCTTAGGTGAGAACAAAATGGGAAATGAACTGATTTTGGTAGAAAAAACCGATCATATTGGAAAGATCACTTTTAACAATGGTCCATTGAATATTTTGAACATTCCTATGATGGAAGAAATCAATAAAGCTCTCGATGGCTTTATTGGAGACCAATCCCTAAAAGCATTCATTTTTGATCACAATGGCAAAGCTTTCTCTGCAGGTGTCGATATTGGCGATCATATGGGAGATAAGGCCCCAAAAATGCTCTACGAATTTCATAACATCTTCAAAAAACTCCATCGCCTGAAATGCCCAACAATTGCAAATGTGAAGGGTGCTGCACTTGGCGGTGGATGTGAAGTAGCACTATTCTGTGATATCGTCCTTGCTTCCGAGAAAGCAAAATTCGGACAACCTGAAATAAAAGTGGGTGTTTTTCCGCCCCTTGCTGTTCTTATCTTCCCTTACCTTACAGGACATAAGAAAGCATTCGAACTTCTTCTGCAGGGAGAAATAATCGGCGCTGCAGAGGCACACCGACTGGGATTAGTCAATCACGTCTTTCCGTTAGAGTCCTATGAACAAGAGGTTTCACAATTTCTTGATCGATTCAACCAATTGAGCTCTGTAGTGTTGCAGCACACGAAAAAAGCTATCCATTTAGCTTTAGGAGAGGACTTCGATTCACAGATAGATAAACTTGAAGAATATTACCTCACTGAGCTTATGGCAACACATGATGCAAATGAGGGATTGCAATCGTTTCTAGAAAAACGTCCTCCAGTATGGCAAAATCGTTAGTATACATTAGCTAAAAAAGAAAAGGGGAAGAAAATGACTCGGGTATAATAATCCGAGTAAAATTCTCTTTATTAACCTTCAGGAAGGATTATAGAGCGCAGAGTTTCCCCTTTGTGCAGGGTATCAAAGGCTTCATTGATCTCATCAAGAGGGAAACGATGAGTAACAATCGGCTTTACTTGGATCTTACCTGCTCCAACCAACCGAAGTAGTGGGGGATAATCAACAGGACGGCAACCCAAAGACCCTACCACCTCAATTTCTCTGAACATCATCCGTCCTAGATTCAATTCAGTTGGTTTCGGAGCAAAACCCACCATTACAACGCGTCCCCCCCATTTTACGATATTGTAGGCAACCTGCTGGGTTTTAGGATGCCCAATAACTTCCATAGCGATGTCTGCACCCCCACCAGTAATTTTCCTGACAGTTTTGATAGGATCGTCTTCCTTACTATTGATAGTTTCAATTGCTCCCAACTTCTTCGCCAGTTCTAACTTCCAATCCATAACATCGACCGCTATGACTAATCCTCCAAATGCAGTAGCTACTTGGACAACATTCATGCCCACACCTCCACAGCCAATAACGACGACATAGTCTCCTGCTTTTACTTGTGCCCTGTTCTTGACGGCATGAAAGGGTGTGCTGATAGCATCACTAATGATACAGCCTTCTTGTAGCGGAACGCCCGAAGGCACAGGAATAACGTCTTTTTCGGGGACAGCGATATATTCAGCAAAGGCACCATCAATATGATTGCCAAGCATTGTCATTTTTTGGCATATGTTCTCACGACCAGTACGACAGTAATAGCACTGCCCACAGGTCAAAACTGCGGGGATAAGAACGGGATCACCTGTTTTGAAACGAGTGACTCCATCTCCAATCTGATCAATGACGCCTGAAGGCTCATGACCTAGAATAAGAGGCGGTTTCTTAAAGGTAGGAACACCATGAAACAAATAGCCCGCATCAGTGTGACAGACACCACATGCAGCTATTTTTATGACGACTTCACCCGCATTTGCTTCAGGTGTGGGCATTTCTTCGATCTTCAAAGGTTCTTTAGGTTTATAAAAAACAGCGGCTTTCATACCGACCACCTTCTCATAATAACTGGGTTTCCTTCTACTTACCAAAAATCTTTTCCTTGCCTAGAAAAAGTAGAAAAACAAAAAATTTTTTGATTCAAAGGGAGATCGAACGTAAATTATCTTATACTAATGTTTAACCCGAAAAGAGAGTAATTTGAAGAAAAGGCAACTCTTTAGAGGTGGTACATGATGAAAGTAGGCATTATTGGGATCGGTCATAGTAAATTTGGAAGGAGAGATGATGTTACTGTCCAAGAGCTTGCGTTCGAGCCGTTTGCTCAAGCGATCACTGACGCAGGGATTCAACGCGAGGATATTGAGGCAACCCTTATCGGGGCATCTCCTGTATATATGGTACAACGAAGTATAGCGGGACCAATCACTGAATATCTAGGATTAAACCCTCAACCGGTGTGGTTGACAGAAGCGGCATGTAGTAGCTCTGCAGTAGCTCTACGAACCGCATATGCTCAAATTGCATCGGGAATGCATGAAATCGTTTTAGTTCTTGGAGTTCAAAAGATGTTAGAACAAACTACAGCAGAAATACTCAAAATCATGGGACGAAGTGGGGATGTACAATGGGAAGCACCCTATGGCACAACTTTTGCAAATTATTATGCAATGTATGCAACAGCCCATATGGCAAAATATGGCACAACTTCGGAGCAACTCGCTACTGTGGCTGTAAAAAACCATCATTACGGGACAATGAATCCTTTAGCAATGTTTCAGAAGGAGGTTACACTCCAGAAGGCATTGGAATCAAGAATTATTGCTTCTCCGTTACGTCTTTTTGATTGCTGCGCTAATGCAGACGGGGCTGCGGCACTCATCGTAGCAAGTGAAGATAAAGCTAAACAACTAAGTGACACACCCATTTGGGTTTCTGGACTTGGGGCAGCAACTGCTCCTTTCTCGCTTCTCACTCGTCCAGAGCTGTTCACACTTCCTAGCGCTGTAGAAGCCTCACGACAAGCCTATGCACAAGCAAAAGTAGATTCAAGTGATATTGACATTGCAGCGGTTCATGATTGCTTTACTATTGCAGAAATAATGGCATATGAAGATTTAGGATTCGCCGACCGTGGAAAAGGAGGAGAATTTGTGGAAGAGGCTTATATCGGAGGAAAAACCCCTATCAACGTAGATGGGGGGCTCAAAGCCAAAGGTCATCCAGTTGGCGCAACGGGCTGCTCACAAGTTGTAGAAATCATTAAGCAACTCCGTGGAGAGGCTGGAAAGCGTCAGATTGATGGCGCAGAAGTTGGACTAACGCATAATGTTGGAGGACACGGGCAGTATTGTGCTGTTCATGTTTTCACAAGGTGAATACAAAATGAAGGAATTTGGATACGTTACTTATATCTCGCAATCAAAAATCGGAGAACCGTTCCTGAAGGCCTTAAGAGAGGGAACGTTGAAAGGAACACGCTGTACCCAATGTAATACTCTTTATTATCCGCCTAGGGCGAATTGTACCGCGAAATGTCTTACAGATGAGCATATTGAATGGGAAGAATTATCGGGAGTAGGTAAGATTGTCTCTTTCTCTCAGGTTCATATTCCTCCAGCTGGATTTGAGCGTTTTGCACCTTATACAGTATGCGTTGTCGATTTAAAGGAAGGTGGTCGCTTAGTAGGCTGGATAGACGCAGAACCTAAAGATCTCAAGATTGGGGAGTTAGTAAGAGCTACCCCAGAAGTTATTGAGGGAGATCGTGTAGTTTATCGAATATTGAAAGGTAAAGCAGCAGAACGTGGTCTAGAGACAGTTGAACAATTAGGAGAGCCAGAGACCCAGGCGAAAAGGCTTGTGGGAAAGGTAGCAGTCGTAACTGGAGCTGGAAAAGGAATTGGGCGTGAAATTGCCATTGAGTATGCTAAAGAGGGAGCTAATGTTGTAGTAGGAGCTAGAACGAAGGCGGATATAGATGCAGTTGTGAGTGAAATTCAAGAATTGGGAGGAGAAGCTCTAGCGATTCCATGTGACGTTTCTGATGCGAAAAGCGTTCAACGTTTAATAGATGGCGCTTTAGAGAGATTCCAGAAAATTGACATTCTAATAAACAATGCAGGAATCTCAAGAACTGCCTTAATTGAAAAAACAACTGATGATCTCTGGAATTCAGTGATCAACATCAACTTAACAGGAACTTTCTACTGTATTCGGGCAGTTATCCCTCACTTCATGAAAAAAAGACCTTTAGGTGGAAAGATCATCAATTTTACGTCTACTGCAGCAAAATACGGGAATTTCGGTCAAGCAGCGTACGTCTCTTCTAAATGGGCTATAGTTGCCCTTACAAAGACGGCAGCAAGAGAGCTATCCCGTTATAAAGTCCATGTAAACTGCATTATGCCAGGATATATAGAAACGCCAATGACCGCAGGTACACCAACAGTTTATAAGGAACAGACGATAGCTCAAATTCCCCTTATGCGGACAGGAACATCTAATGACGTAGCGAAAGCAGCCGTATTCTTAGGATCGAAAGATTCAGATTATATGACGGGGACTATCATTCAAGTAGATGGCGGCTTAAGGATGTAAACAAACCCCGAATATAGTCATAAATCTTTTTTCATTTCCAACCATCAAGCAATATTCCTCGATAAAACAGGAAGTCAAGAATTATCTTCTCTCACGCCAAACGGGAACGAATAATCCCATATAGGCTATTAACTTACAGATGGAAAAAGAGAAAAAGAGATTCTTTCTTATAATTCAAAAATTCAGAAGAAGAGGTAATCGGGATGAAGGATCACGACCTTTGGAAAGATGAATATTTCGGGACTGAACCCCCTTGTATAACGTATGAACTCAAACCGTTAGTTAACCCCCAAGGAGAAGTAGTAGAAAAACTCTACTCTGCTTGGATAATTCTCAATAATCCAAAACAACTGAACTCTTATACCACAGAAATGGTTAAGGGAGTAATTGCTGCTTTTTCGCGGGCTTCCATGGATAGAAGCGTCGTAGCAGTGGTTTTTACAGGCGCAGGAGATCGTGCGTTCTGTACTGGAGGAAATACAAAAGAATATGCTGAATATTACTCAGGAAAACCTACCGAATATGGATTATATATGGATCTATTTAATGGCATGGTTGACGCCATTCTTAACTGTAAAAAACCAGTAATTTGTAGAGCAAATGGTATGAGGGTCGCAGGAGGACAAGAGATTGGGATGGCCTGTGATCTAACAATTTCAGCAGATACTGCACTGTATGGTCAAGCAGGCCCTCGCCATGGATCAGCACCAGATGGTGGATCCACAGATTTTCTCCCATGGTATCTCACTATCGAGAATGCCATGTGGAACTGTGTCTCCTGTGAATTATGGAGTGCTTATAAAGTAAAACAGCTTGGATTAATCACCAAGACTATCCCAGTACTTAAGAAGGATGATCGATTCATACGAAATCCTACTGTGATCACTGATAGATATATTGAAGATGGGGAGATTGTTTATGGAGATTTCCTCACAGGTCAAGAATTTAAACAAGGGAGAGAACTAATGAAGAGTTGTAGTATAGATCTCACTCCTTTAGATAAATCAGTTGATGAGAGTATCTGGACGTTCGCGAATCTCTTCCCAGGTTGTCTGATAAAATCTATCGATGGAATCAGACAGAAGAAAAAATTCTTCTGGGATCAAACCAAGTTAGCAAATAGGCACTGGCTCTCAGTGAACATGATGGGTGAGGCATTACTGGGCTTCAGAGCCTTTAACGAACGAAAAGAAACTGGAAAAGATGTGATTGACTTTATTAAATATCGTCAACTGCTGGCTCAAGCCCATCCCCTTAATCAGGAACTTATTGATTCAGTTCTTCCAAAGAAAAAGGAATAATAGAAAAGTTAATCCAGAACTAATTATGGTGACGCCCTATGAAATTTAAAAATGCCTATGTACCTTATGGAGGTTATTGGAGTACTCCCTTCGTTCGCTGGCAGGGTAATCTCTCAAGTTTGAACGCAATCCCCTTTGCTGCCGAAATGACAAAGCTAGGTCTCGAAAAGTGTCAAATTTCACCTGATATATTTAATTCAATTCACTTGGGTATTACTATCCCTCAAAAACATAGTTTTTATGGACAGACATGGCTGGCGGGGCTAATTGGAGCTCCAGAAATTACTGGACCAATGATTGCTCAAGCTTGCGCAACTTCTGCACGAGTGATAGCTAGTGCTGTTTCTGAGCTCGAAGTTAGCAATGGATCCGACCATTGTATTCTTACTGTGACGTGTGATCGTACCAGCAATGGACCTCATATACTATATCCGAATCCTCTTGCGCCTGGAGGGAAACCTGATGAAGAAAACTGGGTTTGGGATAATTTTGGCTATGATCCTTATGCTAAAAACCCCATGATTCGAACAGCGGAAAATGTCGCCAAAGAAGCAGGAATAACCAGAGAAGAACAGGAAAAAGCCACGTTATTACGATATAAGCAATATAAAATGAGTTTAGAAGATGATGCCGCATTCCTTCGCCGATTTATGATCACGCCTATTGAGGTCAAATCTGGAAGGAAGGTTATTGCAACAGTAAAAGGGGATGAAGGGGTGTTTCCAACTTCTGAAGAAGGTCTTGCAAAACTCAGACCTGTTCTTGAGGGAGGAACAGTGACTTATGGTACTCAAACTCATCCTTCTGATGGTAACTGTGGAATGATTTTGACTTCTCGCGAAAAAGCGCAGACATTAAGCCTGAATAAAGATTTTGAGATCAGGATTCTATCTTTCGGGGAGTCTAGATGCAAAAAAGGATTCATGCCCTCGGCACCAGCCCCCGCTTCTCAGAAAGCACTGGAGTCTGCCCAACTCTCTACAGATGATATATCTGTGTTCAAGTTACATAATCCATTCGGTGTAAATGATGTATATTTCAGCCAAAAATTGGGTATTGGACTTGAATCCATAAATAACTATGGTTCATCTCTTGTATGGGGTCATCCACAAGCTCCAACAGGTATGCGCCTCATTATTGAACTAATTGAGGAACTATCGATGAAAAATGGTGGTTATGGGCTTTTTGCGGGATGTGCTGCTGGAGATTCAGCCGCTGCGGTAGTATTAGAGGTTATTAAATCCTAATTTAGTATTGAGGTTCATTTCCCTTTGTAGCAGAGCATTCAGAAAATTTGTGCAATTCTTGGCGATTTTCTGAATGTTTACCTACTATAAGCAAGTGATTGATCCTTATTAGCCTTCTAGAATCCCTAACAGGCACAATTTCACTTCTTTTTAGTGATACACGTTTAAACAGTAAATGATGGGTTAATAGGTTTCCATAGGTCGGAAATTCTTTATCCACTGGTACAATTGGGGGTTATGAGTTTCCTAATGTGTGTAAATGCTAATAAAATTGCTTTAACCTATAATATGGAGCTTTTCTCTATTTTAGAAAAAATGCAGGAAATATTTGAGGAAAAAAAAAGTAGGGGTTAGCAACTGTCACTTTAAAGAATTTATACAGTTACTTGAATGAACGTGGCTCAGGAGGCTTCTTGGAGTAGTCGTAAAAGCCCTTACCTGTCTTCCTACCTAGATGTCCTGCCCGTACCATTTTTCTTAGAAGGGTAGGTGTCCGATACTTCGAGTCTTGGAACTCACTAAAGAGATAGTCGGCAATATGGAGAGTTGTATCAAGTCCCACAAAGTCTAGTAAGGTTAAAGGTCCCATGGGATGATTTAGACCTAATTTAATTGCCGTGTCTAAATCTTCCACTGAAGCTACGCCCTCTTGAATTGTAAAAATAGCTTCTAATAAGAATGGAAGGAGAAGACGATTGACGGCAAAACCAGGAGCTTCATTTACGAGAACGGTTTCTTTACCAAGCTTTTTTGATAGTTTGTCAATGAATTCATAGGTCTCATCGGATGTTTCATAGCCTTTAATGATTTCTACTAGCTTCATTATTGGCACAGGATTGAAAAAGTGCATCCCTATGAATTTATCAGCTCGTTTTGTTGCAGATGCCATGTCTGTGATTGAAATAGATGATGTGTTTGAGGCAAAGACACATTCGGGTTTGCAGATTTCATCTAACTCAGCATAGACCTTCTTTTTCAAATCTTTATTTTCAATAATGGCTTCTATAACAACATCTGCATCAGATACAGCTTCTTTTAAATCTATGGTTCCATTAATTCTCTCCACGATTTCATCCATCTTCTCTTGAGTTATTCTACCTTTACTTACACTACGTGACAGGTTCTTCTTGATTGAACTCATACCGTTTTCCACAAAACGATCTTCAATATCACGCATTGTGACTTGGTAACCTGCTTGTGCACAGGTTTGTGCTATCCCATTACCCATCAAACCTGCTCCAAGGACGCAGATTTTTTTCACGTCTTCGACTTTCATTAGATAAACTTCCTTAGAATGCAGTTATTATAGTGTAAATAGGAATTATCGAGTAAGTTCATTATTTTTTCTTTCCTCGTAAGCTTATTATAACGAGTTTTTCATTAAAAAATAGGTTATTTTGTTATCCACTGCCATTATAGTCATTAATTTCTATAAAAGAAGCAAAATATGGACAATTTTTGGATTAATTTCATAAAAACTACTGAATCTATAAAAAACAAAAGGAGATAAAGATTTGGTATTATGTACATTTAAAATTCCCCTTTGGTAACTACTTTGGGTTAGTATAATAGCTAGATCGCATATATTGCTTTTTTTTTGGCTAAAATGTCAATAACATCTTTTTATTCTTATTACATATATTTGATTTCTCATACGAATACTTTTTTGACTTTATATTCATTTTTTAGGTTTTTTTAAGGGCTATTTATCCTTTCCGCTATATTGTCGGTAAAATTGATCATTTTTTATGCAATAAATCAGTGCGATAAGCTAATAAATACAATTTTAAACCGTATATCATCAATAAGAAGTAAAAAAAAAGCGATTCTGATGTTAAAGATACAAAAATATTTCTTTTAAATTTTGTCTAAAGTAGAACTGGGTGATTTAATTATAATAGAATTTACTTGGATAATTTCTGAAAAAAGGGACACAGTTCTGATTTATTTCCGCCTAGTAGCCTAAATCCTTTTATCTGATCCTTATCTATTAAAGTGGGAGTTTAAATCGATTTTCAAACGTTTTTTATTGCCATTTGAAGCAAAAAGGTTGTATAACTAGATTAAATTCTAATTCTTAGGAGATGAAAAGTTTAAACTGGGTAATATAAGTTTTTAGGTTATAATATATGAAATAACTTGAGAAATTTGCCATAATAAGGATTTAAAGAGCAGATATCGAACAAGATTGTGGATAGTTATAATTTATGCTATTAAAGTGTAGATAACTGATAATTTGTTTATTAAATAATATATTTGAATGTTAAATCAACTTGTAGCGGATTCCTTGCTCGAATACTCTTTTTTTTACCAGTTAAAGCTCTTAATTCTCTTTATTCTGATTTTATAGAGTTTTTATTCTTTTACACATGGTTTTACGTTTTTAATTACCATTTTTTCCTGTTTATTGACGAATTTTTCCTTATTTATGGAAAAGAAAACATAAATAGGGAGTTTTATGATTGTATACATTATTTATTGATTGCTAATTATTGTATACCTGCATGATCATAATTGTATACATTCGTTTAATTTCGGTGACGGTGTGATAGTACCATTTTATTTCAATATTTTAAGTCTTTTTTTTATTTTATTTTCCTAAATAAAGTTATTTTACAGTTAATAATCTATTTTTAATTAGCTAGCTATTTTACAGATAAATTTAAGAGTTTTTTCTAGAATTCGTGTAACCCTTCATGTTATGTTTCTACCATATTTTTATAACTTAGATAATGTAATTATACTATTTATTTTAAGTAAGGTCAGCCTCAAATTTTAGAATCACTCATTTTCATTATATTAATGATATATTATATAGTAGAAATGGCATATCGTTAATTGACGAATTAATATTTATGCTCTTCTTCATTTCATTTTGACTCGCTGAAGTGATTCAAAGATGGGTTTGTCATCAATAAGTAATTTGTCGGTAATAAATATTATTTTGGTGCCGAATATATTCAATAAAATATATTAATATCCTATAATTAAGATGTTCGAGATATTTTGAGAGTGTTGAGAATGTTTGAGACTTACACGAACTTCCAGAATATTAGATAATTTGATGAAAATATGAAATCAAACGAGAATCTGAGAACATGACAAAATTCTGTATTACCGAAATAGGGATTTATATCGGCTTCATTTAGTTTTTAGTATTCAAAAAATTATGTGGTTCATCCTTTTAATACTTATACGCGACGATATTAGAGGGATGGGCGTATCTATACTAATTAACAAACATAAATTGTAAACCCTCTATATTTATCTTTATTGAAGAGTTGAAATTTGAATTGACGATATAATATGATAAAGAAGGTTTTCAGAATCCATCTGATCTATAAGCCCTATAATGACGCGACATTCTCGAACACTTAGAAATTAAACATATTAAATAATCAGTGTACTAGTTAATAATCACAACGTTTGAAACAAAGTAAGTAAATTTGATTAACTAAACTCACATTGTCAAAGAACCTAATACCAAAGGATTAAACTGACCATTTAATATAAAATTGGGTGTTTTCTTGTTCTGTAATTTTTTTATTTATTCCAAGATAACATCATACGAAAAGAGGATTTTAAGAACCTTAACTCCAAGCTTCAGTATTTTTATCCACATTTTATTTTTCTAGACCTGTCATATTGCCAATAGTCTTTGCTTGATCAAGTTATAAATAATTTTTATGCTTAAAATTCAAATGAATTAGTTTTTTTACTGTCTTATAGAAGTAGTGCTTAAAATAAAAAAGATTTAAAAAAATCTTTCAGATTTAGTAATTAGAGAGGTTAAACACTTAAAAACGATTATATTTAACATACTAAACTGAAGAATCTACCCTATGGAGAAAAAATAAATGTCATTTTGTCCTAATTGCGGATCAGAAGTCATTCCTACAGATAAATTTTGCCCTCAATGCGGGAGTTCTGTCGGTACGGTTAGTAAGCCACAACATCAACCCACTCCCCAGGTTTCTACCACTTCGCAATGGCAAGGAAGTACTCAATCGCGTGACCAGCTACGATATCCAGTCAGTCATCCCTCCACCTCTTCTTATCAACCAATTTTTCCAGACACATTACAGGAAGCGAATAAACATGCGAATTACTCCATTATCTGCGGTATTATAGGTCTTTTGCTATTTGGGATAATTCTTGGTGTTGCAGCCCTTTTTTACGGTAAAAAGGCTCGGGATGCAGACCCTTCCAATAACAAAGCAACCTTAGGAATCATCTTAGGAGTTATTGACATAATAGCCTGGGCTTATATGATGTTCTTTGTGTTTTAGGCGAGATATAAAGAAGAAAAGCTTTCATAGTAAATAGGTAACACTGTATTTGAAAAGAAAATAGATCCCAGTTGTAGACTCATAATCATGTGCCCATCATAGATCAAGAACCCTTCTTCACGATAATTTTCTTTTTCCTAAATTTTTACTCAACAACTTTGACTTCACTCTAATGCAAAGCATACATTAATTATTTCTTTAGAGATTATATTCGTTAAAATCGTGAACTCAGGTATCATTGATGATCACTGACTTAATGAGCCGTCGTGCGTCAGAGGACAACGATAAAAGGCTGCTTCGCGCGCTTTGTGAACTTTTCAAAGAATTAAAGAAGTATTACCCTTATGACGCCTTTCTATATATTTTTTTAACAAATAATAGCGCCAAAAAACCTTTTTCAGAAATGACAGCCTTTATTGCAACGTCTATTGAGAATAATATTGGGGTTATCATTGTGCGGAGATAATTAAATTAAAAAAGGGGCTATATTTGGGGAATGGGAATTCTTCCTATTTGGCAGGGAAAGGGAGTCGATTTTCTTCTACTTCAACAGGTAGAAAACGATGCTAGAAAAGAAAAATGTTCAATTCTCACTTTTAACACACCCAAAGCTCTTCAACAGGCTCAAATTTTGTATAAAATGCATAATTATCGGCGAATGGGGAAAAAATCTGAATTCTTTGGCATCGCAGTTTATAAGTATATGAAGAAACGTTAAAAGAATCCATAACGTGAAATATAGGCTAAATTTTCTCATTTAATAGAAATGAAATAAACAAGGATGTATAATAGGTTTTTTATTTCCCTACTATAAAGAGAAAGCAATTTGAAACTCATAAATCCATGCCGATTAGTAAACAGGGAAGCAAAGGTTAATTAATATCTTTGATTTTCAATGAGAATTTCCTCTCTATTGATATCCATTTCTGATATCCTTCTACCTAAACTACGAATGTGGTGGCGAAACAGGCCTTTGAAAACAAAGCAATATGAAATAAGCACAAAAGAAGTAATAGGTCTTCGAAAACATTTATTTCGGGTTATAATTATTGCGATCTTGGTTTTTCTTATCGGATCAGCTAGTGGAATCCACCGAGCGATTATTAGTCTTCTAACGGACACAATTACAGGGACGGAAGAAGTTCATCGGACAGAGGGAGATTTCAGTTTCTGGTTCCGATTAGCCTTCGCACTTGCACCGTTTGGTTTATTTAAGGCCAGTGCGGACATTTTTAGTGGGGAACTGAGTGATAAATATGGGCGGAAAAAAATGATGATTCTTGGAACCCTTATTTATCTTTTTGGAGTCATTCCAATCGTGTTTTCACTTGGATTAAAGGATATAAATGAAACACTTGCTTATCTCATGCTTCCTCTTGGGAGTGCAATAATTGGAGCGGGACAGGGATGTCTTTACGCATCTACAATGGCTTCACTCGGAGACATAGGTGGACATAGGGAAAGGGCAACTGCTATGGGAATCATGGAGTTCAGTGTTTATGGAGGATATTCTATAGGATCAGGTATTTCTGGTTTTATTTCAAAAGGGGGAGAATATCAAAACAGTTACCTTTTTGCAACAGTTACCGCAGTTCTCGCAGCTATTATTGCTATTACGGCCATTCGTGACACAATTCACTTATCAAAATTAGAAGAAGAAATAACCCCAAAGAGTGAAGTTGAGCTGTTAAAAAAGGATATAAAAATGATAGAAAAGAAGTATAAACTAAAAACGCTCCTCAAGAATCCCAGTCTTGTAGTAACCTACTTGAATGGGCATATTTCTAAGTTTGCAGACACAGTTCCAACGATGATGGTTCTTTATTGGGGTACTCTTTTCATTGCAGACACAGGCGATCCTGATGCGGCAAAAACAGGACTAATTATAGCGTCATTTACTTTAACTTGGGCTATCTCAATGGTTTTAGCGGGTGGGATATCGGACAAGTTAGGACGAAAAGGACCTTGTTCATTCGGGTTAATTCTCCAAGGAATTTGTTTTTTGGGTTTCATTTTTGTTACAGGCAATAATAATGAAGATTTTTATACGCTAATTCTCTTTTCAGCAGGCGCAGGGATTGGAGCAGGATTCTACTATCCAACTCTTCCTGCTATCTCGATGGATGTCGCTCCACCAGCTGTTAAGGGGCGTGTAATTGGGTTATATCGAGCCACCAGGGATCTAGGATATCTTACAGGCCCTTTTGTCTTAGCAGCAGTCGCTTACCTAGCCGGGGGGGCATTTGAAGATCTGAGGTATTCGGTTGGATTGACTGTATTACTACTATTTCTTGGCAGTTTACTGATGATTTTTGTAGTACGGGAAACGAAGCCATGGTGGATTGCTTATGAGGAAGCGATAATGCATGCAGAAAAGGTTATGGAAGCGGTAGATGAAGCACAAAAGTCAATAGAGTGCCATGTTGAAGGAAACAGAGATTATTGTATTGTACAAGCAAAAATTGCTAAAAAAAGAGAACAAGAAGCAGATGGACTAAAAAGAAGAACGAGGGAACGACTTCTCACCACTGTTCGCCGAGCTCCTGACACGACAGAGTTTTTCCGCCTCTCTAAGGATATTGATCGCGTTGCAGGAAGAACTGTCACTGCAGCATTCAAGCTTTCTAGACTAAAACCTGAAATAATTCATGAAGACATCTCGAATCTCATTCTTATAATGATAAATCAGGTTAAACTCCTTATGAATAGTGTATTAGTGTCGCTCAAATCTCTAGATATATCCTACGATCAAGCAGTAATTTCAGCAAAGGAAATTGAGCACTATGAGTCTGTAATTGATCAAACATATAGTGATTTAATTGCTGCGATCTACCGACATGAACGAGAGTTTGAAAGGGTTTCATATATTCTCACTTTGAAGGAAATCGCAGATTTGCTTGAATATGCAGCTGATTCAGCTGAGGGTGCCAGCAATCTGATTAGAGCCCTAGCGATTAAACACCAACCATGAAAGGAAGTAATTTCGGCAGGAGAAGAAAAACATTCAATTCTCATATTTTTGAATCAAGAAGATAATAGCAATGTATATATTTGATAACATATGTAATCACGATAATTATTGAGGTGAAATAATGCCCAATGTTTTGATTCGAGATGTCGACGCTCAAGTATATGCACAATTTAAAGCAAAAGCAGCAGAATCTGGACTAAAACTAGGGAAAGCATTTACTTTCGCCATGCTTGAATGGACAGAGAAACAACGAAGACTAACGGAGAAGGATGAACAACGGATACGAAATTTAAGTGCTTACAGAAGGCTTAAAAAGACTTTAGAAGATAAATTTCATGGTAAATGGGTATTAATTGGCCGTGGGGAGCTACTTGAGACAGGAGAGACAATAGAACCTATTCTTCAGAAAATAAAACAATTAAATCTTTTAGGAGAGCATTCGTATGTGTTTCAGGTGGGAAAGTCGTACTCAAGACGTAATTTCAGTTTTGGGCGGAGGATCACTGCATGAGCATTGAATATTCATATAAAAGTCCTTCTATAAGTGAAATTCCTGCTCCTTATATACCAAACCTTATAATTAAGAATTTACTTGGAACAAAGCAAAATAAAATTGAAGTATTGATAGATACGGGCTATGATGGCTATCTAGTGATTCCTATTGATTTCTATGAAGAACTGGATATGACGACATTTGAAATTGTCCAAGACGAGGTTCCACAAGTAGAAACATTTACAGGAGAAAAACTTACCTTAAAAACTGCAAATGGGATAATCGAAATACCACAAGTCTTAGAGGAAACTGTTATAGAGATAGATGCTCACCCGCATTGCAAAGAACCATTAATGGGAAGGCAATTATTAGAATTCTTAGTAATCACGCTAAATGGGGTTGAAAAGAGGTTAGAAATCACTTGAAAGAGAAGATACTTTAATAAACTCTTTTTTATTCTTCCTTCCTTAATATGCAGCAAATTCGGCTGAGATCGCCGGTAATTTGATTAGAGCCCTAGCAATTAAATACCAACCATGAAAAGAAGTAATTTCGGCAGGAGAAGAAAAATGGCTACAGGAGCAATTGATGTTTGCATACTTGGCTACATTACCGATGATTTTTATGTGTCTTATGAAAAAGATGAGTCTAAGGATCCCGTAACATTTGACGTGGCAGGTGGTATAACTACTTATGCGTCGAAAGTAGCTTCCGCATTAGGATATCGTACTGGGATAGTAGCCACTGTAGGAGAAGACTTTTTCAAGAAAGAAAAGTTTGAAAGTCTGCGCACAGAAAAAATGCTCGATATCCGCGGAGTGGTTGCGGAAGGGGAAAACACAACCAATTTATATCTCATTATCCCCGCCCATGGATACACCATAGGTATTCTTCGCCACCTAAGAGAAAATATTCTACCAAAGCACATTCCAGCAGAGTATCTCATGGCAAGAGCAATGCATATTGGTCCTCTTGTTGGTGAAGTACCTTTAGACACAGTCAAATTCATTAAAGAACATAGTAAAACAGCTGTGATTTCACTTGATGTTCAAAGTTATGTAAGAAAATTAATTGACTTCAATGAGCTTGAAACGGAAGACTATGAGAAACTCGGTAAATACCTAAGCGAAGAGAAGGTAGAAGAATTTAAACAAGAAAATGCACGGCTGGTAAAACTCGGTCCATGGGAAGAGTGTGTTCAGTTTGCTAAATTTGTTGATATTATGAAAGCAAATGTTTATGAAGCCTGTTCTTTGGCAGGATTAGATGTACAAGAAGAAGAATTGAAAGGACCCGATAACCAACGAATTTATGCACAACGAGCATTGGATATTCTTGAAGAGAAATTTGCTGAGCATCAACATCTTGTATTTGTCATTACACTGGGCGAAGGAGGTGCTCTCGTTTGTCAACTGAAAGGGAAAAGTCATCCAAGGATATATGTACCAGCTGCAGAAGCACCACATTTAGTCGACTCAACAGGAGCAGGAGACACCTTTATGATCAGCTTCCTCATTGAATACTCCAAAACTAAGGATTTACTGTTTTCAACTAAATATGCCTTAGCTACGTCATCGGTTTCAGTGGAATCTGCAGGTCCGTTTTCAGCTACTCCTGGCGATGTAATTAGGCGATATGAAGAAGCTTACGGGAGCTTCTTCTGGAGATGATAATTCAGATTATTTATTTATAGACCAAATAACTATTGTTCTAGATTTCTTGAACTATACAGGCGGTTCCGTTTCTTCTACTAGATGCACCTTCTCATGTAAAAAAGGGAAACTCCATCTCAGCTGTGTTATGTGTCAAAGTTAAAATATATTTTATCAGTGGGCTTGATTTTCTCTAAAGGAAACCCTGTAAAATGGGCGGCATAAGGGCCTTGCACGAGATTACAAAAAGCTTCATACTGCATTGAATGAAGGTAAGTAAAACCATCAATCGTGCCCCCTACCCAGGTACTGTTGCTATGAATCTCACCAACCATATCACTTCGTAGAAAACCTCGGTCAAGGGTAGGCCATACACATACGGGGACATCTTGGCGGATAATGATTAATTTAACTTCTGTGCCCATCATTAGACCCCTTAAATTACCCAAAACAAAAATAGAATTTATCAGTGGGTTGGAATTTGTTGTTGCGACCTATTTTTTTAGTTTCATTAGAAAAATGCCACAATATCCCCCTTAATTCGCGACGTAAGCAATTATTCTCAGAACCCTCACGGATGAATTGATCTGATTTTAAGAGATTGAAAAGGGCATCATACGTGATAACATAGCATTCAAAATTAATGGGCTGAATTTCGGGATCCACAAGCTTTTTAGACCGCTTTTTAATCTCTTCTTGAAGGTCAGAATCAGGAGGGAAATGTAAACCTCTCCCAGGAAGAAGACCTATAGGAACACTATTTCGAACAACCATTAGATGGACTGTCGGTAGCATTATTCGATCCTTCGATTTTATGACTATCATTATGTTGCTAAAAAGCTCTTAATAACTTATCTCATTGAGAGTTAACTGCCAAAGAGGTGTTTAAATGAATTTGATTACGTTTTAGAATATATTCTAGAAAGTTCTAATCCTTCAAGACGATAACTAATATACTATCCAAAGTTGAAATAGATTTTATCGGTGGGGTTGATTTTTTCTAAAGGAAATCTCGAAAAATGATGGGAAAAGGCACCTTGCACTAGATTACAAAAAGTTTCATACTTCATTAAACGAATAGCACTGTCACCATCAATAGTAGTATCAAGGATGTCCCCTATTCGGGTGCTGTTATCGAGAATCTCTTCATATAGTTTTCCTCGCTCAAGGGTTCTGCCAAACGCAGGCCATACGCATATAGGAACCTCTTGCCGGATAATGATTAGTGTAACATCTATACCCATTATTAGCACTCCTAAATTACCCAAAACAAAAATAGAGTTTGTCACTTCGCTTAATTATGCAATGGGGAAATTTGTTAGCTGCTGTGAGTTTACCAGACATGAGCTGTAATACCAAATCTAACTGGTGGCGTAAACCATAGTCTTCAGTGCCATCAAGGATGAATTTTTCCATAGTTAATAGATTAAAAAGGGCATCATATGTGATAGCATAGCATTCAAAGTCAATGGGCTGAATTTCAGGATCTTCAATTTTTTTAGACCGCTTTTTAATCTCTTCTTGAAAATCAGAATTAGGATGAAAAGGTTTGCGCCCTATCCAAGGAAAAACCCCTATAGGAATACTGTTTCGGACAACCATAAGATAGACTTTTGGTGGCATTATCCAGCCTCGATTTTTAATTATAAAATTGATTAGTAAATGGATGTTTAAAGAATTTTTAATAGAGATACTATAATCTTTACATATCTTTCAACCTTGACCACTTAATTAATTATAGTTAGATCCTGTTTATTAATTTAGTTTTTGATTAATATTTTCTAGACTTTTGGAAATAAAAAGAAAGGAGAAAGGATATCAGGACGCGGGGCTCATTCTCTATTGAACTATATCTGGAGGACCTCCACCTCCACCTGGTGAATTATACTGGCTCCCTTCGTTTTTATACCAAGCAACAACAAACTTATTTGTTGGAAGAGCAAACGATGACGCACAGACCAATATGCCATAGGGAACCCATTCGTCAAGTGCATTATAAGCTTCTTCAAAACCTTCACCTACCCTATCATAAAATTTACCCTTAGCTTCAGCAACATAAACCTTGTTAAGACCTGGTTTACTAACAATAAAATCCCTGTCATAGTTCGTTGTACGAATACATTGCATAAACATTATAGATACGACCCATGCGACAAAAATGGTCTCACCAACGAAACCAGTTGGGGTTAGCCCTCTCCAATCTCTTGTTACTGAGAGAACTATAATAATCGCTTCGACAAGGGCCCATAAAGTTAGTACTTTCTCATTCCAGCTTACTGGGAAGTCATCGGGATATTCAGGGGGATTATTAAGGGGATCATCATTTGATCCAGCTTCTTTCACCTTAATTTTCATTCCCTTGATATCATGTTTATACAGATAGTAGTAAAGTTTCCAATCATCCTCGATATACCTATCTCTATTCGCTGCTTCTTACTGTTAACAAGTATTATTTTCGGTGCGGTTCATGTTCAATACGGCTGGGCTCCCTGGAAATTTTATGAAGCGGGAATCGCAGGATTTATCTTGGGATGGGCTTATCTTCGATTTGGTCTTGAATCCGCTATTTTTCTCCATTATTGTAACAATCTATTGATTGGCGTCGTCACACTTGGACAAAGGAATGATCTTCATGAAAATTTAACCATTGAAATTCTCTCTCTAACGAGTTTTGCAATCATCATGGCTTTCATTATATTAGGCTCGTACGTTGCTCTCCGAGGCATTTATACCTTTGGACAAAAACTGTGGACACTTAAATCAAAGAAACATGGCTCATGATGATGGGAAAGAATAATTTTTGATTGATTCAAGGACATATATAAATTTTGAATTATAAATTTGATGGAAATGGCAATTTACGGACATTTGGGCAGAAAGAAAAAAGATATTTGAAGTTTCGTGGTCATTACTTTAATACGACCAAACACAGTCATCTGATGAAGGGATTGAAAAAACGATGAGGTGTGGAAGCTGTGGACGATTTCTCCCAGACGAAGCTTTTTTTTGTTTCTACTGTGGCTCGTCAACTAATAAAATCCCTCACACGGAAATTGAATCTTTAAGGCAAAGAAGTCGAGGGAGAACATCCTTTAATACAGGCGATTCTGCCATTTCAACAAAATTCCGCTATGAAACGCTTTTTATAGGCATAGGCATCTTTTTTATAAGCTTTGCGAGCTGTTGGGGGATAGGTGCCCTTCTGTTACTGCTCATTCTGCTTCTAGGTGAATCACCAACTCTACCTAGTTTGGTTGTATTTAGTATCCTCGGCGTGATCTTTGCTTGGATCGGGTGGCCCTTCCTATGGAAAACAACTCTTATTACCGAGACAAAGAGGGAAGGATGGACGGGCATTAGCAGGTTTGCAGGAGGAATAATTGCATCTGGGATGTTCCTGTTAGGAATTCTAATGCTCCTTGTGGGTCTTGCACACTATTCTTTGGATCATCCCGTACCTTCGCTTCTTGCGCTTATCTTTGGGGGATATTTTCTTGTTCTACTATTCTTTGGTGGATACCACCTCATACTCCCCAAAAAGTCAAAACTAACTGGCCAAATCCTCAAGGGCCTCTATTTAATGCTTTTTGTAGGATTACTGGGAGGCTGTGTCGTAATTCTTACTCTCTGTCAGTTCAGTATTGAATCTAGCAAGATCCATGATCTTAAGATGTGGTTAGGTAGCTCTCATAGTTTACGTCTTCCTGCCTTTTTAGCAAATTCAGGTCGTCTTCTTCTCATTTTCACCATCATTTATCTTATTTGCATTTTCTTGTTGATTTATACTTCTAAAAGCCAACTCAATCAAAAAAAACCCCTTTATCGATCTACAATGCTTAATGACATAGCCCAAAGCCCTCTCATTCAGACCTTGGAACTTTTTGCATTATCTTTTCCCGTGGCGTTTATTATTGTCTTGGTTACTGGGGCTTCTGGGGAAATTGAAGGGAGTTTAGGGACTCTCGGTTTTCAGTATTATTACCCTGCTTGGAAGTTAACAAAGTTAGGTTGGGCAGGGATTGGGGAAGAACTTTCTTTTCGGGTATTTTTGATCGGAGTCCCATTAGTACTATGGAGCGCTGCTATGCAATTTTATTCTTCCAGAAGTCTTAATTACTTCAAGATTAAGAATGCAATAAAACTCTTACGGGGAAAAGTTGATCGTGTGGGTCCAATCGAACTCTTTTTCCTGCTGCTATCAAGCATTATTTTTGGAGCGGCTCATGTTCAATATGGGTGGGGGTCCTGGAAGTTTTATGAGGCGGGAATCGCAGGAATTATCTATGGATGGGCCTATCTTCGGTTTGGTATTGAGTCCCCTATTTTTCTCCATTATTGTAACAATATGTTGATTGGTGTTGCATTACTCAGAGAAAGGTATGAATTTCACGAAAATTTAACCATTGAAATTCTCTCTTTAACGAGTTTCGCTATTATCGTAACTTTCCTTTTATTAGGCTGTTACGTTGGTCTCCGAACCGCATATACCTTTGGACAAAAACTGTGGACACTTAAATCAAAGAAACATGGCTCATGATGATGTGGAAAGAACAATTTTGGATCGATTCAAGGATACATAACATCGAAGACCTCTTTTTCAAAATAGATATAATCTAGGATACTTATTAACATATAAAACCTTTTTAATTCCCCTTTTCAATTCTGACACTTATAATTGTATTATATACCACTTCTTTTAGTTATTTAAAATCCCAGATATAATCTTAAGAAGTCGTTATTCCCTAAAACAAAATTATTCCCTTATTTTTGGAGAGCTGTATCAATGGAATTCGCAGTAGATGGAGCATGGCTGATAACACCCAAATATAAAGTCATATCCGAAGCACGTGTCATTGTTGAAAGTGGGACAGTCGTTTATGTTGGGCCACGGGACGATCCCAAGGCCAAACTCACGGGGCACGATCTTATTCGTTATCCTAAGGGTCTTATTGTACCAGGATTCATCAATGCACATACACACATTGGTGAAACCCTTGTGCGTGGGTTATGTGATGATTTAACCTTATATGAATGGCTTTTTGATAATATTTGGAAAGTAGAACCGCGAATGACCGCAGAAGATTGTTATTGGGGCACTCTCTTAGGATGTGCCGAAATGATCTCAGGCGGAACAATTGGTTTTATTGACCAATATTTCTATGCTGATAAGATCGCAAGTGCCGTAGATAAGGCGGGACTGAAGGCGTTTCTCCTTCCTAGTATATTTGAACCTACTCCCGAATCTAAGAGCAATGCCATAGCAGGATCCTTCTTCTCGGGAACAATGAAAGATGCATATAACGACGCACTTGAGGTGTATAAAAAATGGCATGGAAAAGATAACCGAATTTTCATCGGACTCGGACCCCATGCTCCTTTTACGGTAGATAAAGACTGGCTATTGAGAATTGTTGAAAAGGCTAAAGAATTTGACACAGGGATACACATCCATCTCAATGAAACTCAGAGAGAAGTGGATGAGGCGCTCCAAAACTGGGGTTGCTCTCCAATTGAGTACTGTAACAAGCATGGATTTCTTGATGTACTCACATTAGCCGCCCACTGTGTTCATGTTACCGATAAAGATATGCAGATATTAAAAGAAAAAGAAGTTTCGGTTCTTCATTGTCCGCAATCTAACTTGAAACTGGCATCAGGCATTGCACCTGTAGAGAAGATGGATGAACTCGGAATAAATGTCTGTGTAGGGACTGATGGTCAAGCCTCGAATAATAATCTAGATATGCTAGAAGAACTAAGTTTTTGTGCAATGGTTCATAAAATGGATGCTAAGGATCCAACAGTGATTGATGCTGCTACTGCTCTCCGTTTTGGATCAGCTAACCCAGCTAAAGTCTTTCCGAATAATGCTGCTGCAGGAGTTATTAAGGAAGGGCTACTAGCGGACTTTGTGGTCTATGATATGTGGCGTCCGAATGGTGTCCCAATGATCCACCCATTAAGTAACCTCATTTACTCAATTTCTAGCCGTGATGTAATACTTACCGTCTGTAATGGACGAATTCTTTATCAGGATGGGAAATATAAGACACTAAACATTGAAGAAATTTTGACTTCTTGTCAGAAAATTACGGATAGGATGGTTGAAGAGGGCTATGTGAAAGACGCAGTCGGTCCTCCAAAATCATAAAAGCCAAAGCAAAGAAATTAATCGTAGTTGGTGTTCAGTTTGAGCAAAGCCATGGATTTTTTTACCCCTAAAGAATTAGGTTTGATTAAAGACCCCCTGTATACCTACGTTATCTTCAATAAACGAACAGAGCGACCTATTATTGATTCATCCCTCTTCCAAAGACTGCGGTATTTACACCAACTTCAGGTTGCCCATCTCGTCTATCCTGGTGCCACTCATAGCCGTTTCCAGCACAGTCTGGGGGCTATGCATTTAGCAGGATTATTTAGCGAATTTATACTTCTTTCGAACGAAGAAGGGACACGCGACACACAAGAAATCTATGACTTAGTTCAAATTGCCCGTATTGCTGGGTTACTCCATGATGTTGGACATGGTCCTTACAGTCATGCGTTTGATGAAGGAGTATCCATGCCCAATAAAGAGCTAAAGTCGAAAGGGATTAATAACCATGAAGTAGTGGGCAGGTGTCTTATTGAGCATAGCGAGATCGGGGAACATTTAGAGAGCTTAGGTTACTTAGATAAAGTTCTTCAATTACTTAGTGATGATGCTAAATCGATCCAACCGGAATTACGACCGTTACGGCTAACAATCAAAGAATGGGTGTATCCTGTAGATATTATTGACTTCTTAATGCGGGATAGCTATTATTGTGGAGTACAGGAGTATGGACATGTAGATTACTTGAGACTGCTCCGCTCTACAGGCATTTATAAGAAAGAACATCTCTGTATCATGAAAAAGGCTCTTTCAAGCCTCAAGGCATTCCTAATAAGCAGGTTTACCATGTTTGAAAACGTTTATTATCATAAAACAACGAGGATTCTGGATTGGATGATCCGTGAGAGTCTTCACCATGCAAGTGAGGAGTTGGGCCTTCCAGATATTTTATTGGCAATGTTGGACGGTGATTTTGAACAATGGCTGGCGTTAACGGAACAATCAGTTCTTACGGAGATCCTAAGGGCTGCTTCAACTACAAATGCAACCCCTGAGCTTAAAAAAGCCGCAGAATATGCACGTATGTTTCGCGAGAGACGAATCCCATGGAAATTAGTAATGGAAAAAGAATTAAAGTTCTATGGATCACAAGCAGTGGTATTGAGTCGCTTCTTCAAGGAAGATTCTCTTCGAGAAGATATGCGAGAAATGATTATCGAAAAGTTGCCTGTTGAATTGAAAACATTCGCTGAAAAGGATGACGCTCTTTTTGTAGATCATTCAAAACATAAATGGTTACCCGATAATCCATATGAGCAGAGGGGATTCATCTACGTACGCCCAAGTTATGATGTAGAACCAGAAAAACAACCGTTGATGAGAGAGTTTTTAGAGGAACATCCTTACTTCGCTCGTAAATTTCGAATCTATGCACATAAGGAACTCATCCAAAAATGTCCAGATATTTCAAAACGGGCAAAAAGAGCTATTGAAGAAGTTTTTAGCTCAGGAGAGCGAGAAGGTGTGACGATGTAGTTTTTTTATTGTATTGAAAATAATGACATGATGGATTATTCTGTATTTGGCTCCTCTCCCAGCATGCTTCCATAATTTGTGTGATGTATTTTTTTACAGATGGCGAAGTCAAAGACCTAGTAGAGCACCTTGATGTAATGTTTAGATTATCCAGAAATAATAATTAATCCAGCTAAGCAGATACAGAAAAAACTAGAAAAACTATTGTTTTGTTAATCAATCCAAATAAGAAAAAATGAATAATATTCAAGAAGCTGAAAAATTAAAAAAGTAGCTTCAACGATAATTATTATTATGCGAGTTCTACTTCTCAATCCAAATTCTTACCAAGATCCACCAGTAATTCCAATTGGATTAGAATATTTACTTACATATCTAAGAGCCAATGGTCATGAATCTGAGCTATTGAATTTGTGTTTTAGTGGCAATAGGGAACAAGATATAGAAGCAACATTAACTAATAAGAAATTTGATCTGATAGGAGTCACAATTAGAAATATTGAAACACTAGATTCCCCCTTTAACAACGTTTTTTTTCTTGATGATATCAAAAAAGTTGTTGCACATCTCAAACAGTATAACATTCCCATAGTTTTAGGTGGATCAGGATTTTCTGGGATGCCTGACGAAATTCTTGAATATTGCAATGCAGACTTTGGAATTTATGGACCTGGAGAACAGGCAATTCTGAAACTCATCGACGATATTGAAAATGAACGAATTGATTACAGATTATTGAATGGTTGGGACTTGCCGACCAAGCAAGAACTAACCCATTTTCGCGGAAAAGATGTGGATTATTCAAAATATAAGCAAGTAGTGGGTGATGACTTCAGAGTGGGGTTTGAAACGCAAAAAGGCTGTCCAAATCACTGTAGTTATTGTATTGAAGCGGGGAATGGACTCCATCCTAAATCAATTGCTAATACAATTACAGAAATTAAGCATTTGGTGGAGCAAGGTTACCATAATTTCTTTTTATGTGATGCAGAGTTTAACCTCGATCTGAATCATTCCATCAATTTCTGTAAAGCCCTAATTAAAGCAGATCTAGACATGAAATGGGGACTTATGATGAGGCCGACCCCAATCAGCGAGGACTTATTCAAATTGCTAAAGGAATCGAAAGTAGAATCTATTTTTTGCTCGTGCGATAGCGATAAGAAAGAACAAAACAGAGCAAACTATACTTTGGAAGATATTGGCAAAGTGATTGAGTATTGCAGGAAGTCTGATTTACCTATCTCAATGGGATTACTTCTTGGGTTTCCATTCGAGGATAAAAGTTCAATTGAAGAAACAATTAACTATTTAAAGGAACACCGACCAGACTCTGTCTCAATCAATGCCTATCTTCGGCTCTATGGTAATACTAGCCTATCTGAAACAATAGCCTCTTCTTCGCAACTCCACCAATATTTATCCCGGTCCCTAAAACCAGAAGAAGACTTTCTTGAACCGATATTTTTTACACCTATTGAAGTGGATTATGTTCAGAAGCTGATAGAGGGCGATAAAATGTTCGAGATAATGCTTTCTTGATAGATTTTACAAGAGAGATTTAATTTAGGAGTATCTCTAACTTTAATCGTTGTCGGGTCGCTGAATTTTCATTACCTTCAGCCTAAAGTGGTACAACAGCAGATAATTATGAGTACAAGGAACTCATTCAAAAATGTCCAGATATTTCAAAACGGGCAGAAAAAACTATTGAAGAGGTCTTTAGTTCAGGGGAACGGGAAGGGGTAACAATGTGAATGATTCATTTTTCTTCCTCTCCGAGAACAAAAAAATATAGCAAGAGAACTGTCACCACAATAACTAGGAGTTCTATCAATATTGACATCAATGTATCAATCACATTTCGAGGTTTGTAATATGTAATAACAAAAGTATTTTAAGACCATTATTTCCGAAATTATGGCTCTTTTTCGCACTGCACTAACAAATGATAATTTTTAAGCAAGAAAAAAGAAAAAAAAGAACTAGAGAAAATTATATGTCATTATTAGGCATATTTTCTATACCATCGGTTTCCTTTGTTTCAACACCATTAAACAGCTTCGGGGTTTCTACAGCTACAACATCAAGGCTTTTGGGTGTTAATTTTACCCCTAACAATTCGGACAAGTTGGGTGTAGTTCGGCCTTCATCTCCTGTTGCCAGTTCTTTTACGTAAAGACCGCCCTCACAATGGATCGTTATTAAAGCATGAAGGTCATCAATGGGTTGAATCGTAAGCGTATGGACTTTTCGCGTTCGGATTAGATTGGCTCTTCGATGTGCGACCCGTTGAGGTGTTCGCTGATTAATTAACTTATTTATAAAAAAAGCATTGATTTCATCGACTTTTTCTTGGGAGATGGTTATAGGTTGGTCAAATTCTACAGTGAGCTCATACTTTTTGGACATCCGACTACTAAGTGTTTTTAGCTCTCTTACCTTATTTCTCTTCACAAATTCCTCTAATTCTACCTCCACATAGCCTTTTGCTTGATCATTTATTGCAGTTTCTAATACCTTCAAATCGGGGTACCGTTTTTTCGGATCTTTGAGTTCAACAACAAAAGGTCGTCCAGTTCCTAGCATTCTAGCATCTACGTCTTCACGACCGCTCCCATGAAAGCGTGCGTCATCGGCTCCAACAATTTGAATCGTAGGCCGAATGATAAATTCTTCGACGGAATGTAGATACCGTTTGCCTGTACCGTTACACTGTCCGCAACCCGCTCCACGACAAGCCTTACAGTGCCAAGTAGATTGGGAAATCCCTGGTTGAAGCTTCTTATACCTTCCAAGTATAAACAATGGATTTATTTTCAAACTAATCTCTTTAGAGGTGATTTTTACTACAAAAACAATATCAGGGGTTAAAAAATCAACAGTGGCTTTGTCATCTAAGAGATTACCAACGCTTTTTCCAAGTTCTCTATTTAATTCGGATTTAAGTGATTCTCCATAGGAAAGGTTCCACCGAGCCCTGAATTCGTCTTCTTTCTCCAGAAGTGCTCCAGGAAAAACTGATCCTACTAGAAAAGTAGCATATTCGTAAGAGTGAGCTGACTTAAGGCATGATTCAGCCAACTTTACTAAACTTGATTCTGAGAAAAGTCCAGCACAAATTTCACAAGCTTTGGTTTCTATGACCGTTTCGGCCCCCTTTTCTGGTACATGATGTTCTAAAACACCTCTAGCTGGGTCAAATCCAGACATAACGAGGTTGTTAAGAATAGAAACTCTTGTTTGATTACTTTTTCGTCGCTCACTATCAACAATTAATGTAACAACAGTCTTAATTGCTTTCCCTCGTTCAGCATTAGTAAATCCCGTACCTAAGGCACCAAATTGACGTCCCAAGCAATTATCACATAATACTAGGTTTTCAATTAAATTAAAGGCTTGATCAAGAATAGTAGTATTTATCAAGGTCTCCAAAGCTTTTTCACATCTCGAGCGGGTGACAAGTCGGCTGGTTTTAATTCTATCCGCCCGTGGAATTAGTTAAGATATTTCTTCTGTCTAGTTCATTATGAATGATTGTGACACACTGGCTTGATAAAAGGGATATGGGGCCGAGTGAGATTGTTATAGGATTATAAGTGCCTAAAAGATGTTCATCTTCATCATTTAGGCCTAATTGATCTCCCAAAACAAACATACACGTATCTTGAAAGTTTGCAATTGGTATATTATGAATATCCTTACCAGTCTCATGAAGATAAAATAATTTAGAGAAATGGGTCATTTCAAGGGAGTCCTTAAACCCTCTCTGCTCCCAACAGGATATTCCTGAATTTTCCCTACCCTTCAATGTACTACGGATAAGACCCGCAATGGATCGTTCGTCGGGATGGAGTCTCCTAATTTCACTTCCTTTGAACTCCAGCTGTTTTGGTGGAGATGGAGGACCGTTCAAAGTCGCTAAAAGGGTCGTATCCTGCCGAATGCCGTTGCTTGTTAGAAGTGTATCCCTTACTACCCTACACAAGACATCTAAGCGGTCTTGTGTTAGATTGGTAAGAGAAAAACGACCAGCTGTCCGCACATTATAGAAATTGACCGAAAATATTCGAGAAATAGGCATTTAGCTGAACCTTTCTGGAAATTGTTTATGTAAAAGTGGAAGGAAAAGAAGAAACTTATCCTATGCCTGGGGGCATCATGCCAGGAGGAAAGCCAGGCATTCCTCCTTTCCGTCTGCTTGCCTTCAAAGAGCGTTTGATCATACCTTGAATCATTCTATATTGTTTAAGTAAGGCTTGTACTTCCTGTACTGTGGTTCCCGATCCACGAGCTATCCGCTGCCTTCTTGAATAGTTTAAGAATTTGTGGGGATTGGGACTATCCAATTCTTCAGGAGTCATGGCTTTACAGATTGCAAGAAACCGATTTAACCCCTCTTTTCCTCTGGTTTCATCAAATTGAAAATTGCCCCCACCAAAGCCCATTTTTCCCAGAAGTGACCCCAAAGCGCCCGTACCGGCAGCTTTCTCCAATTGAGCACTCATTAACCGGAGAGTGATTTTACCTTTCTTGATACCAGCCATCATATCTGCATCATCAATCATAAGACCAGCATCGGCTACTGTCTTAGCAATTGAGTCGATATCGGCAATCCCCGTAATTCTACGAATGTACTTAATAGGATCAAATATCTCCAGATCTTCGATTTTCTCCCCTTCTCCATAAAAATGGATAGGAGCTCCGCTTGCAGCTACAGCCGATAAAGCTCCTCCTCCTTTGGCTGTACCATCAAGTTTAGTTACAATTATTGAGCCAATTTCCGTGGCAGCCTGAAAAGCCTGGGCTTGGGCCATAGCTGCTTGGCCTATTGTTCCATCTATAACCAAGATCACCTCCGTAGGTTTTGCAACCTTGGCGATCTCTTTCATCTCCTTGATTAATCCTTTTTCTTCTTTA
>JAEOTF010000113.1 GCA_016840025.1 Candidatus Hodarchaeota archaeon
AAATGCATAAATCTCTTGAGAGATAAACCCCTTGAAGGTACAGGTTATAGTTCGCCATTAAAAGAGAAAAAAAGAGTTATCGCTGAAAAGAACCCCAAAAAGAAAGAATTAATTTGCGATGGGCTAATTAATACTTTATAAAATAATAAATAATACCATAGCAATAGTGGATGGCATTATGAGATGGTGTTTCATGACCACTTCATAACTCACCCACAAATTTCCGCCTGGGTAGATTACCGAATGGAAGACTATCAGCAACAATTCTCACAAATTCGGGAGTTGCTTAGAGGAAACCCTATGGGGATGACAGTTTCTGAAATAGCTGCAACACTTAAACTCAATAGAAATACAGCGGCCAAATACCTCGAAATGATGCAATTTGCGGGTCATTTGGACATGAAAATGTTTGGTGTTGCCAAAGTATATTTCCTTTCTCGGCGTATCCCTCTCTCTACCCTATTAGATTTTACTACCGATCAAATTCTTGTGTTAGATAGAAACTTCACAATTATTCAAGCCAATGATCCACATCTGAATATTTGGAATATAAAAAAAGACGAATTTATAGGTAAATCGTTTATAGATATTTGTAATTCCTTCAATGTCGATAAAGACATAAGATCAGTAATCGAGTCAACTTTTGGAGCAGAACAGTCTTCAGAAGAAATCAAGATTGTTGTAAAAGGCAAGGAATACCATCTAAAATTGAAATTCATTCCTACGATATTTGAAAATGACCAACAAGCTGTCACCATTATTTGTGAAGACATTACACCTCAAAAACGGGCAGAAAAAATGTTAAAAATTCAGCGAGATCTTTTCATTACACTTAGTTCAAGTTATGACATGATGGAAGCCTTCAACCAAATATTAGAGACTATTTTTAAGATAGGGGAGGTTGATGGTGGTGGAATATATCTCGTAGACAGTACCACTAAAGAACTAAACCTAATAGCTGCCAGAGGACTATCTCACGAGTTCACTGAAGAAGTTTCTCACTATGAAGCCGACGCTCCCCAAACACGTCTAGTTATGGAAGGGAAACCACTTTACATGCCATATCCTAAACTTCTCCCTTCTATGACGCGAATTTTTCAAAAAGAAAACATACGCACTGTAGCAAGCATTCCCGTATTGTACAAAGGAGAAGTTGTGGCTGTACTCAATCTTGCTTCCCAAACGCATGATGATATTTCTGCTAACGTTCGTTATATGATAGAAACCCTCGCACTGCAAATTGGTGGTTTTATTGCCCGTACAAGAGCGGAAAGTGCAGTTCAAGGAAATTAAAGGATCACAATTTGTAAACTAAAGGGATAATTTACTAAAGTCTATCCAAGTATTTTCATGTATGACAAATGAAACAGTATATGTGTCTTAGAAATGAAAACAGAATTTTATAAGTTCATAAGATATTCAAATGAATACAGTTGAATACACTAATACTATAGGAATAATTCAATTCTGCACTCGCTCTCTTAATCACCCAAATGTTTTGATCTTTAACCATTTTTCATTTGAAAAGTCTTATTCACGAAGAATTATGGAGCTTCTCCTATGGAAAGCTATGATGAACAATTTTCACGTATAAAGGAGTTACTTAAGGGTAATCCTATGGGGATGACAGTTTCTGAAATAGCTGAAGCGCTTAATCTTAATAGAAAAACAATAGCCAATTATCTCGAGATGATGGAATTTTCGGGTCACTTAGAGATGAAAATGTTTGGTGCTGCCAAGGCATACTTTCTTTCTAAACGTATTCCTCTTTCTACGCTTTTGAATTTCACTTCCGATCAAATTCTTGTGCTAGATGGAAATTTCACAATAGTTCAGACTAATGAGCCAGATTTGGGGATATGGAATTTTACCAAGGAAGATTTGTTAGGAAAGCAGATCCAAGACTCTCCTCTCTCATTTTGTGCCGATAAGGAGATACTGGCAGCGATAAAAGCAGCTTTGGGAGGTGCGCAAGCAACAAAAGAAATAAAGGCTACTCTAAATGGTGAAGAACTCTATCTAAGAATGAAGATCATTCCTACACTCTTTGAAAACAACCAACAGGGTATAACTATTATTTGTGAAGATATTACTACCCAAATGAACGCTGCCCTAACAATGCGGGAGAGTGAACAAAGACTTCAGGTGCTTGCGGAATCAGCAATGATTGGGTTAGCCATTCTGCAGAACAACCAAATAAAATATGCAAATAAGGTATTGTCAAGTATAAGTGGTTATTCAAGGGAGGAGATGTTACAGTGGTCTAGCAGTGAGATTCTAAATACTGTGCATCCAGATGACCGAGAACAGGCGATGAAACAATTCCAAGCGTTACAAAGTGGTGAAACCGATACAATCCCACGAAGCCGATACCGGCAAATTACAAAGGAGAAAGAAATTAAATGGTTAGAAATATTTGCGCGCTCAATTCTCTATAAGAATCATCCTGCGATAATCATAGCATTTGTCGACATCACCGATCAGAAACAGGGGAAAGGCGAACTCCAAAGACAAAGGGAATTGATGCAAAAATATCTCAATATAATTGGAGATATAGTAGTAGCTTTGAATGAAAAGGGAGAAATAATCCTTGTCAATGAGAAGGCATGTTTAATTTTAGAATATGATAAAAAAGAACTTATTGGCAAAAATTGGTTTGATATTTGCGTACCATTGCACCAACGCAAAGAAATTCTGGCTACATTCAAGCTGCTGATGAGTGGAAGTCTCAACCTTGTTGAACATGTTGAGAATTTGATCGTAACTAAAAGTGGCAAAGGAAAACTCATCTCATGGCGTAATACAGTTTTGACAGATGAGGAAGGTAAAATTGTTGGTACACTAAGTGCAGGAGAAGATATCACCGAGGAGACGAAAGAAAAAGATTTAAGCAAGATTTCAAACTAAGCAGCATTTAATGAATATCCGATAAGAAAAGAAAATGAACTGTCCATGAATTCATTCTAGTAAAGATTTACAGCTTTCATCAATATTTAGTTTTCTTTCTGGAAGACGAGAATCCATGAATAGTCAAGTTTATCGGGGTTCGTTTTTGAATACCGTTTAGATCCAAAGAGGGAACGACCAGTAACTGGATCCTTAATTCGAAGTCGTTCTACCCAACCTATTTTTTGAATTAATTCACAAATGAAGTCTCCTAGCTTCACCTTAGACCTTCCTAAATGATTATCCCCTATCCGAATAACGACGACACCATTAGATTTTAACGGCTTATCCAGATTATTAAAACACCTTTCCATGTCACCAATAAAACTTAATAATGTTTTTTCGGAAATAGAGACTTTTTGGTTAGATTTAGAAGATTTATTGTTATAATTTTGGCGCATTTCAGATAATGCTGTAGAAAGAGAGGAATATTGAGTTATTAAGGATTCGTCTAATGATTTTTGGGGCATACGTAGACCAATCTCAGAGTATCTTAGTTCAAGGTCGTTTGATGATAGTTTCAACCAATAACGAGGGAGTCGCATCGCTCTAACATAATCTACTGACCCAATGTAGGGAGGATTAGTTACAATAAGATCAATACCTCTACTTGGAAGATATTCACGAGCATCTCCCTGATGTATGACAGAACTTGGAGCATTTCGAATAGTCCAAATCTCCTTCATTCTAGAGATGTTCCTCTTTACTGCATTCGAAAAAAAGTTCCATATATCACTAGCTGTCAGATTTTCAGCAACGGGTTGTCTATGCTTAGAACGAGCCGTAATAATGAATTTAAGATCAGCAAAGGAGCTTTTCCTAACAATCGATGAAAAAGATACCAAAAGAAAATCTTTCACCTGCGGGGGTTCAATTTGAGAGATAGCTGCAAGAATTTGACCAAGGGCTGTTTGACAAGCCATAGTGAACCAATAGTCACAACGAGGGAAGTCTGGAATTAAAGGAGTTAAGGAATCATAATTCTTTTGAATCCAGTGAAACGCTTTTTCAACTAATTGAGGATCTATGGGTGTTGTCTTGACTCGACTAATCAAACAAGCTAGTGGGTCAATGTCATTCCCAATAACTTGCCGACCTGCCAACATTGCTTCAAGACAAACTGTTCCTGAACCACAGAAGGGATCAAAAATCACTTCATTAGGTTCGGTAAACTCTTTTATCGCCCAACGAGGTGTAGAAGGCATAAATTTCCCGTACCAGCGGTGAATAGAATGAGCGGGGTGATTTTTAGCCTTTCTTTGAAGTTGAAACATTTGAAGCAAACGATTTTGGTCTGAAAGCCAAAATTGAGTTCTCAGGAAACTAGTATGGTTAGTAACTGTCTTCACTCCATTATTTCAACAAACCTAAGTAAGTAGCGGCCCCAAGGGGATTTGAACCCCTGACCTACAGCTTTCTTCAAAAGGATAGAACTGTATCCTTCTTTAGAAGGCTGTCACTCTATCCATGTTTCTCCAAGCATCTTGTGAAGTCCTTGTCTGAGTTATGGGGCCATGGTTGTGAGTTTTCGTCCTATTTGAAAGAAAATAGCTAAAATAATTATGTAAATATATACATTATAAGTTCATTTCTTATCTCTATTTTTCCCTTACCATACAGAAATATGCATTTATTTGAATACTTTTTCCATAAATTGCTAAATTTAAGGTTTAGTTAATTGAAAATCTATAAAAAGTCTTAATTATGCTTTCTTAAATATTTCAAAGCTTATTTAGCAATAAAAGTAGCGTTACTCATCAAGATTTGCCTCGGATTACCTTAGATAATTAAAATGAGCGTTAGATCCCCAAAAGTTGCTGAAGTTTTGGTGTTCCCCTAATATGGTTAAATATCTCTTTCCCTAATAAAACAAAAGCTTGATTAACATTTTCACCCGTTTTCGCTGACGTTTCTATGTAGGGGATAGAAAAACCATGCGGTCGGGTGATTTTTGTTAGTTGTCGTGCATAATTGAGTCCCTGTTCATGATTGAGAGAATTCTGTACCTGTTCTCGCTGATCAGTTTTATTTCCTACAATCACGAAAGGTATTCGTCCTACTCCATTGTTTTCCCATAGTTCCTTAATCCAATCACTCATATGCATATACGATTCGGGGCGGGTAACGTCAAAAACTAGAAGGCCACCCCTACAACCTCGATAATATAAGTCTCTAACTGCTATGAATCGTGGTTGCCCCGCAAGATCCCAGATTTGATATTTCAGACCAATTTCCTTTCCTTCTGGAGTGGTGATAGTGATATCTTTTGTCGCGAAATCGGCACCAATCGTCAATGTATAGTCTTTAGAAAAGACTTCACCCATATAGTTATTTCTAAGTGCTGTTTTTCCAACTGCGCCATCGCCCAATAAAGCGATTTTTATTAGAAACACTAAGTTTTCTCCTTGTCTCTCTCCACTTTGACCACTCACAACATTTCTTATCTTTATCTCTCACAACATTTCTTATCTTATAATGTTATAGGATTAACAATCATCAATTAGACGTGAAAAATTTCGTTCTAAATTCCTTTGCTACCTGAAATCAAGTTTTTTTCCACGGATTTTCGGATGACCTCCAAGCTACTTCCGCTTCTGCTTAATTCTTGGTGTAAAAATCATTCAGTTTTCTGAGGTAATTCATGAGCGGTACTAAACAAAAATAGAATTTTATTTCCTTCCTTCCTTCATTATGGCGGAACATAATCCGAAAAACGGCCATAATTTTGGTATTGTACCTCGATGTTGCCATAAAATTTTTTCTTTTTCTCATTGAGTAGCGAAATTTGAAACATTCGCTCTTTCTTAGCTGGAATCTTCCGTAACAGGGATCATGAGGCGAACAAGGACGTAAACGAAGGAAACTGTGACTCTTTACGGTGGATCTCGAAGAGCGTCTAAGGTGTTTTCTTTCAGCGAATAAAGAAGTTTAGGACGTCTTCGCCTAACTCCTGTTTTTTTCGCATGATGAATTCGTACCAATCCATATTTTATGAGGCGGTCTAAGCTTGAAGAAACTATTTTGGGAGCTAGGCCTGTACCCTCGCAAATATCCGATAAAACTTGAGGTTCGGGATGCATCCAGAAGAGAAACTGCCAGATTAAGAGGGCTACATTATCCTGTAGCTTAGAGAGAAAAAGATCAGGACTACCTGAAGAAAACCAGGGGAAAGAAGGGGCAGGATTCGAAGATTGAGAAGATTTCGGTGAGAATTGGGGTGGTGTCGAAGGATTTTCTTCTGTTGGTTTTTTTCGTTGACCGGTGGCTTGAAAAGGTGAGACTAGAGCGGACGGGACTAAGGAAGTATCTTTATTAGAGGAAGAATGGATCATACTCAAATTGGGGATCGGTTGGGGTGTCTTCGCAATCTGATAGGCAAGAATTCGATCTACTCGAAAGGTACGAACTTTTTTCCGTAAATAACAGAAAGCTTCAAGATAATTCAGATGGAATTGCCGAGTAAGGCGGCGGGGTAAGATTCTGCGTTCGGTGATCTGTTTATCATAATCTTTATAGCGAATCCAGAGACAAGGAAAGGGTTGTTCCTGTAATAGGGTCCACAAATGGGGCTCTGTTTGAGTAGGTGAAGATAATGGTGCAGAATGCGTCTTTGGGGGGCTTTTTAGGGTCAATTTGGGGAGAGAAGGGGATTCTAGGGGGATAGTCCGCGTGAATGAAGAGGGGCGTGGTACTAACAGCGTTTCAGGGATTAATCTCTTTTTTGGCAAGTTTGAGGTTGAAATCTGGGTAGTTTCCTGATTTGTTAGTATAAGAAAAGGATTATGGATGAATGTGGTCTGAAAAAGGAGCAGTTCCTCTAAAGACCAGCAATGATCGGTCACTCTGGCAGCCATGGCAGGGGTCCGCTGCTGCCATTTTTTGCCATTTAGTTGTTTGTCGAGCGGTAAGGGCTCCCGGAGACTAGAGTGATACCGACAAAAGTTATAATACGCTACTTCAAAAGCGAGATGTACCTGTAAACCCTGCCATGTTTTTGCTGCTTGTAATGATCGGCGTTGCAATTTACTTGTCTCCTGTCGTAGAGTTAAATTGACTCGTTCTATATAAGCTGTATTTAGAGTAGTTTGGCCCAGTACCTTTAACAATATTTGGGTTTCTTCCGAGTTTCCCCAGAGGAGCGTGGTTTTTACCTTGGTCACCGTCCGCCCTTGCCGTACCTTAACCACATGGCCATACATGATATGAGCGGGGTGTTCTACAGGATCTATACCGGTGTTCTTATAATTTCTGTGTAATGCAGCCTTATACTGCTCTAATGCATCGGTTATCCAAAGAATTGGTTCGTGAGAGATGCGGTCAAATACCTTCTGAACAAAATAGTTCGCGTTGGCTTGTGTCCGCCGCCCTACATGAACTGCTACAATAAGTCGCGATTTCACCAGCATGGCGACCCACACCCAGGCGTCTACCTTTTTTTTCATAATAGAGTGAGCAGGAACCTCGTGGGGTTGTGCAATAAACGTCCATAATTCATCCATTTGTACCATATCTGGCGTTAAATTCCGAAAAAAGGTTGTCATGAGATATTCACTTTGGACTCCCGCACGAAACAACCATCTTTGGACTGTGGCCGGTTTAACCTGAAATAAGTCGGCAGCAGGTCGAATCCCTAGTCCTTTCGCAATCCCTTTTAAAGTTTGAGCGACTTTAGCAGGAGCAGTCTTCAAATAGGCTACAGCGGTATTAGTAATGCGCGTATACCGGCGCCCACATTTTTTACACTGAAAGCGCTGAGATTTGTCTTGTTTTGTCAGTTTAGTC
>JAEOTF010000020.1 GCA_016840025.1 Candidatus Hodarchaeota archaeon
CCCTACATTATGATAAACTTCCTCCCTTGGATATTGAGAACTAATGAGAACTAGTGCCAATTTCATTAACAATTATTCTTTTATCTAAATTCCAAAGAATTTTCTTAGTTTAGCCAATACTGAGAGTGTCCCAAGCACTAGTATTGTGTCATCGCCTTCAATCCCGTCATTTTCTTCTAAATGGATCTCTCTTTTTTCTTCTCTTTCAATAGAGATGAAAGTTACGTCAAATTCCATTTCTAGTTTACCCACAGTATTGGTTTGGAAACCAGAGGGGATTTTAATTTGTGCAATATGGTCACGCCGTTTCTCAGAAGTAATCGTTTGAATAATACCATCCATCTTTGATCCCGCTACAAAGGATGGAGCAGCGGTCTTTGAGGTAGAGATTGCAATGTCAATGTCAAAGCTTCTTCGAAGTTTATTAGCGAACTCCGCGTCATAAATACGTGCGACTGTACGTATCTTGGGATTAAGTTCTTTAGCCTCAATAGCGATTTTTAAATTATGTAAATCTTCTCTAGCACAAGCAATGAGTGCCCGTGCTTTTTTTATTCCCGCTTCTTCTAATACACTTCGACTAGAGGGATTTCCAATAATAAACGCTAGATTTTCGTATTGAAACTTAGTGGAAAGCTCATTAAATACCTCTTCATCAGGGACAATATACACTATATTCTCATTTTCATAAATTAATTCTTCTAAAACTCTTGTTGCTACGTGACCAACGCCTGCAAGTATAGTATGTTCATCCATTGTTTTTGCCAATGCTAAATTCCACTCCTTTGCTCGATGCTGTTTTTCAAATATTTTCATTCCGAAATGAATCAACCCCTCACCGACAACTAGGAACCCTAACAAGGGATAAGTGATGCCAATGAAGGAAAGAATTGGAGACGGATCATAATCGGGGACTTCTCCTATTAAGAGGCCTGCGGTAATATAGAGCCCCTCAACTGGTTTAACTTCTTGGATAACACAGAATGTGATTGTTCCTATTATACATAATATAGTCAAGAGAATTAATGTTCGTTTAAACTGCCCAAAAATAATCCCGAATTCTCGTACCCTTGCTTTCAATCGTGATTTATTCATTTTTCAACTTCCATTTACTCTTGAATCCCAAAGAGTTTCCTGATTTGTGCCTTTTTGTTCAATTCTTTCCTTTTCTGATTAAGAAAAATTATAAAACAATATAAATTTAATCTTCTAATACTATAGGATCAATATAGAGAGGTGTAGGTTGCAGACTTCTAGAATAATTTCTTACACTTTTCTAAAACAATGAGGTTTGGTCATGCGAAAGGTTCAATTTACTCTATTAACTTTCCTTACTTTCATAATTTTAGCAATATTACTATTTTCTAGTATATGTTCCTCCAACGCGGTTTTTCCAAGACATTCTTCCATAACTATTGATGGAAATGGTAGTGACTGGTTAGGAACTCCTCCTTCAACCCAAAATTTAGGTTGGATTAGTAGCGGTGAATGGATTTGGACAGATGCTTCAGGAGATGAGCGAGCCGATTTTACTTCACCCAATCCTGATTCTCGTGTAGATATGGTGGAGTTCCGAATAACGAGTGATGGCACTTATCTATTCTTCTATATTGAGTTTACTGATATTGATATTGCATCAGGAAATGGTGCTCCAGCAGTTTGCATCGGAATTGATAATGATAAAACAACTGCTTCTGGTGAGTCTTGGTTTGGCGCATTAACAGATACACAAATCGGAAACAGCAAATATTATTGGGAATACCAGATTATTACCTCTTTTGGTCCAAATGGTGATCAGCCCTCACTTTTTGATTCGAGCTGGAATGATCAAACGACTTCTGATGAAGGTCAAGCAATAAGTACGACCAATGATGCAATTGAGATTCAAGTGAAGCTTAGTACAATGGGTGTATCTCTCCCTGCTACTCTTACTTTCACAGTCATTACTTTCCGTCAAATGGATACTGTGATTGAATCATGGGATATCTTTGGAACTTCAGACGCTCTGGATTGTATTACAACCACTGGTCCTAACACTTGGGATGAGGTAACAGATCAATCTGTTGATTATTCATTCGAGGTGTATTTTGGTAGCAATGGAGATGCTGAGAATATTTTATTAATTAGTGAGTTGTATCCTTGGGCAACCACTGGGGAAACCGAATGGATTGAAATAGGAAATCCAATATCAAATGAGATAAATCTCTATGCAGGCAATTTCAAAGTTGGAGATGAGGAAACTAAAGGTGGAAGTGAAGTTATGTATTCTTTCCCACCAGGAGCGACCATTCCAGCGGGCGGTGTTGCTGTGATTGCTAGAGATAGTACCAGTTTTGAAAGTGCGTATGGTTTCAAATCAGATTTTGAATTTGAGGCTCATGATGCATTAGTACCAGATATGATACAATACAGCTCATGGGGGTTAGGATCATTTCTTTCTTTAGCAAATACTGGTGATGAAGGGATTCTTCTCGATGGTAGTGATAATATAGTTGATGTTTGTACTTATGGCAGCAGCGGTACGGTTCTTGGTCATACACGATTCATTACTGCTGGTTCTTCAGGATATTCTCTTACACGCACTGGTGCTACAGATACTGACGATTGTAATACTGATTTTGAGCTACTCGAAAATGAAAACCCGGGTAATTGGCCTGATAATCCCTTAAATGAGTTTGTAATACCTCAAATATGGTTAATTAGTGGCGTTCTCCTAATTGGTGTTATTAGTCTAAATCATTCACAAAAACGGTAGGTAGTACCTAGAAAGACAAATCGTATTTATTAATAACCCGCAAGAAGAATTGAAAGGATTTTATTCTCAGCCTTTCGCAAATGTTCAATAGTTGTTGCTTTAGAAATTCCTAATTTCTCTGCTAAGTCTTCTGAAGAAACTCTACGGGGTATTTCATAGTAACCTGTTTTTTTTGCTAGTAAAATAACTTCTTTCTGACGTGGAGTAAGACTAGAGATGAGATTTTCTTTTATTGTGATATTATTTTGAACTGAAACCACTTTAAATTCCCCAATCTTATTAAATATCTTCAGGGTCTTCTTTATACCCTCTTCTTCCCCAATAAAAGAAATAACGACCCTCTTCTCTGTTATGTTCGCTGGTATATCGGCACTAATATCTTCAAGAAAACTGTCTAGCTTTAAGGTCTTGATAATTTTCATTATTTTCTGATTCATTTTGATATTTAATAAACAGGTATAATCATTGCCTTTTTTTCTTAGAACATAGACCTGATAATTAGTTGGCATGGTTAAGTCCTTAATTGTGTATCCATTCTTCATACGAATGTCACAAATAACGATTTTTTGACCTTGTAGCATGTCTATTCTTAAGATTGTTCTGGTTTCCATGTATTCAAAAGATTCAAAGAAACTCTTTGGTAAGATACTACGAAAAGGTTGTTTGAGCTTGTCAGGATATAATTCCAGAATTATTTTTCGCATAATTCTCGTTATTTCTTTTCTCTTTTTAAACAACCTAAAATGAATGGCTAAAATTACTAATATATGATTTACCAAATTCTACCTATATCCATATGCAGGTAAAATCTAAAGGATTTAACTTAATTTGATGAAAAAAGGAAATATCAGAAGAGATCTATGCAATGACCAATGAGAACATGATTCAAATTAAAAATTTGACTAAATTTTATGGATCTGTTAGAGGTATTGAAAATCTAAACCTTGAAATTCGTAGTGGAGAAATTTTTGGTTTTCTCGGACAAAACGGCTCTGGTAAAACCACTACAATTCGGTGTATGATGAGTATTCTTCTCATGGATTCAGGAGAAGTGTTAATTGATGGTGAGACAATTTCACGAAAAAATTACAAAATAAGAGAGAAAATTGGGTATATTCCAGGCGAAGTAATACTTCCAGATATTTATACAGTAGAGGAATTCCTCAATTACGTTCAAAGCATGAGGAACGGATCAGCATCAAAACGGGATGAGTTGACTAAAAGATTCAGCCTGCCTTTGAAAAGGAAACTCGGTGAATTGTCAAAAGGGAATAAACAAAAAGTAGGGATCATCGCGGCGCTTATGCATGACCCTAAAGTTTTAATTTTAGATGAGCCTTCCTCAGGACTTGATCCTTTGCTTCAACAAGAACTATATGATATTTTATTGGAAGAAAAGAAACAAGGAAAGACTATCTTCTTTAGTAGTCATAATTTAGATGAGGTTCAACGCATTTGTGATAGAGTGGGGATTATAAAAGAAGGAAAATTGATTAGCATTGAAGATATTGATGATTTAAACAAGGATCTTCCACGAACCTTAGAAGTCCGACTCCGCAATCCCGACGAGACAATTCTAGAATCATTTGGTGAAAATCTACTTGATTCCAAAGATGGGATAACACGTTTCGTTGTTAAACAAACAGATGCGATCGATTCGATTCTAGGAAAATTAATGCCTATGGGATTGGATGAACTTTCATTCCCACCTGCAAGCCTTGAAGAATATTTCCTGAAGTATTATGAGTATAAGGGGGATATGTGATGTTTAACTATCAAAAAACGTTTAGCCGTTATAGATTTCATTTCCGAAGATATCAAACAATTACACTTTATTCATCAACAATATTTGTTCTCTTTTCTATTTTGATATTTGTGTTTTTTACCCCCAATGAGGAAGGTATTCGAAGTTATCTCAATGCTCTGGAAGATACTGCATTTAATGCCTTTATAAGTGGTATACCATCTGATAATCCGAGCGTTTTTCTTTGGAATGTCCTGATGAGTTCCTTTTTACTCACTGGTTTAGGAATAGTTGGTATTTTTCTTGGTACAGAGATTTTACCTATGCAAGAAGATGAAGGTAAAGAGATACTTCTCTCCACACCATTAACTACCTCAAAACATTACCTAGAGAATATTCTCGCTTCTTTTCTAATGTTAGTGATCATCACATTACCAAGTTTCATAATTAACTACTTTTCTGCGGTGGCCCGTGATGCGGGAGATATATTGATAAACTTAATAATTGGATACACTTACGGAATTGTATTAGCGTCAATTTTCATGATTATTACTTCATTTGGCGCTACTTTGAACTTTTCACGTATTGCTGGCGTGTTTCTTGGGACCTTTATTTTCCTCTTAAATTTCTTCATAATGTTCTTTATTGAAGCAGAAACAGGGAATGAAATTAGTCTTATAACACAGGCGAATATTTTTGAAAATTCATTCTATAAAAATTTCGATCTTGATTTCATAATATTAGCTTTATTAATTAATGTCGGTCTAATCCTTTTTTCTTTGCTCTTCCTTTCTAAAAGTGACCATATAAAAAGAAAAATGTTTAGAAATGAAAGAATTCAGGTTGATTTTGATGAAGCACAAGACTCAATGAGCAAGTCAATTTTTAAAAATCCTGTCCATTTTCTAATAAAACGACTGAAATGGCGATCTCCTAGTTTACAAGATCAATTTTATATGAGTTCTAATATGTTTTTAGTCTATCTTACTATTACTTGTCTATTTTCATTTCTAGTCGTTTTTAATTACCCTGGTGAAGAATCGTTAGTAAATGCTGTGGGTGGTATGCAAAATCCACTATTAGATGCATTTTTGTTTGGATATGAGTTAGGCGGAAAAATGCAAGACTACCTAGCAATGAAATTCTTTTCTATGGCATGGGCGTTCTATGGCATTTTTATAGTCTTGATTGTCAGCGATGTTGTCCTTCGTGATTTTAAAAAATATGGCGATACTACCTGGCAATTTCCGCGGAGTCAAGAAGAAATATTGGTTGGTAGGGTGATTGCGGCAGTAAGCTATTATGCTGCATTGTTCTTCTTGAACTTACTCGTAACTATTATTGCAATAAGTATAGAAGGCAGTGATGCTGATATTGGATTATTAGCTTCAGGCTATCTTGTATTTATGTGGGGGTATTGTGTTTTTGTACTATTTTTTACGGCTCTTGCATTAATTCCACCCCTTAAACATGCCCTAAAAACTCTTATCTTTTCTTTTGTTGGCTCTATAATAATTATAGTCATGGGGTTTCTGGCAGAGATAGAATGGATGCGTTATCTAAGCCCATTTGGGTATTATGATATGATTGGCATCATAGCTGGAAAAGTTACCATTTTTGATGAGCTACCGAAATTAGTTGGGTTTACAATTCTTTCATGCTTACTTCTCTTTGTAGTACTGAAAACTCGACTTCACAACAAAGACTTAGTTAGTTAGAAAAAACAAAGAATTCGTCTATGTCCTAACACTAGGATGACAGATGGTTTCAGTGGAGTTTTCCTAATTGGTGTAATTACTCTAAATCGTTCACAAAAACAGTAGATAGATGGCAGATCAAGAAAAATAGAAAGATTAGAATGATTCTATTCTAGCTTTTCTGGCACGTTGGCTTTGTCGCTAATATTCAGCCATGTATACCTTGATGCACTCAATATAAGTGCAATTGTAGAAAGAATAGCCATTCCAGTTAATACTAAGAGACTTCCGTTGTTTGCCATCAAAGATTTTTCTTTTATAATCAGAACAGGATCATATAACCCAAAAATGCCACGAACATACCAAACATTGAGAGAATCACTTAGTGCGCTAATTAAAAAGAGTAAAAAAATTCCAAAAAGGAATAACATCACCAAGTGTCCACCATTTTCTTTGAAGTATATGGCAAGAAGTGCACTAGCACTTATTAAAAAAATATAGTATGGTAGAGACGCAAAAATCGCAATAATTTCCCATGTTTGATCAAAGCTAGCTCCCGTTACTAATTCAGATAAGAAAGTCCAGAATGCACATAGTGTAACAAGTCCTGTCAATTCAATAAAAATCGCTAGAAGACGCTGATAGACTATGGTTTCATACCGAATTGGTACCGAGCCTAGGATTTCACCTGTTCCTGTATCGCCATCTAGCCTAATAGCTTTTCTAACCCAGAAAAAAGTTAAAGGCATAAAAAATATCCAAGAAGTTCCTATTGCTTGACTTATTACAAACCAGAGGTAGGGAGGCTCTTGAGTTAAATCATAACCATAAGTAAATACCCGCATCATGCCACTGTTACCAAATCCACTTATTGTTGTTTCAAGTAATTCATCACCAGGATAAGCCATCAATTGAAGCGGATAAAACATTAAAATCGCTAAAAAGACAATGAATAAGGTCATATTATCGGAGTAAATGAAGTCAGCTGCAAAAGGAAATCTACGTTCGAAAAATCTACCCCAAAAAACTAAAGGGCTATTTCTAATTTTCTTAGGGAAGAGGGATCTCTTTAGAATACTAAAAAATTTGTAAAAAGGAGCAATTAAATAAAAAAGAATAACCCAAATACCTTCAATTTCATTAAGATCGTTCTTTAACTTTATTCGTCTTATAAAGTTTAGAGTGACACCTGCATCATCAGTTAGATCTTTTCTGTTGAATTCCCATAATGCTAATGGTGTTAAAATGAAACTAAAGAGAAACATATACACTAAATACTCATCTTTTAGCGACATACCTAAAAAAATGTTCGTCGATTGATAATATGCAAGAGGATTAAGATCATTCAAGTTTGCAACTTCAGGTTGTATATTTCCTAGCAAATGAAGACCATATAAGACAAGTGTGAATAGAATAGTGAATTGTAGTCCTTTACTTGTATTGCCAGCGAGAAGTCCAAGGACAAGTCCTATTGACAAACTCATAATTGCGAAAAATAGTCCCATCCACGTTACTGTAACTAATTTATCGAATTCAACTACTTCTCCCATAATAGGAAGTGATAGGAGTACGAATTGGAATAAAAAGTATATAGTTATGGCAGTCATCGCCACTAACCAGCGTACGCTGAAAAAAGTGGTACGGGAAACCGGTGTTGTATGAATTAGTTCGCCAGTTTTATCTGTGATAGATTGGACAGCTATCCTAGCTCCAGTTGTTATACTATATAGAAAAACTGATAAAGAGATAAAGGCGAATAAAAGGGCGATCCATAAAGTGTAACCTGGAGAAGAACCACCTATTGAACCCAGAAAAGCTTCAAAGTAATCTTCCTCTAATAAAGGCATAAAGTCCTTCATTGTCTCTTCGCCAGGATAAAAGAGGATAGCTATCCCTAAAAAACTAGCTATAGTTAAAAACCAACCGATATGCCAAGTTAAACTAGCCTTTAGTTCAGTAAAATAGATTGATTTCGATTTCAAGGGAATTTACCCCTATTTTTGAAATAATAGAAGGAAATATTCTTCAAGATCAGGTTCAGGTATAGTAAAATCTTTAACAGTATCAATTGTAGTTATCCGCTTAGCGAATTCTTTGGCAGGATAATCAAAGTATAAAATGATCCTTTCAGAAGTTTCATCCCCAATTTTGGCGTTTAATTGAGATGCTAAATCGTTAGATGAAAGCCCATCGGCTCTTTTAATGATGGCTTTACGCGGTACTTCCTCTAATAGCGTACTTACTTTACCTGAATTAACTATATGCCCCTCACGAATGACAGTAACGGTATCACATATATCCTGAACTTCTGTTAAGATATGAGAAGAGATGAAGGCTGTTTTTCCCTGTTTAATGAATTTTCTGAGAAATTTATCAAATTCTGCTTGCATTAGAGGATCTAAACCGGATGTAGGTTCGTCAGCAATAAGAATTTCAGGATCATGCATCAAAGCTTGAACGATGCTAACCTTCTGACGATTTCCAGTCGATAACTCTTTTGTTTTCCTACTAAGATCCAAATCAAAAATGGACACCAATTCCTCGAATAAAGGTGCATCACCCCGCAATTTAGCAATATAGTCAAGATACTCGCCAACACGATAATGTCGGTATAATGCAAAATCTGCAGGTAAGTAACCAATTTTTTGTTTAGCCTCTATTGATCCAGCGGGGATTCCATGTATACTAGCCATACCTGTTGTAGGTTTAAGTAATCCAACTAAAATACGGATTGTAGTGGTTTTTCCTGCACCATTAGGTCCTAGAAACCCATGTATTTCACCTTTATTAACTGTAAAAGAAATGTTTTCTACTCCTTTTATGTCGCCATAATATTTTGTTAGATTTGAAACTTTAATTGCTACGGAAGAGCCAGACATAACATAAACCTTCACTTTTTGAGCAGAAAGAGCAGATTCGCATGTAGAATTTATAATTATTTGGAACGTGATTCAGCAGAAAGTAGCTTTCGCTCAAAAAACAGAAAATACATCAACAAGTAGTAATCGTTGGAAAAGTTTCCATTTTTGATGAGTTCCCGAAATAAGTTGGGTTTGCAATTCTTACATGTTTACTTCTCTCTGTAGTATTGAAAATTCGACTTAACAATAAAGAATTAGTTAGTTAGAAAAAACAAAGAATTCCTCTATGTCCTAACACTAGGATGACAGATGGTTTAAGTGGAGTTTTCTTGGTTGCTGTTATGATTATAAGTCTTTCACAGAAACACAAACGTAAGACAAATTTTCACTTGTGAAAGATTAGTATGAGAGTGTTATATCTTCTAAAAAGAAAGCCTTATATTGCAGTAAGTCCTTTCTTTGTCGGGGATATACTATAATGGAACGCCAAAAGGTGCAATCACGCACTATAAGGTCTATTGGGTATGATCCTGAAGCGAGAATTCTTGAAGTAGAGTTGCATGATGGCAAAGTGTATAATTATAAAAATGTCCCCATTAACATGTATGTGTCCCTAATGAAGGCTTCTTCTCATGAGGATTTCATTCTACAGCGTATAAAACCCAATTATCCTTATAAAACAATCACATATGGCTAAGTTAGTAGTTTTCTTGCTAAAAAAATGATAATAGGTCAGATTGAAGATTAATTTTGTGATATGCTTAGGAGTCTTCCTTGATCAGTTTAGCTGCAAGTTTTCCTGCTCCGCCTGCTGTTTCTGCCCAACCATTAGCACCTATCTCTTTTTGCCATTTTGTACTGGTTGGAGCACCCCCAATTATCACTATATAATCATCTCGTTTTCCTAACGCCTCAAGTAGTTCAATGACTTCTTTTTGAGAGCCCATTGTAGTTGTCATAAGTGCTGAGATCGCAATCATATCCGCGCCCACCTCTTCTGCTTTCTCAATGAACTGTATGGACGGAACATCTTTCCCCAAATCAAATACTTCAAAACCTGAGACTTCCAACATTATCTTAACGATGTCCTTTCCGATCTCATGAATATCTCCATGAACTGTTCCAATTACAACCTTCCCCTTTGTTTCCAGTTGTTCTGTAGTGGATTTTTTAAGGTGTTCCGTCAATATTGAAGTAGCTGCTTGCATCGCTTGGGCAGAAAGCATAAGATCGGGGAGAAAGATCTCTAATTCGTCGAATTTATTCCCTATTTGTTCCATAGCAGGGCTTAAGACCTCATCAATTACTTTTAGGGGGTTAATCTGAGTTTTCAAGAGTTCCTTGGCAATCATCTTAGCTTCTTCAGACTCACCATTTTCCACAGACCTCTTTAGGGCTTCCGAAAGTTTCTCCGTTGTCATCTACGCTAACATCCTTCATTTAGTACAATACCAATTAATCATAAAGGCAATTTATTTTTTTAAAAGTACATTGCCAATACTCAAATGTATTCCTCATAACTTGAAGGTTGATGTCCATGTCAAAACCAGCAATGATAGATGTCATGAAAAAAGCTGAAAATGGTCCAATTTGTATGGAAAAAGACTTTGATCTCAAAATATTGAGAACAGCTATTAAAACGGTGATAAAAGAGTATGACATCAAATATAATCCTGATACTTTGATACCAAATGATAATAGCTTAGCGGATGCTGTTTTTAATGCCGCTTTAGACCTTTATCTGGAAACTGGTACCCTTTGTGTGAGCAATCATCGCCAAATTATATTTGAGGAAGCTGAAATTAAAGAAGCCTTGAGAAATGCCCCCAAACGAATAACGTTCGGGGAAGGTAAAGATGCGCGTGAAATGACCAACAGGCAAGTAGAAGATCAAACCCCTCCTTTGTGTCTTACCTCAGGTGGATGTGAAATTTCAGAGGATATTTACATTCAAGTGGTTCAGAGTTATGCACAAAATCCCCTAGCTGACACTATAAGTGGTGGATGTCCACTACACACCATATTTGGCATGGTCCCGAAAGCAGGTACACCTGCAGAGGTTCTAGCCTCAAAATATAATATTATCTATTCGAAAGAAGGAGCAAAGAGAGCGGGGCGTCCATCAATTGGATTCCACAATCTGTTAGGAACCGCCCTCTCAGCAGCTGCGTACATTGCCTCCAGTCAGCCAGAATTGGGTGTAAGACCAGTAGATGGTAACCTCATCGCTTCACTTGCTGAACTCAAGACAGACTTCAGTCAGCTTACAAAGGCGTTATACTATTCGGAACAGAAGAACGTCCTGCCAGGGGCTGTTTATGTTCCATTGATGGGTGGGTACGGCGGTGGACCTGTAGGAACCGCAATAATTACTCTAGCACATCATCTCCAAGGACTCCTTGTTCATCACGTTGCTTATGCGGACTTCCCTGTCACACATCTCAAGTATTCTTGCAGTACTGCCCGAGAATCCCTATGGGTTGCCAGTATTGTAGGTCAAGCGATTAGTCGAAACACTCACCTTCTAACAGCAGCGGAGGCTATAACAGGGGCAGGACCTTGCACAGACATGTGTTTATATGAGGTAGCAGCAAGCTCTATCGTTGGCACCGTTTCAGGAATTCACATTAATAATGCATCAGCAGCCAAGAGCCAGTATTTGGATCGAGAAACAGGACTGGAAGCCCAAATGGGCTGCGAAGTGGGTCATGCAGTCACAGGTATGAAGAGAACTGACGCCAATGAATTGGTTATCCAGCTCTTATCCAAGTATGAGCAGGATTTAGGAAACCCCCCACTTGGTCGTAAGTTCCAGGAATGCTATGATTTGAGCACTGTCGAACCATCTGAAGAGTATAACAATCTTTACAGTCAAATTAAAAGCGAATTACAAGAGCTCGGACTTGAATTCAGATAACTTCTTAGATGGAAAGAAGAAGACTCAAAATTTGATTACAGATAGGTAATTTTCTTTTAAATCATTTTTCATTCCATATCCCTCTTTAGTTCTTTCTAATTCCTCAATATATAATATCTTTTCCTTTAAAACAGTTTTCTACCTCATTTTTCCTATTTTTCTTGAAAATTAGCCCTCAACAATCCATTTTATTATAATCCAAAAAATGCAAATATTTATAAACATAACATATATTGTAACAATTGCACAGATTGTGCAAATAACAGAACATGCAGAAGGAAAATACAATAAAAATGAGAAACAAAAAGGTGAATAAAATGGTAGGAATAAAGCCTAGGAATGCTGTCCTTCAAGTTGAAGGGTTAACGAAGTATTATGGGCGTGAACTTGCCTTAGGCTCTAAAAAATTCGGTCGTGGTGCTGTTAAAGCTGTAGAAAATGTTAGTTTTTCGGTCAAGAAGGGCGAAATCTTTGGCTTTCTTGGTCCAAATGGGGCAGGGAAATCAACAGCGATGAGAGCCATAATGGGGTATCTGAAAATCCAACAGGGATCCATCAAAATCTTTGGTTTAGACCATCAAAAAGATGCACTTGAGATTCGTAAACGAGTAGGCTACTTACCTGGAGATGTCGCGTTATATGGCAATTTCACTGGAGAAGAATTAATTGAATACTACGGCAATTTTCGTCCGATCGATCAGAAGATGCTTAAAAAACTCCGTTCATTCTTTAAAGTTGATTTAACAAAGAAAGTTGGATCTTTATCTACGGGAAATCGTCAGCAAGCCGCTCTAGTTGCAGTTTTGGCTTCTAACCCTGATATGTTAATTCTTGATGAACCTATTCATGGCTTGGATCCTTTAATGGCTGCAAATCTTCATAAGTTGTTAATTGAGCTTCGTGAGCAAGGGAAAACCATTTTTCTGTCAAGTCATGATTTATCAGAAGTCCAAAAAATCTGTGATCGGGTTGGAATCATTAAAGAAGGTCGCATGATAGTCATTGAGAAGGTAGAAGCGTTATTAGAAAAATCACTTCAAACTATGCAGATTGAGTTTGATGATTCTCATACTATACCAGATGAAGCTGAAATCAAGACCTTATCATCTGTAGTTAGCATTCAAAAGAATGGCCAAAATGGAAAATTTATCTTGAAAGTTAAGGAAAATCTGAATGATTTCCTGCGATTTCTAACTTCATACCAGATTAAACGTCTCACACTTACTGATGCTGATTTGGAGGAAGTCTTTCTCCACTTTTATTAGACAAAGAGGTGTAAATAATGGGTTTCGTAATATATCAGAAAGGAATTAGAAAAAGTGTCATTTCGGGGTTGCTTCCTGCAATCCTTATGATGGTTATGGCTTTAATGATGGTGAATATATGGCCAGAGTTTAAACAAACTGCTGAAGAGTTAAGTGAGCTTCTTGAAGCACCAATTTACCAAGCTATGTTAAGTGAAGGCGCTTTAGGTGCTGGAATTGGGACATACGAAGGATTCATGGGCATGGAACTCTTTACAATTCTTGATTTAGTCTTTATTGTTCTCGCCATCTTTCTAGGTGCAGGCATAATCGCAAGAGAGGTAGATAAAAAAACTCTGGACATCAATTTAAGCTATCCAGTTCCTCGCTGGAGATTAGCACTTGAAAAGTTTGCAGTGGTTAATACTTATTCTTTAGCAATGCCTGTCCTTATCTTCTTCCCAGTTGCTCTAGGAGCCGTCATTTATGGTGAAGAAATTGACTTCCTGGCATTAGGCGTAGCTCTCATTGCTCGATGGTTACTGTTCTTTGCATTAAGCGCAATCTCTCTCCTATGTGCGGCGATTTTTCTTCGACCAGTCCATTCTTATGGAGCAGCAGGAGGCATAGTGGTTGGTAATTATATCATGAATGCCCTTGGTGGTTTGGTAGAGAGTACCAAGATTCTTCGGGATCTTTCTCTCTTTTACTATTTAGATGGTACCGCAATCTGGGTCTCAGGCAACCTTCCTCTAGCTGATGTAGTTATCGTTGTTGGAGTGGGGATTCTCGCCTTGCTTTCCTCGCTAGTGATTTTTCAAAAGCGAGAATTAACCTACTAATAATCTCCAAATCCTTTTCTTTTTTCTATCACTCTTAACACTGATCCTCATGTACTTCTAAAGCTCGAAAAAAAGCTGTCAAGATTAATTCAACTGAATAGATTCTCTTTTTCTCTAATTTTTGGTATATGGTAAAATATTCACGTAACTAATCAAAAAAATGCGATTCAAGTAAAAAGTAATGTATGCTTGCTGGGAGAAGTACTATCACCAACACTCTCATGTTTCAAGCACTCACTATAAGCAAGCACAACTAAAAAAAGGTATTAACTCATAAAAACATTTTCACTTTTGACTGAGTTTTTGGAGTTTTGTCATTATAATCCTTTATACGTTGGAAAGATTCATTCTTTAAAACTGATTTAACAAAGAAAATCGGATCTTTTTTCTTATTTCTCTTCAAAAGCATCTATTTTACCTAATAAATACAACTAATCAAATCAAGCTCCTGTGTTATTTGGAGAATATAGTTCTTACTTCTTCAATTTTCTGTGAAATGGACTATTTGTTGAATACAAGAATTCTATTAAGGTTATTAGTCCAATAATCATTAGTACCTCAAAGGAAACCATGGTGAATTCGGGAACTGCTGGATCATAAAATTGTACATGATCTACATAGAATTCAAAGCTTGATGAACATGCACAAAACCCATTGACATGAATTCTTACCCTATCAGCGCTTGAATGAGCGTTACCTGTCCAAGAAGCTTCTGTCCATCCAGTGGTTGTAATTGATGCAACTGCTGTTGAATCTAAGTGACTAAAACCACTATACCAACGTAATTCAACATCGATAATTGGACCTTACCTCCATCATAAAATACCCACGCAGTAAAATTATACCCACTTCCCCCTGTAATACCAGTTATATATTCACTTAACAGATCTGCTTCTTCCTGAAAAAACCCTATATTTCCGCTAGTCATTCTGCAACTATAATCGCCATCCCTGGCATTGCCATAATATTGTGTCATGCTACCGGGATCATCATACCAGTCATTGAGGTTTGTCTCAAAACTGGGATTAGTGACCATATTTGTGTACCCATAGACGCTAAAGGTGTTGTTAAAACAAAGTAATAAGAATACACTGATTAAACTGGTCTTTTTTACATTCATATCTAACACCAAATTAAAAGAGAAGTTTAAGAGGAATTTTTTGGAAAAAGAGATTCTATGTCTAATTTTTGCTATTCTTTATAATATTTGCCTAATTAAAAGGAATTAGAAAGTTATCGGATAGAAAACTGGATGCTTCTACAAAGAATAGCGATTATCTACTACTGAGCAAATATTATAATTTCTGGAATTTTCTCTCCAATTTCAAGTACCTTTCATCCAGTTTTTTGATGAATTCATCGAGTTCCTGTTCTACAATCTCAATCCATTCAATTAATTGATCTAAGAGTGAAAGTGCATGTTTTCCATCTTTAGTTGTTTTGGATTCCTCACTCAACGTTTTTCCCCAGTGTTGACGGACTCGGGTTAGCGCGTCTACTCTCTCACGGAGATTTGTTGCATTTTCTTCAAATCTATGAATCAATAGTTCTAAAAAGGAGGTGTCGTTGAGTTCATATTTCCACTCCCGAGAGCCTGGCTCTCGTCGTCTATCAATCAGCCGCCAGTTTTCAAGTTCTTTAAGATTCCGTGAAATCGTAGATGGATTAACATTGAATCTTTCAACGAGGTCTTTTTGAAGGAGTGGTTTATCGGGTGTGGTCAATACACATAAGGCATAAATTCGGCCTAATAATGGAGACCCGCCCCAATTATACATTAGGTCCTCAAAAAAATTGGAAATCTCTTCTTCCAACTTCAAAATGTCTTGTCTTCTTTCGTCTTTCTCATCACTGACCAACTTTTTATCCACCTGTAAGAAGGAAGAATGGTAATATTTATAAAGGTTATGCAATATGTATTGTTTGCACAGCTTGTGCAATATTCGATTAACTTATCAACTTTTGAAAACTTGGTGATAATTATGACAGCGGCCAGGTTTGGCAATGAAATTCTTGAAGTAGATGGACTGACGAAATACTATGGTTCTGAACGCAGAATTGGTAGTCGGAAAGTTGGTAGAGGTATAGTAAAAGCAGTCCAAGATGTTAGTTTTTCTGTCCGCAGAAGGGAGATTTTCGGCTTCCTTGGACCAAATGGTGCGGGTAAAACTACTACAATGCGTTCAATTATGAATTACCTGAAAATTCAAAGTGGTTCCATAAAGGTATTTGGTTTAGACTATAAGAAAGACGCTATAGGTATTCGTAAACGTATTGCCTATCTTCCTGATGGCGCCGCACTTTACGATAATTTCACAGGGATGGAGTTGATTGACTATTTTGGTAATTTTCGCCCGTTAGACTATAATATGTTAACCAAGCTCAGATATCTCTTTAAAGTTGATCTTAACAAGAAAATAGGGTCATTGTCTTCAGGTAATCGGCAACAAGCTGCGCTCATCGCGGTTATGGCCTCTAATCCTGACTTGTTAATTCTTGATGAACCTAGTAATGGTTTAGATCCTTTAATGGCTTCTCGGCTTCATCAACTTTTAATCGAACTTCGTGATGAAGGAAAAACCATTTTTCTATCGAGTCACGATTTGGCTGAAGTTCAGAAAGTCTGTGATCGGGTTGGTATTATCAAAGATGGACATATGGTTGTTATTGAGAAAGTAGAAACACTACTGGAGAAGTCACTTCAAGAATTAACCATTGAATTTGAAAATCCCGCTCATGCACCATCGGAGGATGATTTCCGTCGCTTATCGGTTGTTATTAATGTTCAAAAGAATCATCAGAATGGGAAATTCCATCTCAAAGTCAAAGAAGAGGTTAATGATCTGCTAAAATTCCTAACAGCATATCGAGTTAAACGATTAACCCTCACCGATACCTCATTAGAAGAGGTATTTCTCCATTATTATACTGATGAAGCGTAAATTGGAGTGTATTTTATGATTACTAAGATATTTCGGAAAGAAATGAAAAAAAGCATTATTTCTGGATTATTGCCTTCTATACTTATGGCAGGTATAGCTGTAATGATGTTTGGGGTATGGCCTGAATTCAAGGAGCAAGCTGCTGATTTTCAAGACCTCCTAGAAGCGCCAATTTATCAAGCTATGCTTAGTGAGGGAGCTATAAGTGCTGGAATAGATACTTATGAGGGTTTCATGGGTATGGAACTCTTTACTATGCTTGATTTTATCTATTTACTCCTACCAGTCTTTCTCGGTGTAAACATTATTGCAAGAGAAGTGGATAAAAAAACTTTAGATATTACATTAAGCTACCCTATTAGTCGCTGGAAAATACCATTAGGAAGATTCGCAGCAGTTAATACATATGCGTTAACAATTCCCCTATTCACATTTGTCCCCATTTCCTTTGGTGCTATTTACTTTGGTGAAGATATCGATCATTTAGCGTTATTGGTGGCCCTATTAAGTAAACAACTCCTTTTTTTTGCATTAACTGCAATTTCCTTATTATGTGCAGTGGTTTTTCTACGCTCCAAAACTTCTTATGGCGCAGCAGGTGGTATTATCATTGGGAGCTACATAATCAAAAGCTTAGGTGGCTTAGTGGAGAGTTTACACATTATTAGAAATCTTTCCTTGTTCTACTATTTGGATGGGACAACGATTTGGCTAGGTACTTTTCCTCTTGATGAAGCGTTAATTGTTTTAGGAGTTGGTATACTCGCTCTAATCTCCTCCTTGGTGATTTTCCAACGTAGAGAGCTCACTTATTGATGAAAGAAGAGTACTTAATAGATATAAAAGAAGAATAGCTAATAGATATGAGATAGATGAGGGCAGCGAATATTTCCTTTTATAAATATAAAGAAATATCAAGGAAGTGATTCTGCCTTCTTTCTTTTGATTTTTAAGGTCTCTTGGATACAAAGAATGTGAAGTAAAGGTGAAATGAATGGCGGATTATCAACGGGTTTTTGAATACCCAGAACAAGTATTAATTGAACTCTATCACTGGTTAAATCCTTCACTTCAAAAAATACTGGACTCTTCATTAGAAAAATTCGAGAAAATCGAAATTAACCAAATAATGGGAGTATTTGCCTCAAATATAATAGATAGTGGTATTAAGTTTGAACTCGGACATAAATTTGAATAACTTCTTAGGTGAGAAGTAGAAGACTGAAATTCCTGTTTTGAGATAGATATTTTCTTTTTAAAACATTTTTTATTCCATACAACTCTTCAGTTCATTCTAATTCATCTATATATAGTATTTCATTCCTTTAGAACAGTTTTTCATCTCATTTTTTCTACTTTTCTCGATAATTAAGCATCAATAATCTATTCTATTCCAACCACAAAAATGCAAAAATTAATAAACATAACGTATACTGTAACAGTTGCACAGTTTGTGCAAATAACAAAACATACGAATGGAAAATACAACAAAACTAGAAGCGTAAAGGTGAGTAAAATGGCAGAAATAAAGCCTAGGAATGGTACCTTTCAAGTTTTGCTAAAATATAATGCAGAGAAAAATCCGTTTAAGTGGCCTTTAAGTGTCTTATTCGGTTTTATAATAATATTAGTAGAATTCGCCTTCACTGTCAAGGCTTACTCTTTATGGCCTGTCGAAGAGTCTGGTGCTTTTAATATCTTTAGAAATTGGCATAGTGATCTAGGGAGTAGTCTTTCTGGATATAATTCTATGGAAGGCGCTTTTTATCATAATTCTGGGCTCATAATCCAAGGGTTTGCTATTATTATGTTCTGTGGTGGGTTATCTATTTCTTTAAAAGAAAGCCTTCAGTATAAACGTTTATTTCTCATCTGTCAGATTTTTGGTATTTTATCTGGTATTGCTCTTTTAATGGCGGGTATTTACTCCCTGGATTTGAGAGAAGACCATAAATTTTGGGCGTCATGTTATTTTATCTGTATTTTCCCCTTTATTGGTTTAATATCCTATCTTTTTGTTCATGCTTCTGGCTTTAAAAAATGGGTAGGCTTTTATGGCATTATAGTTATTCTTTTTGATGGTATCTTTGCATTGACTTTCTTGTCTCCAATTGAAATCTATTTTCTTGAGTATTTCGTGATAGGAAGTATTCAATTATTCATTCTACTTGTGGCAATGAGTATATTCGTGAGTGAAGTCATTATTCAAGTCATGAACACTGGTTCAATAAAGAAAAATTATGCTTCAGCGATAAGTGACTTTAATAACCACTCTTTCCCCTTTAAAACAGCAACTGCGCGTAATTATAAGCTTAATCTTACCAACAATAAAATGAAGCTCCCTAATTTTATCAATGCCAGCCTGTAAAGTAACATTTATGCTCAGGGAATGGAAGAAGCATAATCTTGCTTGTTCCATTGAGCTTAGCTAATTTCTTTTTATTTCATTACATTTTCTTGTCTAAACGAATTGCTTAGATATTCTAAATGAAACTGACTCATTATGCCCATTCGCGCAGTTCTTTTCGATATGGATGGTACATTGACGGATACACGTCGTCCCATTCCTTTTCTGGTACGTCACTATTTGAAAAAGAAAAAAGATGTATCTTTTGAAGAAACTATGGAAGTACTAGCTGATTTATATAATGAAAACACAAGCTGGTTTAATCTCAAACTCCCCTCATCCCTAGCAAAGACTTTTGGTATTTCTATACCTCGTGTAGTAGTGGGTATGATGTTAGCGGTATGGAAATATCTGCAGTGGGATTCAAATCCTCGCATCTTTCCTCAGACAACATCTGTTCTTCAGGAGTTACGTGAACACGGGATAGCTTTAGCTTTAGTCACAAATGGTTCTCTAAGACAGGTAAAAGGACGGATTCCCTCTCTTACACCTTATTTTGATCTAATTATCCATAATGCTATGTATAATAAGAAAAAACCATCTCCTGAGCCTCTTCTTCGTGGACTGAGGGCGTTAAACATTTCTAATAGAGAAGCAGTTTATGTCGGTGACGCATTGGAAGACTTTATCGCAGCTAATGCGGCAGATATGCAAATGCTTTTAGTTCCCACTGGAACTTTTGGATCTGATGTGGTTCATAGTGGTGATCTCCGACCTACTCTTCTACTAAGAGGGTTAAAAGATCTACCTGCGCATGTACTAAGCTGAAAACAAATGTGTGATATCAATGAAGTGCCTTTTTTGCGAAATTGTAGCTAGAAGAGTTGAAAGTGCTGTTTTACATGAAGATGACCTTGTAATAGCTTTTATGGACATTATGCCGATAAATGAGGGGCATTGTTTAGTGATTCCCAAGAAACATTATGCATTAGTCGAAGATATGGATGAAAATTCGTATCTAAGATTATTTGTTGTGGGTCAACAAGTATTGAAGAAAATAAAAAAGGCTCTACCAGAAACAACAGCTTTTAATTTTATTATTGCTAATGGTGAAGACGCTGGTCAAGAAATATTCCATGTTCATTTACATATTGTCCCAAGAAAGCCGAAAGATGGTTTTGGTTTCAAAGTGGGACCTAACTATGGTAGACAGCTCTCCATAGAAGAAAGACAGTTCGTAGCAAATAAGATCTTATCAAAAAAATAGAATTCTTCCCTTAAGACCATTAATCTGATTGTTTTTCTGCTTCTTCCTCGTTTTTTCCTATTCCTTTTACAAATGTAATTACTCTCGATCGTGGAGTAACATGAATTTGATCCTGTGTAATCTCTCTAAGATATCTGTCTTTACCTAGATCTCCTCTTTCCTCAATTTTGGAATAAGTAACTTCAACAAGTTTATCTTCGCTTTTCTTTCGTCTCTGTCTACTAGGTTTCTTCTTTCTCTTAGGGATGAGAATCTTGTAATCCCTCAAACGAACATAGGAACCACAGGAAGGGCATGGAAAACGAAGGCCAAATGGTTGATCTTTGAAAATCGTTCCACATCTAGGGCATAAGTAATGTCTCTGTCTTTCTTGTTCGATACGGGCTACACTCATCACTTCATTTTGTCGTTTACAGCTTGGGCATATCCAAAGATGTTCTGTAGGTGCAGTTCCCAATTCAAATCCACAAAATCTGCATCTAATAGATTCCATTTTACTTACAGACTCTCAATTTTCCTTTGGATATTTTAACCTTCACTTTACTTTTCTGATTAGTTATTTCACTTTATAGATTAGTATAGAGTGAATATTACCAATCTGTTATATGTGCGTGCCCCTTGCGCCATTGCCACTCATGATCTCTAATAAAACGTAGAAATTTTCCTTCAGGGGGCTTTGGCCACTCTCTGTAATTCAGAATCTTATCACAGAAGGCTTTAGCAGTTTCTATACATGGTCTATCTAGTAACTGATTAGCTAGTTCAATGATGCCTTCCGGTTTATCAGGAGCATTTTCGAATGTTTGCATAAACCACTTCCGATTGGGATAAAGTATCCTGTTGTGGGCAAGAATCAATCGCCCCCCGAATAAAACCATAGACACCGCCGTTTCAGCTTTTAGATACGCATTATCGCTATAATCCGCCAATTCCATAAAGGAAAAGTGGACAGGGATTTGACTGTAGAAGCTTTGCAATTTTTCGAGACGTTCCTTCTCTGGATAAGTGGTAATCTTATCAAGTAATTGTTGTAGATCGGGAATCCGAGAGAAAATGATCTTTGCTTCTTTAAACTCGAATCGAGCACGTTCGTCACCGAATTTTCAAACTTTTAGAAACTTGGACATTCACTTGGAATGCCTTTTCGCTCTAACCGTTAGTGGTAGCCCAATTCGGGGGGTTGCCGCTACTGCATATAGCAATAGAGGAGGAAGGAATTAA
>JAEOTF010000114.1 GCA_016840025.1 Candidatus Hodarchaeota archaeon
AGATTTTTCCGGGCTTGTTGTAAGGCGATTGAGTCCACTTCTTTCAAAAACGCGAAGTCCCTTTTGTAGTCCTTTTCGGTCTTATACGGATAACTCTTAAGGGGTTCCCGCTCCGCTTTATATTTTTCATAGACTTCTTGCCGTTCTGCTAACATTGAATTGTAGATGAACCGACAACACCCAAACGTTTTATTTAAAAGAGTGCGCTGGGCTTTGGTCGGATAGATGCGGAATTTAAAGGCCTTTCGGATAAACACAGCAAGGGCAATCCTGAGTGAAATCGCCTCACCAGAATTTCGTCGGTATGATTTATAAGAAAATGCATGAGTCGCCTAGAAGTGAAACCGGTGTTATTGGGTGTTTTACTCGTTCTTTCGTTTCCTTTTCGCGCATATAGGTAGACTCATGCCTGAGGGTAAGAAAGATAGGATTTAACTAATGCACTTCAGCCATCCCTTAAAAGGAATGGTTTTCGTGCGATATCTTGGATAAAAACAGGTTCCTATAGTTAATGCTATTGAATTTCATTTTTGAGTCTTTATAACCCTATTCTATAAGAACTCTAGTTAATCAAGCGAGTCTATCATAAAAGAGATTTCTTAATTAAAGTAGTGAGGGAAAGAGCAACTATAATTCTATTTTATTTTGCTGGGCATTACTGCCTACCACTCTTGGATCCTATATTAACCTGATGAAATTTCATGTACTAAATTTTAATTAAGGTATGCAAGCAAGTAATGCCATATCAATCCCGGTTAGATCCTTAACACTACAAATAAAGGCTTCAACAAGTTTTAAAGTGCTTATAACTAATAAAACCTGTTTGAACATGTCTGTGTTGGAAGAGTGAAATCCAAAATGGCTTCACTCATCTAAAGGATCAGTAAAACATGTTAATATCGTAAAAACATGCGGGTAAACAAAATATGGTAAATGAATGTTTATGAGGGCTTAAAATGAGCGAAATATGGAAACAATTTGGCAATTGGCCTCTTTTTCGACAGTTGTTTGTGGTTTTGGTTTTAATCAGCGTAATCCCACTTGCAATAAGTGGGATACTCGTATTCCAAAGTGCAGACCAAGGTTTTCGAAATGAAACTTTGGAAGCAGCCTCACAACATGCTGCAGAATGGGGACACTCTTCCGATGCAATGTTAGAAGATAGGATTAATGAGATAGAATCCATAGGAATGACTCCTGGAGTTTATGACGCCTGTGTTACCGGAGCTTCATGGAATATAACAGAACTTTATGCGTCATATGAAGGTACAAAGCAGGGATCTGCAGGTGAAGATGAACTTCCCGAAAAAAGCGCATTACCTTGGGATCCAAGTAACGATCCTAATCCCGAAGCATCCCAGTATTTAGAAGATTATTGTGACCTCAATAATGAATTTCTGGAGATCTTTGTAACTGACAATCGTGGATGGAACGTAGTTACAATGTCATCAACTCCCGGTGATTTTGATCAATATGGTGAAGATTGGTATGTGTCTACTCTATTAACTGGTTCCTATACCGAGTACGAGTATGATGAATCATCTGCAGCTACTGTATATTCTATCTGTGTGGATTTAAAGAAAGATGGTAAAACTTACGGTGTTATTAAAGCAGCCTTATATTTTAGAGAGATCTTAGCGGATCTTGAAGAGGCAGAGTTTTATGGATCAGGCTTTGGATTAGTTATTGAAAAAACTGCCTTTTCAGTTATTAGCACAAAAGAGGCTTCTCTGATTGGCACAGCACTCGAGGATTATATGAGTGAAGGCGATTACAATAGACTTACGGGAGAAGTATCGGATCATGAGGTCACCGATGCTTTTCGTGGGAAGTTTGAAGGTAAATCCTACTTCATTGGCTATCATTCTTGTGATGAATCCGATTTTATGACAGTGATTTTAGTACCAGCCTCCTTATATTCCAATTATACAAATAATGTTCTACTTACCGTCCTCATTATAGGGGCTGTTGCTACATTCCTCGCTATGGGGGTAGCATTTGTTGTTGCAAAATCTCTAGCAAATCCGATCGGAATTATGGCCGAAACGAGCGAAAAACTTGCCACCGGTGATCTCACAGTAGATATCAAAGAATATAACAGAACAAATGAGATTGGGAAATTGGGTACTGCCTTCAAAGAGATGGTAAGTTATCTTAAATCCTCAATTCAACAAATTTCAGGTGTTACCGATCAATTGGCTACCTCCGCTCAGGAAATGGCGTCCTCCGCTGAAGAGGTGAACGCAGCTAGCGAAGAAATTTCTTCTATTACCCAGCAGATGGCTAAAGGATCTCAACAACAATCTGCACAGGTTACTATGTCTTTAGAACAAGCCGAATCTTTAAAAGTTCAGTTTGATGAAAAAGTAAAAAGCATCGAAGGCGTCTCGGAGCTTATCTCGGGTATTACGGGTCAGGTAAATATGCTGGCTCTAAATGCTAGTATCGAAGCAGCCCGTGCTGGCGAATATGGCCGAGGATTTGCAGTAGTAGCAGACAATGTCAGAAAGTTAGCTGAAGAAGCAAAGGATTCTGTTGAACAGGTGAGCTCGATCGTCACCGATTTGAGAGAATCTATCGAAAAAGCCATTGATCACATCGTAGGTTCTATCAACACAGTTGCTTCTATTTCCGAAGAGACAGCAGCAGGTTCTGAAGAAGCCAGTTCCGCTACAGAAGAGCAAGCTGCAACTATGGAAGAAATGAGTGCCTCCGCTCAAGAATTAGCCAAGATGGCCGATGAGTTAGATGCAATAACCAAGAAATTCAAAGTATAAGATATCTTATATATTAGGTCAGATAAATTAATCTGACCAATTCTATTTCTTTAAATATAAGGCGGGAATTAGTCTAGTACCAGAATAGGGAAAGAAAAAATTTAATTCTTTAAAACTTATAATAATCGGAACTAGCTTGCTAGAATTTCAAATACAAAAAAATTATCTGTTTATATTTTATATAACTATTAATACTTGAGTCTGTTGCAAAATACTTTTCTTTTTTCTTCAAATGACGTGAATAAACCTAAATTAGGCTAATGGCGATAAGTAGCGGTGGTACTAATTCTAAAAGGTCATAAAAAAGTATAAAGGGGTCAT
>JAEOTF010000115.1 GCA_016840025.1 Candidatus Hodarchaeota archaeon
CCTGAACTAATGGTCAAACTTGCGAAATTGTCATCAATCAAGGTAGGTGAAGAAAAACTACAAGGGCTAGAGGAAGAATATTTAGGACTTGTCGAATTTGCGAATAATCTTTAATTTTTCGTAACACAAAACTTTTGGTTGTTTCGCATTGTTGATTAATCGGCATGGCAAAAAGCAAAAGAAAAAAATTTAGAGCCAGAAGTGTTCCTTAAAGAGAATAATACTTATGAGTTTCTTAGGCAAACCGACTCATTAATTATAACTGGTCCTACAGGCACAAATGTTGCAGATATCGCCCTTATGTGGGTTTGGAAATAAGATATTTCCTTTGGAGTGCTCAAGTCGCGAAGGAGTACGGGAAGCGTATATGTTCGTCATAAGTTCCCGTGAGGATTGCAAGAGTATCTTCTACAATCACACGTTCTTCATCTGTTGGAATTATGAATACTTTTACAGCTGAGTCTTCTGTGGAAATCTCTTCTTCCTTAATTCCTCCAACAGCCTGTTGATTCCTTTTTTTATCTAGGTTGACTCCAAGAAATTCCAGTCCTTCCAGAGCCATCCTACGGAGATGTGGTGAATTTTCCCCCACACCAGCCGTAAATACAATGATATCCAATCCACTCATTGCTGCTGCATAAGCCCCAATATATTTTTTCAACCGATAGGCTTCAATCTCCATGGCTAATTGACATCTCTTATTACCTGCGAGTGCTTGTTGTATAACATCTCGACGATCAGTATAGTTTCCAGTAATACCGAGAAGACCGCTTTTTTTATTGAGAATAGCATCCATCTCCTCAGGTGAAAGAGGCTGATGTTGCATAATATAGAGGGGAATAGCTGGATCAATATCTCCACAACGTGTACCCATAACCGCTCCTTCGAGCGGTGTGAAACCCATACTAGTGTCAATGGATACACCGCTCTCAACAGCGCAAGAGCTAGCACCATTTCCAATATGGAGAGTTACAATCTTTAATTGTTCAATAGGACGTTTGAGAAGAACGGCTGCTCGTTTGGATACATATAGATGAGAGGTTCCATGAAAGCCATACCGACGTATCCCAAAATTTGAATACCACTCATAGGGTAGAGGATAGATATAGGCCCGTGGGGGCATGGTTTGATGAAAAGCGGTATCGAATACTGCAACATGAGGAATTTGTGGTAATACTGATTGAGCTGCTATAATTCCTTCAATATTAGGGGGATTATGAAGAGGAGCTAGGGGGGAAATACTCTTAATTTGTTGTAAGAGTTGCGAGGTTATTTTTGTAGATTGATAGAACTGTTCTCCGCCATGAACTACTCGATGGCCTACTGCAGCAATACTCTTGATATCCTCAATCACCCCATATTCTGGATGAACCAATGTATTAAGAATGAGTTTAATGGCAGTATTGTGATCTGGGCATTCGTAACCGATTTTAATAGTGCGAGAATTGTATGAATGCTTAATAGAAGATCCACCAATTGCCACACGTTCAACAATTCCTCGTGTTAAACTTTTCTGAGCTGTGGTGTCCATCACTGAATATTTAATTGATGAAGATCCGCAGTTAAGAGTGAGAACAAGCATGGGTAATCATCCTGTTTCTTATATGGATATTAGAAAAGGCAGTTACAATTATAGAGAATAGCAATTCAAAGATTTTTTTACTTATTCCATTTCGGATATGAAATGAGGATACAATCCAAGCATCGAATAGACCGCGACCCCTTTCCAAAGGACTTCTTCATCCACATCAAAACTTGGGTGGTGGTTAGGATAAACGATTCCTTTCTCTTCATTATGGATTCCCAAGGCGATCATAGCACCTTTTGCTTTATCTAAATAGAATGTAAAATCCTCTGACCCCATAGAGGGTTCTACTATTTTCACAGTATCCAAAGCCTGGAGTATTTTTTTCAAGTTATCTACTACTTCCGAATCATTGATTAGCGGTGGATAAGAGACTGTCGAGTCGAAATCAACACTCCCCTCACATCGCCAAGCAGAACTGTACCCTTTTACTATTTCTTCAATCCGTGCACGAATATACTTTCTTACATCGGTATCCATTGTTCTAAAAGTTCCTTTAAGTTTAGCTTCGTTAGGAATAATGTTAAAGGCATTACTTCCTTCCCACATTGGTGCTGTAAGGGCTACATTAGCAAATGGATCGATTTCTCGACTAACAATCTTCTGAAGAGCGTTATAAATGTCAGCTAGGACAGCTGTAGGATCAATTGCATGTTGTGGTGCTGCAGCTCCACCCCCTTTCCCCTTGACAGTAATTGAGAAATCATCAGCAGATGCAAGCATGGCTCCTTTTCTCGTCGCGATTGTACCAGCGGGAAGATGTATCCAAACATGAATGGCAAATGTAGCATCCGCATCATCGAGATGACCTTCTTCAACGATGAGCTTACCACCACCACCATCTTCCTCTGCAGGTTGGAATATTAGCTTAAGTGTACAAGGTAGATATTCTCTATTCTTGAAGAGAATCTTAGCAGCCCCTAACAACATCGCAGTATGAGCATCGTGACCGCAAGCGTGCATTTTTCCTGGAATTCTGCTCCTATAGGGAACATCATTTTCCTCTTGAACATTTAATGCATCAATATCAGCACGAAGAGCTACAGTTTTTCCATCGTTTGTACCTCGAAGTGTTGCTATTAATCCAGTTTTTGCGACCTTTCTAATATCATCATATCCTATCTTACGTAGCTCTTGTTCGATAAACTGCGATGTTTGTACTTCTTCAAAAGCAGTTTCGGGAAATTGATGGATATGCCGTCGTGTACTGATCACATAATCTTCTAGCGACTTTGCCTCTTCTATAATCATTTTTTTCAATTTTTGCATGTTCAAACTAATATCCTTCCTACAAGTAGTTCATTCTTTACTGTTTCATTTTCCAGTATTAATAAGATCTCCATGTGCCAACTTCATTGAAAACATGACTAAAGAAGAAGAACAAACGACGTCTAAACATTTCGAGTATCTAAAATAGCTTTTATCTTCCGATAAACTGATTATAGTAGGTCCATGTTCAGATAGAGTATTTGAGATCATAATCTTGAAAGTACAGACTAAGGAAGAGGTCATAAAACTGATTGAGAACGACCCATCCATACAAACAAAGGTTTTGACCCCTGAAATTCACCCTTTACGAATTTCTCTACTTAAGACTTGAAAAAGGTAAAGCGTTTTGATTATCAAACTGATGAAAAGATTTTTACTAGAAGTGCACTTCAAATACTCATTATATGAGCACTTCTAATAATTCTCCAGGGGCGAAGCTACGAGAAGCTTTGGACATTGAACAACCTTTACATGTTGTAGGAACGATTAATGCGCTAACAGCTATGATGGCAAAGCGTATAGGCTTCAGAGCAATTTATCTTTCTGGAGCAGGTGTAGCAAACGCTTCCTATGGGTTACCAGATCTTGGAATCACCACACTTGATAATGTGGCAGAAGATGCACGCCGAATTACCGACACTGTTGATCTACCACTATTAGTGGACATTGATACTGGGTTTGGAGGTGCATTCTCCATTACACGAACTATCAAGACATTAGAAAAAATCGGGGTGGCAGGAGTCCATATAGAAGATCAGGAAGCCCAGAAACGTTGTGGACACCGACCGAACAAAGTCATTGTTGCTACTGAAGAGATGTGTGATCGAATTAAAGCTGCTATAGCTGCTCGAGACAATCCTGATTTTATGATCATGGCAAGAACAGACGCGTTTACCCAAGAAGGGTTAGAAGATGCCCTTGAGCGGATACGAGAATACATCGATGTGGGCGCTGATGCAATATTTCCTGAAGCGTTAACGACACTTGAGCAATATAGAGCCTTTACTGAAGCTGTTTCAGTTCCTGTCCTTGCAAATATAACAGAATTTGGAAAAACTCCTTTATTTACTACTCAAGAGTTGAAAAATGCAGGAGTATCTATAATACTTTACCCGTTATCCGCATTCCGAGCAATGAATAAAGCCGCAGAAATAGTTTATAATGCTATTCGGCACAAAGGCACGCAAAAATCATTAATAAACGGAATGCAAACACGTGAAGAACTGTACGATTTATTAGACTACTATCGGTATGAAAAAATTGTTGATGAGTTTTATGGAAGGAAAAAATAATGAAAGAAAAAAAGAGAATAGATTTTGATAACATCATCTACAATCCAGGTTTACGATCGGTTATGGTTGGGGATACCACAATGGTTCCCTTGAGTGTAGAAGATGCTGGATTAACCTATTGTGGATACCACATTGATGATTTGGGTTCAAATAGTACGTTTGAAGAAACTTCTTACCTAATAGTTAATGATGAATTACCAAACCAGGCACAATTAACTGAATGGACTCAAAAACTTATTAATAGTCGTCCTCTGCCAAAAATGGTTAAATTAATTCTAGATCAAATTCCACAGAACACGCACCCCATGGATGTTCTTCGTACTGCTGTTTCCGTCTTAGGTGTTGAAGAACCTGAACAAGATGATGATCACAAAACGGCAGGCGTTCGTTTATTGGGAATTTTACCAACAGTTATCGCCTATTGGTATTTAAAGTCTCGGGGTAAAGAATTACGTTTAGATTCTGATGAAAAAGCAATAGGGGGGTATTTTTTGGATATTCTAAAACAAAAGCCACCTACTGATACCGAACGAAATATGATGAACTGTTCTCTCATCATGTACGCTGAGCACGAACTTGCTGCATCAACTTTTGCTACTCGAGTATGCATATCGACATTATCGGATTTTCACTCTGCAATTTGTTCCGGAATTGGGACGTTAAAAGGTCCCTTAAACGGAGGAGCCAATGAAGCAGCAATGAGACTTCTTAGCAGTTTTAGTGATCCTTCTGACGCTGAGAAAGGAATTAGACGAAAATTAAAACAAAAAGAATTAGTTATGGGATTTGGTCATGCGTACTATGCAACTGGTGATCCAAGGAGTCCACATATTAAGAAATGGGCCCGCAAACTTTCTGAAGAACGAAATGATATGAATTTGTTTAATATTGCAGAAACAATTGAGAATGTAATGCGAGAGGAGAAAGGATTATACCCCAATCTTGATTACTACACAGCAGTTGCTTATGCAATGGCAGATATCCCTCGTGAATTGGCTACACCTATCTTTACTATGAGTCGAGCAAGCGGATGGATTACGCATATCGCAGAGCAACGACAAGTGGGTAAATTAATACGACCACTTGCGAAATATATTGGACCAAGCAAAAGAGAGTATATTCCTATAAACGATAGGTAATACTTATCATTAGGGCTCCTTTTTTCTAAAAAATACAATAATTTAATTTTAAACTAAAATAATTATACAAACGAGGTTGATCAACAATTACATGGACAGATAGTAGTCAGTATCCTCAATCTGATTCTGAAATAGTTGGAATTGCAAAATATATGTTAGAATATGAACCAACATCAGAAGAAGCCTACCAAACCGCTCGTTTATGTCTAATGGACAGTATTGGTTGCGCAATATTAGCTTTAAAATTTCCAGAATGTACTAAAATGCTAGGACCTATCGTTCCAGAGACTATTGTTCCTAATGGATCACATGTTCCTGGTACTTCATTCGTATTAGATCCTGTTACAGCTGCTTTTAACATTGGAGTTTTGATCCGTTGGTTAGACTATAATGATACGTGGTTGGCTGCTGAATGGGGACATCCATCCGATAATCTTGGTGCGATACTTGCTGTTTCTGAATTCATGTCTCACAAGAATATGACAAAAGGATTGAAGCCATTAACCATCCATGATGTTCTTACAGCTATGATTAAGGCATATGAAATACAGGGCGTCATGGCATTGGAAAATAGTTTTAATAAAAAAGGCTTAGACCATGTTCTTCTGGTAAAACTTGCAAGTGCAGCAGTGACCGCATATCTATTTGGTTGTGATGAGCAACAAATTATTAACGCTATCTCTCAAGTTTGGGCGGATCTTGGACCATTACGAACCTACCGCCACGCACCTAATACAGGGTCGCGAAAAAGTTGGGCAGCAGGAGATGCGACGAGTCGAGGGGTTTTTCTAGCATTACAATCATTACGTGGCGAAATGGGTTATCCAACAATCCTTACTACCCCGAAATGGGGTTTTTATGATAGGTTATGGAATGGTAAGCGCTTCAAGTTTCAACGTTCTTACGGGAGTTACGTCATGGAAAATATTTTGTTTAAAATCTCTTATCCTGCCGAATTTCATGGACAAACAGCAGTTGAAGCAAGTATTAAACTTCATCCTGAAGTAATCAATCGTCTGAATGAAATTGAACGTGTAGAAATCTTCACACAGGAAGCAGGTGCGCGTATTATTGATAAAAAGGGTCCACTTCGTAACCCTGCAGCTCGTGATCATTGTCTTCAATACATGACAGCTGTTGGGTTAATTTTTGGGAGGTTAGTTTATGAGGACTATGAAGATGAACGCGCTTCTGACCCTCGGATAGATACATTACGAGAAAAAATGGTAGTTCAAGAAAACCCTCTTTATACTCAAGAATATCATGATCCAGATAAGCGCTCAATTGCCAATGCTATTCAAGTTTTCTTTAAAGATGGAACTAAAACTGAGGCTGTTGAAGTAACATATCCTTTAGGACACCGAAAGCGTCGTATAGAGGCTATTCCATTATTAAAAAAGAAATTCAAACAAAATATCACTATTCATTTTTCAACTCAGAAAGTACAAGAGATAATCAATTTATTCAAAGATCATAAAAGATTGGAACAAACACCAGTTCACTCATTTATGGAGTTATTACAAAAATAAACAAGAATAGTCGCAATCTTCAACGAGAATTAATTTTTCGAATCTTACCAAATGTCTTGATTACGTCCTTACCCAAATTTGAGATTTTTTGAAACCCCATTGTTTCCAATGGAAAATTAATTGAGACATATTAAGATAATAAAGAGAAAACGATATTGTCCTGACCAAAAATAACTTGAGTATGCTAATTTTCTGTAGTTGAAATTCATAACCTCCATGGGTTCTACTGGAACCAGTCGAACTTCTTCAAGGTCTCTTTATCATTACTATTATCATTTGGTAAGATTCAAGGTATAATAATAATAACTTCATTTTCCAAAGGAACCGATGGAGATTGAGGGGTAACCTGCTCGACAAAATTCAAAGAATTAAAATAATAAAAAATGCTTTAGAAAAACTTTATTCACGATCCAAAACTCATATCTTATCTTTCAGTGCATGTTACCATTACTGTTCTGCAATTTTTTCTTGTTATTCTGTAATTTGTCGCTAAAACTCATAGTTCATTTGGTAAGATCATCTATAGTTTAGCAGACATTAGTTCTAATATAATAAAAGAAGTAAAGGATGATTACAAATATAGTAATAATTCTTATTTACTCTTTGGATGAATAATGGCTATTTTTTCTATATTTCTTCCTTAGTTTGATAAACTGATCCAATGACTGTAGTGAATTTTTTCGATCCTGTTCTTTGTTACAGATAAATACATTTATTTGCATAACGTAAAAGAAAAAAGCGTCTCATTAAGTGTAATTCCATTAAATGAAATCTATAATGGCTTCAAAAGACTATTTTCTTCCTCTAAATCATTTGAAATCCCTTTTGGCGAAAAATATGAACTCTCGTCGTTTATGGTATTCTATCTTTGGATTTTTCATAGTCTTCGTTTTACTTTCCATTTCTATTGCTAAAACCTCTGCGATTGAGAAGAATTCTTTAGAAGATGCTATTTCAGATCTTTTTACACAAAAAGTGATAAGCTCAAGAGTTTCAATAGATAATCTTCGTAATTTTATTAGTAATTTGACCAGTTTTCCGAATAGCGAAACTCCTTCCCGCAAATTTGGTACCAATGGTTCCTTAATGGCTGCTATATACCTTAAAAATCTCCTTTCAAACTTTGGTATCCTCAGTTCTTTTGAAAATTTCACCGTGGATGGAACAGTAGGTCATAATGTAGTTGGAGAGCTGATAGGCACAGATATAAATAAAAAGGAAGAATTAATTCTTATTACCGCCCATTATGATAGTATTAGTAACGGGGACATAGCTCCTGGAGCAATAGATAATGGTAGTGGTGTTGCTGTAATCCTCGAAATTGCTCGATTATTAACTCAAGTAGAAAGGCGTAGGACGATCCGATTTATCTTCTTTGATGGAGAAGAATTAGGGTTATATGGTTCTCGAGCATATGTGGCTCAACATAAAGCAGAGTTAAATGAAATCAAAGCTGTTATTAACCTCGACTGTGTTACTAGTGACAGATTATTTGTCTGGTATGGTGAACATGACCATAAATTCTTTTTAAATGAAATTAACATGATTGCAGAAGAATTTTATGACTTCCCCATCGCTTCTCGTGCTCCTGCTTGGACCAAGCGGCTCTATTTTTCAGATCACGCCCCATTTTGGGTAAATAAAGTTCCTGTTTGTTGTGTAATGCAACCCAACTTCCCTAATGTACATACAGCTAATGATGTCCCAGTCAATATCGATTTTGCAAATGTCAAAACAATAACCCAGATTTTTTTAGAAGTAACTTTTTTCTACTGCCAAAGAGAGAAATTTCCTGATTCTCAACTTTTTCTTCCCCCTGAAATCCTAATATTCGTCTCTTTGTTGATGGGATTGATTCTAAGTCGGTTTTTCATTGGTTATAAGGGTCGTCAAAAACAAAAATCAGGATTTGATGGGATACTCTCCTAACTGAGAATAAAAGTCATTGATTTTACGACGGACAGGAATCATTTGGTAAGATCAGAAATTTATATCACAACAGAGACCTCTACTCTTACAAAACTGCCAATGTTCCCGACAAATAATATTTTACTATCATAATGTATGAATTGGACGAATTCAGTGAAAATTAAACCTTTTTTCCTTTCCTAGATTCATTACTGAATTTCGATGCAATAACTCTTCCAGATTTCAATGACTCTGTTTCTCGATACAAATGCACTCTATTACAGATTAACACTAATATTGATGTAATTTAACAGAAAAAATGAGCATTGTTAAACCTAATTCCTTTGAGAAAATCCATAGAAATCCCAAAAACTAACTCTCCACTTTCGACCTATTAAAAATCTCTTTGGCGAAAAACAATGAACTTCCGTCATCTATTGTATTCATTCTTTGAATTTTTTGTACTTTTTGTTGTACTTTCCTTTTTATTTACCCAATCCAATGCTGCTGAGAGTAACCACCTAGAAGAAGCAATGTTGGACCTTTTTAAAGCCAAAGAGAACATTTCAAAAATATCTATAGATGAAATTCGCTATACCATTAATAATTTGACCAGTTTTCCGAATAATGAAACTCCCTCTCGTGATTTCGGCACCTTGGGGGGGTTAATGGCAGCTGTGTATCTAAAAAACCGTCTTGAAAATCTTGGTATTCCCACCACAATTGAAAACTTCACTATGGATGGAACAGAAAGATATTCTGCTGATAGGCTAATAGGAATAGATGGACACAATGTAGTTGGAGAATTAAAAGGATCCAGTCCTAATGTACAAGATGAAATCCTTCTTCTTACTGCCCATTACGATTCTCGTAATTATAATGGAGAAATCGCTCCTGGAGCTGATGATAATGCCAGTGGCGTAGCAGTTATTATTGAAATTGCACGAATTTTTACACAACTTGAAAATCACCGGACTATACGATTCATTCTCTTTGATGGCGGAGAATACGGGCTTTATGGATCACAACACTATATAAGACAACATAAAGCTGAATTGGACAATGTAAAAGCAGTTATCAATATCGACAGGATTGGTGGTTCCAGTTTTTTTATCTGGTATGGAAAATATTCTTATAAATTCCTTTATAATGATATTAATACGATTGCTAAAGAATATAATGCTGGTTTTCATTACTCTGTTCCTGAATGGGCTGGATTGGAAGTAACTTCCGATCATGTTAGTTTCTGGTTACAAGACATTCCAGCATGTACTGTTATGAGATATAGTTACAACGATCGAGTTCATACCGAAAATGATGTACTTTCATATCTGAATCTCGAAAAAATCAAAAGTATTGCACAAATCTTTTCTGAAGTTACGTATTATTATAGCCAGTCAGGCAAGTTCAGTAATCCTGACCCTATTGAACCTAATCTTATACTATTTGGCCTTATTATAGGGGTATTATTAATATCTCGATTAATTATGTTGTTAAAAGATCAACGAAAGTCCATTACAAGTTAAAACATAAGAATCGACGAATTTGTTTATTTAAGAATTTAATGACTTATACTAACTTTTTATCTTGTAAATATGTTATTAGTTGTTGAAAGCTGTGAATTATTTGGTAAGATATAGAAAATAAAAAGAAATTTACCCTTTAATTTTAAGAAAATAACAGTAATACTTATTATTTATTAAATAACGTCATAATGTCCTTGAATATTAAATTTGTGGCGTTAGTTCAATCTCTGGGATTATTTCAAGCATAGCTGACTTCATTCGATACTCAAGATTTGATCGTGAACCGCGACGTTCTAAGACCTCTTCTTTAGCTAAACGTGCGAGATATGTGCTGATTGTCGATAGAGCGATATTTTCATCCATATAATGTTGATATAATTCCAAAATATCTTTAGAATTAAACCAGCCATGCTTTAGGGCGGATCTTATTAGTCGTTTAACTCTTTCTTTAATTGATAAGTTATCTAAAGATTCAATAGACATGTTTTCAGGTGCGTCCGCTGTTTTTTGTCTGGGTTCATTGGATAAAAGGGGTTTCAATGAGTTTACAACTTGAACAAGACTTTCAGCAGTTGCTGCGTTTCCTTCCAGCTTGAGGGATATTTTTCCGCAGTCGCCAGATATTTGGATTTTCACTTCATTGCCCATTCAATTTTCGCCTCTAAGCGTTTTGACGGAATGAATTATCATTTTAACTCTTTAACTTCCCATTATCTCTTATGAATAATAAATATCTGTACTACGGGGGCAGTATCTAGCTTATTTTGTCGAAATAAGAAAACTAAATTCACACCGAGAACCCGTTAATTCGTTATTGAGGTGATCTCAAATTCACACCAGTTGTGTAAATTCTGTGAATAGTATTATTTGTTGAAAACCACCTATTTAGATATCTTCATCCACTAGCATCTAATTAACTATATTTGTTATTTGAACAAAGACCTTTTTCTCGCTTATTTCTACTCCTTCACATGACTTTACTCTTGTAAGTCATGTGTTCTCATCCGCGATAAACTTTACCAGAAAACGATATTTCCAGTGGAAACCAACGGGTGGTCATAATACATCAGTGAACAAGCCTCTCATTAATGGACTTTTGTTAGGCTATCTTTTTACCACTTTCTAATTTTGCAATAATCACTATTCTTGTGATTTATCTATCTATGTGAAACTATATATAATTAGTTCTGAAAGGTATTTCTTGTCTTATTATCTTTTTTTCTACTCCTTTTGTAATTTTATTATTTATTTATGATTTTGGTCCTTCTAAATGTCTTTTTTTCTTAAAAACCAAACTCCACTGGAAGAAAAGGGGTTCATTTTTTTGTAAATTAACACCTTGCAAACTCCTCTCTCTTGTTGTTATTGCTCTGAACAGTTTCTTTTTTCCTTTTTTATCTATGTAGAATATCATCAATTTGTAGTATCCCTCAAACTCTTCTCCTAGTGCGATTATATTGAATTTATGAAATATCTATTTTTACTAAACATCATATTTATAGCTATTAATAAGTCTATTTTAATTTTGTTCTCTTTTCACGTCGAACTTCTTATAATAGCAAATGTTAGTAAGAAATTATTTTGTCGTGTTTGTTATCATCGAAGCTCTTTGTCGGATCTGTTGTATTATTTTACGACCGACAAAACACATTTTCCTTCTTTTAATCTGTATGCCTTCCGTTAAAACATAGATCTTTTTATATTGCTTATTCTTTGCATCCATGAAATCTAGATTTCCTAGAATGGAATTTAAAATTTAATATAAAAACTCCAAAGACTTTTATATTAGAAGAAGGAGACAATTGACACCCCTTTCGGACCAAATTGATGACGGATGCCATCTCTAGTTGCGAAATTTCAAAAATGCGGTAGGCGTAACTGTAAGTGTCATATATCGGGAGATTTGCATGGCCCCTATTTGTGGCTGATTTCCTATGTTCGTGCCTCTGTAAATGGAAGAAAAGGTCGATATTCTTGGAAATATTTAGGCAAATCTTCACAACAGGCTTACGAGAAAGTCCTAGAAATAAATCCAGACTATGCTAACGTTTTAAGAATTTCTACAATCCAGGAACGCTTAGACAAATTAAACCAAGACGCACGAAATAAGATGTTAACCTCTTCACAAAAGAGCTTTTCCAGAAAACTTCTACAGGTAGAAGCGGTCAGGCCATAACATCAATAATTTCCCTTTGTTTTCCAAGCTGTAATTGCTGCTTGTCCTATTGAGATTCCAGCATCCCCTGGTGGAATATTTATGTGAGTTAAGAACGTCATTTTTTCCTCTGAGATAATATCTGCAATTGATTTTGTGATTATTTCATTATAAGCAACGCCACCTGTGAATCCTATCTTCTTTACCCCCTCATTTTGCGCTATTTCTACAGCTAATTTGCCATAATACATGCCTAAAGATTTTTGAATTCCATAAGCAATTTCGTTTTTGCTCCAAGAGGAAGTTTTCAGAGCATGTAATACCCGAATGGCCAGATCTCCTGTAGAAAGCTGAATAATTTTATCATTAAACTGTTCAATCGAAAATTCAGGTGATTTATGCGCATTCATGGCTTGTCCCTCAAGTATGATGGCAGGTTCTCCTTCATATGTCCTTTCCATTGTAAATCCTAGTAAGCAACTTAGGGCATCCAGTACCCTCCCAGTAGATGACGTTAATAGTTTGGGTTCCCTGATCTGGTTTAAAGTAATCTCAATTTCCTGTTTTCCATGAGGGAAGCTTCCTTTACATCTTTTTAATAGTAATTCAATTAGCTGCCCCTCTTCTATATAAGGTGCGAGTAATGAAGCTACCATACGACCTGGATACTGTGCACAACGATCTCCTCCCGGCATCGGTTGTGGTTTTAAACTTCCTAATCGCGAATATTCATCCAAGGAAGCTAGGAGAATTTCACCACCCCAGGCTGGATCATCTATAGTACCAAATCCAAACCCATCCGCTGCAATACAAACTATCTGCTCATCTGGTTGGCACTTGGCGTCTATCATAAGTGACGCAGCATGGGCATGATGGTGTTGAGTTGGTTGTAAATGTGCATTAAATTCTTTAGATAAATCCTGAGCCAAATACGTACTGATGAAATCTGGATGTTTATCATGAGCAATCCAGTCAGGTTTATCGATATGGAAAATTTTCAATAGAAATTCAATAGCTGACTCCAAAAATTTCTTATTTTCCAGGGTTTCGATATCGCCAATATGTTGAGTAGGGAAGATTTTTCCTTCTGTTACAACCGCCCCTGTCGAACTTAATTCAGGTCCTACACAGATACCCTGTAATTTTGATTTAAACGGTAACTGAATTGGGTCTGGAACATATCCTCTTGCGCGTCTAATAATAGTAGGATGACTATTAATCAGTTTTATTACTGAATCATCGCATCTATTAACAATTTGGCGATTATGAAGAAGAAAAAAATCTACTTGATCTTTTAGTTGAGTAATCGTACGGTCATTATCGAGAAGCATAGGTTGGTTAGGCAGATTGGCGCTAGTCATGAGGAGTGCAACTTCATTAGGTAGATACGAAAAAAGAAGATAGTGCATTCCCATATATGGCAAAAAAACACCTATGTTTGACAACTTTGGAGCAACGTACTTTGAAAGGGGAAACGGTTCCCGCTGTGGGAGAAGAACTATAGGTCTTCGCCATGAAACAAGCAGATCCCGAGCAACTCCATCTACAATTGCGAACTCTTGGGTTTTTTTTACGTTACCCGCCATTACAGCAAATGGTTTTCGTGACTCCTTTCGTCTTTTTTCTCGAAGTCTTTGGACTATATCATCATCTGACGCGAGAGATGCAATATGGATTCCGCCAATCCCTTTAATTGCTATGACTTTACCTTCTTGAATATAGTCTGCTGCTTCTTCAATAGGATTTTTATCTGCTAAAAGTTCATTATTTTGACCATAAAGACCATAATGAGGACCACAATCTGGACAAATCATCCCTTGAGCATGATGACGTCTGTCCAGCGGGCTAGCATATTCTTTTTCACATTTAGAACAAAGAGGAAACTCAAAAAGAGATGTTCGTTCCCTGTCATAAGGCAGATCATAAATCGTTGTAAAACGTGGTCCACATGCTGCACACGTTGTAAACGGATAATTTTTATACCTACTTTGCGGATTTTGGAAATCTTTAAGGCATTCATTACAAATTGCAATGTCTGGAGGTAAATGGGAATATTTAGTGAGCCGAGTGGGATCACTTTTGATAATAGTGAAATTTTGAAATGAATATTCTTTAATAACTTCCTTTTTTTCAGCGATTTTTTCGTAAAATGATACTGAAGGCTTTTGTTGTTTCAAATCAACAAGAAAATTCTCAATTGATTTATCTGGTCCTTCAACTATAATCCTAACACCTGCATCACCTAGATTTTGCACTTGTCCTCGCAACTTGTACTTAGTTGCTATTCGATAGACAAAAGGGCGATAACCAACACCTTGAACTATCCCATTAACCAGTAAATTAACAGAGAGGAGGCGTATAGCGGACACCTTGACTAATTGCTATATAAAACGATAAAAGACCAAGATATTCTTTACTGTTGCTTTGTTAATTGAACTCAGGTTTGTTTTCCATCAATTCTCACAACAACTTACTATGGATTTGTTCTGAATTTGCACTTTTTCATTTATTTAGCTATTCCTTAGGTTGAACTCGTTTCTTAACCTCTGGAAGGACAAATGAGGTACTTGATGCCCCCGAATATCCTGCTAGGGCTCCTATAATCATCAATATTGTAAACACTAGCAATATTCCTAACCAACCTAGACCCCCTATTCCTAAAACTGTTTCCATAAACAAACCCCATGCTTCAAGTGAATCCAAAATTCGTAGGTTTAAAAAGATCAGCCAACTACCGAGTGTTCCAATGGTTCCACTAGCTAATCCATATTGAGGTCTTTCATAAAGTAAACAACTTCCCAAAAAGGAAGCAAGTAGGAGTCCCAAAGCCCACATTCCTAGAAAAAGGAGTACTAGGTCGATTAATGCTACAATAATACATGCTACAGGAAAATTGTAATCTTGTAATAGATTCAAGATAGTGTCTATATTACTTGTAGTTGTATTTTCAGTCATCTTAACTCACCTTCTTCTTGAGGATCAGGGTAGATTCAATTAAATCTGGTGGGAAATCCCCAGGAGTGGCATAAAACCAATCAGGATGATATTTTCCTTCAATAAATAACTTAAGCTGGTCAAAATAATGCTTTGAGATTGCCCATCCTCGTTGTCCACCAGGAATCACCGATTCTGAATGTGTAATATTGCCTAAATCCACTACCCATCTCTCCGAGGCCCCTCCTACCGCAATAAACGGTTCAGTCTCATCCCATCTATAATGGCGGTCTGAAGCAGGACTAACTGTAGTCCAAGAGCCATCGAACGGAATTGGATCATAACTAAGAGCTGAAAGTCCTGCAGGATGTTCAAAACTCGCTTTATGGTAACGTCCGTACGTCCATTTGCTCATGTCATCGCCATACATGTCAGAAAAGAGACTAATAGTATTGCTTATCGAACGTAGAATGATATCATCGACGGTTTCCTTTTTAGATGTTGTTGTAACATCATCAAACCAAGAATGGCTTGTGTTTTGGAGCATGAGGAATTCAAAATTGTTCAGAGGGGGTAGAAGATTAGGAAGATTGTTTTCTCGCCATTCATCGGTAAATGTTTCGTTAACAAATATTTGGATAAATTTCGCATAAAGTAAGGGAGCCACTTCATCCTTATCCATCATGTAATCCCAATCTTCGAGATAGTTGACCGCCTTGGCTATTTGAGAATCACTGGGAGTTCCTAGCCTTTTCAGGATATGTGGAACAAAAGCACGAGCAGCTGTATCTAAGACATCCTGTTGAAAGTCCTGCATGTCTTCGAAGGATATCTCTGATTTACCTACAATTAACTCATTAATTCGCCTACTACGGTAGCCAGGGTCAAAGGACCAACCGAGATAGTATGGATAATCGTCTCCAGTAGTTTTCTGATTAGTAGAAGACAAAAATCCTTGTGAAGGATTCTCAGAGACAGGTAATTCATTATAGGGGATATACTCTAGCCATTCTCCTTCCCCAGCAGATCCATTATAAGGAATTCTGCCCCAGTATCCTTTTGGGCGAATAGGATAATTTGCAACAGGTCGAATCGCAATGTCTCCTCCCGTTGAAGCAAAAATAGTGTTCTGTCCTGGACATCCCCAATCTTTCTGGGCTTCCTGAAACTCAGTTAGGTTCCGCGCATGTCCCATATTGTATATGGCTCTCATTAGTGTGTCAGGTGGAGGATCAAGAGCGGTCCACCGCATTGCAACTGGAGTAGTGTATTGCTTTACTCCATGTACCATTTCTTCTCGTACTTCATTTAGTACAGGTCCATGAGCGGTATAGTTTACTTTGAGTATGAAATCATTTTCTCCTTTGACTTTAATTCGCTCAGGCACAGTTATGAAATTATTCCATGAGTTAGAGCTATCATTCCAGTAAGCGTTTCCATTGGGGCTAATTGTATAATAATAATAGTCAACTACATCCGCTCCCACATTTGTATAGCCTCTTGCGATGTAATTTGTGTGTCCTGCAATGATAAAGGGATTACCAGGGAAACAAAATCCAACATCATTATAATCCGAATTAAGGTTAACCAACTGAGCTTGATACCAAATAGGTGGGATTGAGAAAGGGAGGTGCATGTCATTTGCTAAGATGGGTAGTCCTGTGGCTGATTTTGTTCCATTAACCACCCAGTTATTAGAACCAAAAAACTGTTTTATTCCTGAACTAAAGTGTGGTAGGGATTTAGAAGTTTCTTGAAGCTTCTCATCCCAATCCAAAATATTCCAGAACTCTTTAAGAATCATGGGAGATAACATTTCAGTTGGGTGTTTTTTGTTTGATCCTCTGGATGGGGGTTCACACTCTCCATAGTTTGGCAGTACAGGAATCATTCCATGAGTATTATTTATTGGAAATAATTGGGCAGTTTTTTCTGATCCTAGGGCATCTCTTATGAGAATTAGCTTTAGGTCTCGGAATCCATCATGTGCTAGCTCATGTTGCATGTATTTTCCGAACCCAATCGTGTCTGCTGGTTCCCAAAACGGAGATCTAGGTTCATAATCCATGAGTAGAAACTCATAAGGCGTTTCTTCCTTTTTCATGTTCTTGACGTAATAATTAACTCCCTCTGCATACGCTTCCAAAGCCTGCGTCCATGGTTTATTCTGTTCATTTGTCTTATACCAGTCCCAAGTCTCTCTCGCTGACCTCATTAATCCCAGTGTTCGCCAATAAATATCCGAGTCGAGTGCTATCGCCCCTAATACCTCACTAACAGTTCCCGAATATTGCCGTCGTATGATATCCATCTGCCATAAACGATCTTGACCATGACAATAGCCCATGGCGAAATACATATCCCATTCGGAGTGTGCATAAATGTGGGGAATCCCCCATTTATCACGAAATACTGTGATAGTGTCACTTACGATATCAGTAAGAACAGTTTGTTCTGAAGGTAACTCTGCATACTCTGCCATACCCCATAATCCGTGTTGAGGATCAATAAAATTCCTGAGAGGTGGTAACGGACCTATCGGGATTAATAAAATCACAGTAAATGTTAAAGCCAATATTCCTGCAATCAATGGATAAAGTTGCTTTCTTCCAATCATTATTCTTCACTCACGGAAAAATTAGCTAATTAAACAAAGTATCAAAGAAAACCTAGAGGGATTTCTGATTTCTGTTTTCTGACATTTGTTATTATAATCTTTTGGGGATTTGTATGTTATGGCGTTTCTAGTTCTTAAATCTTGATGGACTCAAACTTTTAGCTTGTTTTTATGATTTTATACCTTAACTTTCCCAATTTTTCCAATTTCATCTCGTAAAATATTCCAAATCTCCTCATGAATGGACTCAGACTTTTCTAAATATGGTATGGTCCTTACTTCAGGGTAATTCCTAAAATAATCTAAATACATTTGCCTAACTTTGAGAAGATTTTCTAACTTCTCGAAGTAGTCCGTTCTTCCTCTTCTATTGTCTTTAATCCTGCTGAAAGCGTCGTTTGGATCACAGTCTAAGATAAAACATAAGTTTGGGCGAGGTGCGAAGGAATTAAGTTCCATAATGTAATCTGGATTTCCCCCTACAGTTCCTTGATATGCAACACTTGAATAGTAGTACCGGTCCATAATGACAACCAAATTTTTTTCCAAAGCAGGTTTGATATTTAGTTGAACATCCTCTTTTCGGTCTTCTACAAACCAATGAAGTTCATCCTGATGGCTTCTACTGTGTTTAACTAATTCGCGTATTTTTTGTCCCCATTTGCCATTTGTTGGCTCGTGAAAAATAGTAAACATGAATTGTTCTTCTTTTAGTCGCTCACTTAGGAGTTGAATCTGTGTAGACTTCCCACTTCCGTCAATTCCCTCAAAAGCGATTAAAAATCCCCCTTGAATGCCGTATTTTTCTCCTTCTTTAATTTTATTCAAAACCGTCACCGTTAGCTACGAGAGTCTGAAAGCTAAGCCTCTTCCTAGAGTGCTTGTAGCCGGTATAAAAATAGGAAAAAAAAATGGTAGCAAAAACTAACTTGCCATTTTTTCCAATATTTTCCATTCAAAATCGATGTCAGCTTCGAGTTCGCGGAGTAAATCGTCGGATAACTTCTTAAAACGACCTTGGTCTTTAAGAAATTCCTTAAGAGGGGTACGGTTCTCTTTTTCGCGATAGCGTTGTCCAATCCGCGTAAATGTCAGTTTACCATTCTCGATTTCTAATAATGGTGCCCATCCCGTCTTTACTGCGAGTTTTCCGAGTTCTATTGTCAAAGATGGATCGTGATCCCACCCTGTGGGGCATGGCGTCGTGATATGAATAAATTTGAACCCTTCGATCTGCGACGCTTTCTGTACTTTATCGTATAGATCTCGTAAATAACCAACGGACGCCGTAGCGATATATGGCACATCGTGAGCAGCTAATATCCGTGTAATGCTTTTACGTCGCTCAATTTTACCCCCTGGGGTGGTAGTCGTATAGGCGCCTCGCGGGGTCGCGCTGGACCGTTGACTCCCAGTGTTCCCATAAAATTCGTTATTGTAGACACAGTAGATAATGTTTTCATTGCGTTCCGCAGCACCAGAGATGGTTGCCATACCGATGTCGAAGGTTCCGCCATCGCCCGACCACACAAACGTTGTAGTCTCCTCACCCCGAACTTTTTTTGCGCGGCTTATCCCTGAAGCTGCAGCAGCATGAGCTGCAAACGCGATATTTAAGGTTGGTACGTTGTATGTCACCCTTGGGTGTAGAGATTGAATCACCGAGGCACAACAAGCTGGGATCACGACAATTGGATTCTCAACCGCTGAAATCGCGGTTTTATACGCGAGAGATAACCCGCATCCTGCACATGCCATATTCCCCGGGAGCATAACCTGAGGGCGTTCCATCATTTCAGATATTTTAACCATTTTTATCACCTAGAGGATTTTTGTGACTTCTTCTGCAATCTCCTTATAGTTGACATCACTTCCACCGAGTCCTTTGATCAGAGGGTACACTTGAGGTGTTAACCCCTTGTCAAATAGGGCTGCTTTAACCTCAATACTAATTTGTCCTTCATTCCCAAAAGATGCAGCACGATCAATAATGAGGATTTTCTCGACCGACTCTATCGCTTTTATAATTTCTTCCTTTGGGAAGGGTCTGAAAGTACGGAGCCGCATACCCACACAGTTTTTTATACCCTTTTCTTCAAGGTAACGGATGGCCATCTGTGTTTCTTCTCCCAAAGTTCCCATAGAAATTATAACCACTTTTGCCTCTTCAATATCACCCGTTACTTCAAAATAGTCCCCATAATGCCTACCTACTCTTTCATGATACTCTTTCGTTATTTTGGGAATAAGTCTATGAGCATTTTTCATGCCCTCCATAAGAGATCCTCGCAATTCAACGATTCCTTTTGCATCTGTCAGTGATCCATGAGCAAAGGGGGCCTTATTATCCAGCATGGCTAATGGATTGAATTCACCAAGGAAATCATCTATGATCTCTTGTTTTGGGATCTGGACTAAAGAAGAAGTGTGCGACAGGATAAACCCATCTAAACAAACCATTACGGGCATCCAAACCTTGTGGTGTTCAGCAAGTTTAAAAGCATGTAAAACGGTATCTAGGGCTTCTTGGTTATTTTTAACATAAAACTGAATCCAACCAGCGTCCCGAAACGCCATGCTGTCTTGATGGTCAGGCCAGATGTTCCAAGGGTTTAAGGAGCGATTAACATTTGCGAGAACAATAGGGATACGCGTCATTCCAGCCCAAAATACCAGTTCACCCATATATAACAGTCCATGGCTTGCTGTTGCTGTAAAAGTTCGGACACCAGCTAAAGAAGATCCTATTGCAGCAGCCATCGCCGAGTGCTCGCTTTCAACAGGTATAAACTCTGCCTTGAGTTTTCCTTCCTCAACAAATTTGGATATAGTTTCAACAATGACTGTTTGGGGGGTTATAGGATAGGCAGGAATTACTTTAGGACGCGCAAGCACAACAGCTTGAGCAATAGCCTGATTTCCGGTTATTAAAACAGTTTCGTCTGTAGAGTCTTGAATGTCAAGTGCAGTTTGAGTGGTCATGTTCTTTACTCCTTTTCTATAGTTATAGCATCTTTGGGGCATTCATGGTGACATATGCCGCATCCTTTGCAGTAACGGTAATCAATCTTGGGCCCATCATCTGTTTTGGTGATAGATACCTCTGGACAAGCCAACCAACACTGATAGCACTTGTTACAGAGCTCTAAGTCAATAACGGGTCTTTTATCTCGCCACGTACCTGTTTCGCCTGCTGACCCAGCAGTCGGTTTTCCTAGCGGTAAGACCGGGTCTTTCATCATTTCTTCACTCATTCTTATTCCTCAAACTGAAATTCCTCATATGCTTGTCGAATTGACTTGATATTCCTCTCTGTGAGATTTCCCTTACCGTAAGTTTTCTCCACTGACTTGCAGAGTGCATCTATACTAACCAGTCCCTTGGCTGACTTTGCCCATGCTCCCAACATAGCTACGTTTACAAGAGGGGTACCAGATTTCACTAGCCCACACTCCTGCGCAATCCGAGTAGCGTCAACAAACCCTGTTTTTACCCTTGAATCACCTTTAGCATATTTGGGAACACTTCTGGCATTGAAAATTATCACCGCGCCGTCTTTAGCTTGTTCGATAGGCACGGGAAGCTCACTGTCAAGGATAATCCAATAATCCGCCATATCTGTGATGACTGGGGCGTGAGTTAGGATTTCTTCCGAAGAAAGTCGAACATCTGCAAAAAGGGGAGCACCTTTTCTCTCTGCACCGTATTTTGGTATAGCTTGAACCGAAAAATCGTCCAAGAAACCTGCGTAGGCAAGGAGTTTTGCGCCAGTAACGCCACCTTGTCCTCCTCTACTCAGAAATCGGATTTCTGTTATCACTTCAAATCCTCCATTCTTCTTTAAGATATTCACTACTACTCCAATGACTTAATCATGGTTTTTTGTACTCTAAAACACTCAAAGCCTGTTGCTTCAAGGTTACCATCCAGTTATGAATCCAAATGGTAATGTGGGTATTGACTTTCATGTAAGATTCAGATAACTGGAATATTATCTATATCAACAAAATAACCAATAAGTCTTTGGTGTTAAAAGTTTAGTTAATGTGCGAAAAATGGCAAATCTAGCTCGAATATAGGGGAGGAAGAGCCATTTTTTTGAAAGTCTTCCCATTTGGTTTACTCGAAGGGTGTTGTTTGAGGAAAACTCCTCTTTTTGGTGAGATATGGAGTTGCTAAATCACGCTTATTTGAGAAAAGGCATCTTACATCTTTTTACGCGTTTATATCTTACTAATTCCAATAATTAGCCTTTTAACAGGAATAACACAGATATAAAAATCAGATTACCTTTATTCTAACAGATCACCCTTTTTTCTGCTTCTTTTGGACTCTATTAACCTGAACTTGTATATTATTACGAGTTAACAATTATATTTTTTCTTTAAATTAGTGAAATATGCAGTATTAAGGCTAAAATATTTTTAATTAAAAGAGGAAGGACAATCAACACTAGAAAGGCGTTCTTGTCTCCTACTCAAACTTCACTAAAAAATGGAGACTTTTTTATGGAGTTATTCGCAGAAAAACTTTATGTCGGGCATAATTTTATTATGATTCACTTTCACTCTGCTCCCCCCTTTGAACACCTTAAAATGCCCTGATCCTTAAATTCTACTTATAAAGTCAAAAACCCTTGAATATTTGAATACGTAGATGATACTCCCAAAAAAGAGGAACTCCAATGACTGTAAACATTTTGGAAGAAGAACTTTCAAAAGACAGCCTTTTTCGCGATGAATCCAAATTATTGAGTTCCTTTATCCCTGAAAGCCTCCCTTTTCGTGAAGATCAATTACGTGAACTTGCTCAGTATTTTCGAGGCTTATTAACGAATGCTGATAACTTTTATCAAAGTGTGGTTATTTTAGGACCTGCTGGGTCAGGAAAAACGGTATTAGCAAAAAGATTCGGTTATTCAATGCAAACAGTTGCCACCAAAAGGGGAATAAAATTAAATTTTTGCGTTATTAATTGTAGGAAGCTAAATTCGCC
>JAEOTF010000116.1 GCA_016840025.1 Candidatus Hodarchaeota archaeon
TAAAGCAAGTAAAGAAACTTCATGCCAAAATTGGCGACTTATGATTTTTTATTATCATTCCTCTTTAAACAAAAGGAAATTGGACCTACCCTTTAAACCTAAAATAATCAAGAGATTCCTGTTCTAGTATTTATGATCATTATACCATTCTTTTGAAAAATAACCGTATTAGGTCTCCAAATAATCTCATAATGGGCATAAAAAACTATTAAAAGAGGAATTACTCCTACTATGATAAAAAAACCAAGATTGGAAGGATTTCCTATCCATGCCTGAGTAACGATGAGACCTAGGGGAAGAAAAATACATATTAAGAACGGAGACCAAATTAATCTGGGAGTAAGCCTCAACTCGTCAACAACTTCAGGTTGTCTTTTTGTCGTAAAAGTTACCAGGTGTTTTTTTGGCTGCAAAGATGCCTGAGGCTTTTTTGGCTGCAAAGATGCGCCACACTTAATACAAAAGTATAGTTGAGGCTCAATTTTTTCGAAGCAATTCCAACAAATATCTAGCTTCTTCTTCTTTTCTATCTTTCTTTCCTTTCTAGTTTGTAATATCTCCCCTCCTTCCTCTCTCGCTTGTATTGCACGGCACTCAGTACAAAGCCTTTCTCCAGGTCCAACGATAGCTCTGCACTTTTCACACCGGTTTAACTTGGAAAAATCCAAAACTACTTCCGCCTAATCTGGTTCAAGACTTGCTCGAATGATGTGCTTACTACTTTTTTTTTGTCTAGGATGTCATTTCTGACAAGGTTTATCCCCTAACAACTCTAACCCGATAATTTCTCCTTTAACATTATAATCCGCTATAATGGTTTCTCTCCGATTCGTTTGGCCGATAGATTGAGTGTTATGTGGCTTTTCTTTCAGAAAAACAAGATAACATACGTCTGGGGGAATATTTATTTTATTACAACTCGGGTGTCTTTCTTCGGGTTCATCGTCTTCTGTTAAATGGAGAAAATCTTCTTCTTTCTGATCAAAAAATTGACATCCCTGATGTTCGAAAGTCAATTTTCCTACTCGTGGTGACTTTTGGTTGATACATACCCCCCAATCCCATCCTAGTTCTCCTCGGAACTTCAGATACCATTTACATCCACAGGAGCAATCGCTACCTTCACGGATCCTTTCACCATATGGCTCATAATCGCTTGGTAGCTTTTCAACAATCTGCCAAAGATGCTCATGGAGTTTATCTTCTTCCATTGTTACTTAATTCTCTCATTCTTCTTTAGTAACTTATAAAGAATTTATATATTTAAACGTGGAATGCTATTCTATCAATGAGATGAATTCTTCGTGTGACAACCCCGATTGTTTAATTATTGACATTAACGTTCCTTTTGGGATTGAATCCCTGTGAGGGATTATAGTTATATGTCTTCGACCTGTTTCATCAATACGAAGTAGGGCTGTATGACTCCCCTTGCCTTTGATAGGTGCATATTCAAATCCTGCCTTGAGAAGTTTTCTTATTAACTTGCTTGATGAAATTGTGGGCAGCTTACTCATACTTCTACCTCAATTGTTGAGGTAAACTTTGCACTAGTCTTTAATGTTGAAGTGATCTCCTCAATCATGTTTAATGCTTTCATGTTCTCTAGGTATAATTCAACTGCTTCTTTCAGATTTTTTAACGCTTCTTCGGGGGAACCACCCGCACTAGCGACTTCTAGTTCAGGGCATTTGGAGACATAATCTCCTTCCTCTTCCCAGATTATTGCAGTTAGTTGAATTTTTTCCATTTATCCTCACTGATATAATTAATCATCAATATAATATAATTCATTCTCATTTTAGTACATTCACATAGGAAGCTACCTAATAAGAGACTCCGATGTTGGTAGGTCTACTTTCTTTTTATGGTAATAATTACTTTTTTATGGTTAGTCATGATTTGTTTATTCAGGGCTTACTTCCTCGTGTTTTTTTCTTAATTATTATCCCTATCGCCAGTACAATGCTCGAGGATCCCATTACAAAAGCCTGGGATGAAAATTCTGGGGTAATTCCTGTGCCACTGGCCGCTACATCATCAATTTGTACCAGATAGCCTGCACGCGGTGCTTTTCTTGCCCCCCAGTTTATGTTTAGCCTTATAGTGGCATTATTTATCCCTGCAGGAACTGTTTTTTCACTTGAGGTCATTTTAGTCCACTGAGATAACACAGGCTGTCCTCCACCCATAAATTCGAAACTACTTTCAGAATTCCCTATGTGCCAATGAATGTATATCCAGACATTTATCATGGTATCATTACCATAAATATAATAGGTAAAATTAAGCGTTTGCCCTTGAATCACAGTTCCAAGTGACGTTCTTAATTCTGCTCCTTCATTGGTTGGCCCTTCAATTTCAGGGCAAAAACCATTTCGCCCCGTCACTTTAGTCAACGTTGTGCCATCCGTCAGAAACTTCCAAGAAAGTAGGGTATTTCCCGACCATGATTCAAATCCACCATCTGCTAAACTTCCTGATGGGGACGCAAAAATCATAATTGGGCTTACTAAAAGCATTAGAGTAGTTAAAACAATAATTAACTTATATTTCAAGTCACCAATCTCCAATATTTTGAGAGAGTTTAACAAGACTGTTAATATTTTTTTTGGACATAACTAACCGATATTCCCTTTTTCTGACTAAAAATGCGTTCTAAAGCTGCTGACGCCTTTCACTTTCTAGGATAATATATCAGTTAATAATAATGGATAATCACAGGCTTAAATAATAAACTAATTTTGATAGAGAAAAGTACTAGCTTTTAGAATAGTTAACCGAATAATGTCCTCTCTCTCATTTAGCCCTGCTATTACCAGCCCTTTTTCATCCAATGCCTCACTATCCACTGCTACAGGATTTACAACAAAACTAACATATAGGACATCCGCTTCCTTGTCATAGTCTAATGCTATGATTTCTTTATCCGAAAGAGATGGCGGTAAGACCGGAGCTAGCTGGTCTAACACTTGAAATGGATCTATCGGCATTCTTATTTTGGGTAGGCTTTGAACCAACTTTTTACCAACCTTTTTTTTCGTTGTTCCGATATCGCATGTGCAGTTATTACAAATCCTCTTTCAGGTGAGGCTTCCTTGTAATAAACAATTGTGAAATCTGTCAGAAAATTAGTTTTTTAATTGCTGCAAATTCCTCTTTTTCATCTGAGAAATTGTAAATCTCATCTGGCATTTCAATAACTTTCATGATGAGATTCCATTGGTCTGTAAATTCAGGATGTCGTCGTGAAATGTGATCTTGTCGCTCTTCTGTAAGTATTATGTCGCTTTTATTTGTTGAAGGTACCGAATAATCTGACATTATTCAATCAACTGATTTAATGATCATAAGAGTTTGCATTTCAAATAATATTTTTGATTGATTGACAATTCTTACTATCGGTATAGTATTTCATAATACGCACTACCCACAATAAATGAATAGAAAAAACCATCTAATAATTATAGAAAATTATTGTATAGGGTCAAAATCGGGAGGTTCATAGTTAATTTTCATCTTTACTTTTGCTGTGCGTACAACCACTATGTATCTCATCTTTTATGCAATTTACACAGCCCTTACAACTACTTGACATTGAATTTAAGCTATCTTGATCCTTAAAGGACTCAAACATTAGAAACACCAGACTGACAATGATAGTGCTATTTATACTTATTTGTGATCAAATTTAAGGCTTTAGTACAAACAAGTCAACTAAACCAGCCAAATTTGAAGCCCAAACATTAGGAATCTGTTATAAAGGCTTTAGAAAACATTAAAACCAGAAAATTAAGAAGGAAAAGACCTGATTTCAACAAACAAGAAGAGAAAATGTTTTTCTATACCCTGGGTTTAGTAGAATGGTTAATAGATCAAAATGACTTGGAAAGAATGAAGAAGAAAAAAACACTGGTTCAGTGTTTTCATGCGGGTCTACTTACTTCCTCGTGTTTTTTTCTTAATTACTATCCCTATCGCAAGTACAATGCTTGATCTAACACTTAAAATGGATCTATTGGCATTCTTATTGTGGGTAGACTTTGAACCAACTATAAACCAACCTTTTTTATCGTTGTCCCGCCAAACCGCCTAATATTGTCCAATCATTAGGTATAGGTATAGTTTTGGTTTTGTATTATCATAATATAATAATTTTTTTATTTTCATGGAAACATTTTTTTAATATAATGAAAATTAACTTTCATAGTTTTGATAAAACACCTATAGTTTAATGAAAAAGTAAAAACATTTGCTATTTGAATATGTCTCAATATTAAAACCAAGGAAACGTGATTAAGAGATGGAAATAAAAAGATTTGATAACTACAGAGAAAATGCAACGAGAATGAGAAATTTAGGTCATTGGTTACCTCAATACGTTCTATCTTTAGATATCTTCTTGAAAGCTCTTCAAAGAGATAAACCAGAGATCTATGAGAAATATCTCAAATCTTTAGAAAATAAAATGCGTTCTCTTCTAGAAGAAGAGGTAGTAAATCTTAAATCAATAAAGGTTCCTGGAATCCAAGAAACAATTCAGGATTATGATGAATTTCGAAAAATCTATTTCACCTATGTTCTTCAACTATTAAAACTCCCTAATGGATATTCTGAGGAGAATGCTGATATCTCTTGGTTTGATTTCGATAAGTCTCGTATATATCCCTTATATTATCGGGGGTTAGTGCTATGTGAAATAATAGGGAGAAGAGACGCTTTTGAATACCTTAAAGCCTATACTGATAGAAGATACTATGAAGTTATTCAATTACAGTTAGAACATGAAGATCTAGATACTATTGATCTGGATATAGAAGCAGAAAATCCTATGCCCTCCAATGGTTTTCTATTTCGTTTTCATAAGGGTAAACGAGGTATGCGCGTTGATAAGTGTGAGGTTCATGAAATTATGAAACCCATGGAAGATTCCGAATTATCCTATATTGTAGCTTGCCGTAAAGATATCGCCGAAACTAATGCTAGAAATCCAAACATGTACATGACAAGATCTACGTCACTACTATTAGGAGGGCCGTATTGTGATAGCTGTTTTCATGATACAAGGCATGTTGAAATTATAGTCCATCCTCCAGAAGAATTCTTCCAAAATCTTGGCTCTAAAGACAAGAAATAAAAAATAGTGCAATGATCGGAGTAAAGAGCTGAAACTTATATCCCAAATTGGCTTCATACGTCAATAATTAAGCAATCATAACCTTCATAAGCAAACTTAATAAAAACACCATTCAAGAGGTTATTATTTTACTTCATGGCTTTATAAAGCATTCATAACGAGTAATTGGATAAATGGTGAGTAAATGGGCAATGATGGTTTGATGAAAGATGTCATTCATCAAAATGTTCCTGAAATAGCCATCATTGCGGAAGATTTATGGGTGAAGATCTTTCTAGAAGAACAAGTCACTCAAAAGCTGGTAAATTTTATACGGGGAACTCCTAAAACATTTGATGAAATCTACGAACAGTATTCATCGACTGAAATTGGCAAAAAAAAGAGTTATACAACAATTTATCGCCAATTTAGTGATTTAATACGGTTGGGAATTATTGTTGAAGTTGGTCATAGAGTAAAACGCAATCGGACACAAAGTAAAAGACTTTATAGTACCAGAGCGCAATTTCTGCTATTTGACAACCCGCATGAAAAAATCTGGAAAGAAGAAAGCAGTTGGAAAATTGCCAAAGCGATTGGATTCGTCCTAAATCGTAAAATGGTTGGAAAAATTCCTATAACGCAAAAGCTTGCTCATTTCTGCTACGAGAATGAAAAAACTTGCAGTCAACTTAGAGAAAGCTTAATAAAACGCATTTTTCAATCTTCAAAGTCAATAGATGACTTAAATAGAGATTTATTTCTTAGAACTCACGATTCTATTAGAAATCTTAAAGGGAAGGATTTTTTCCAGTTCTACAGATACTTAGGAATACTTCTATGGATAGTATCTTTAGAATCCACACATCTGTTTCTCTCAGCCTTAAAATCGTGTTTCACTTCAGCTAAACCTACTAAAGGAGAAACCAAGGAAAATAACTCGCAGCCCGATCAACAAGCTCTATCGGATGATACACTGTTCATTCATAGCGAACCAAAACTATTTAAATCTCTTGATGATGATTTATTTGAGTATATTTATGATAATTTAAACCGTAGGGCTATCATTACCATGCTTTTTAACGGCCCAATGACAATAAAAGAAATACACCAGAATCATCATGCTGCTGTTCTTGGGTTTATGGAAAAAGCCCATAATGAGGACAGGAAAACTGAAATTAAGATCCCTAAACCCAAATCGGAAAATACCATTTATCGATATTTGCAGGGTTTAATAGAACGAAATATAATCATGGAAGCAGGACGTAAAACTATACCACATCAGTCTGCTACCCAAAAACTCTATGGAAGAACCGCAGAAGTATTTTATCGAGTTAGTGATGAATCTGAATTTTTTAGTTCAAAAAAATCAGAAAATGTGGTAAATTGTTTAGGAAGATGTTTATGCATAGAATATTCTAAAAAAACTTTTGATAAAGAGATTCTTCGTGATATGCTAGCCATGTTTACCGCTGGTCAAAAAGAATCTACTATAAAGTGTTTAGAGAGCACTAAAAAAGAAGAATTAAAAAATATCCGATCTGATTTCAATAAGCAAGAAGGAAAGATATTTTTCTATACCCTTGGTTTAGTAGAATGGTTGATAGACCAAAATAACCTAGAGAAAATGAAGAAAACCATTTTTAGTTCGATAAAAGATTAAAACAGATATCTCTTGGAGTATCTTAGCAGGTTCATTTTAAATTCAGGTGATATTATGCGAGTTTTATTGGTTAATCCAATTACATTTCACGATCCGCCTGTACCTCCCCTCGGTTTAGAATATCTATTAACGTATTTACGGACCTATTCTCATGAAGCTGAGATATTGGATTTGTGTTTTAGTGAAGCTCCCCTACAGGATATAGACCGAAGACTCAAAAGCAAGAGATATGATTTAATTGGGGTTACCATTAGAAATATTGATAATGTCGAATTTTTTAATACAATCTATTTCCTAGAAGATATTAAGAAAACAGTCGACCATCTCAAAAAATATGCGATTCCCATCGTTTTAGGGGGTATCGCTTTTTCAGATAGTCCCGAGAACTTCCTTGAGTTTTTTGGGGTAGATTATGGAATTTATGGACCAGGAGAGCAGGCAGTTTTACAGTTAATTGAAGATATCCAGAACAATAAAGCGAATTATCGCCTTTTAAATGGATGGGATTACAAAATCCAACGCGAATTAATTCATAAAAGAGGTAAGGACATAGATTATACGAAATATACCACTAACGGGGCGAATATAGGCTTTGAGACTCAGAAAGGATGTCCTAATAGATGTAGTTATTGCATAGAGTCTGAGACAGGTCATTGGCTCAAATCAATACCTAATGTGATCGCAGAAATCACATATTTAGCTAGAAAAGGATATAGTGATTTTAATTTGTGTGATAGCGAGTTTAATCTAGATCTCACACATGCTATTGCATTTTGTAAGGCTTTGAGAGATGCTCATCTAAATATAAGGTGGAATCTCTTGATGACACCATTTCCTTACAGTGAAGAATTATTTAGACTATTAAAAGAGTCAAATGCAAA
>JAEOTF010000117.1 GCA_016840025.1 Candidatus Hodarchaeota archaeon
AAAAATTATTCTGAGCTGATATTTAGCAAAGGATATATATTAGACGCTAGTACAATCCATGGATCACCAAAAATCTTTCAATTTAATCTTTAATGTGTTATACATTTTTACGGAAGAATATATTTGAAAGGAAAGGCTGCTTTCATTCTGTTGGCTGGTTTACTGATTTACATAGTTTTTTTATCATTCTTTATTGACGTGAGCGCTATCATTGAAGCCATGCAACAAGCTAATCTATTGTATTACTTATTAGCATTTTTAGCATCGTTGATGAATATGTTCTTTCTTTCTCTGACCTGGTGGAGGCTTCTGCGGACGCTATCAATAAAGACATCATTCTGGAAGATCTTTTCGTTTACTTGGGTAGGAAAATTCATCGACCTCTTGATTCCAGCGGAGTCTGTTAGTGGAGAGATTACAAGAGCGTATTTGATGAACAAAGATTCAAGTGGCAACATAGGTGGAATTACAGCATCGATTATTAGCCACAGAGTAGTCAGTACAATAATAAGCTTTGGAGGTTTCCTTATCGGGGTAATACTTTTCAATCTAAGTTATGAAGTAGGCCAACTCATCCAGGGCTTAATTATAACTATGCTGATCGGTGCAATGGCTTCAATTTTTTTCTTAATTATACTCTGTATGAAAAAAGAGTTAGCATTGAAAATTGTCAATTCACTTTTAAACTTCCTTCACTCAATCCTTAGAGGACGTTGGCGTCTAAAGCATCTTAAGGAAAAGATTCCTAAAATCTTGGATTCCTTCTATGAGGGTGTCAAAATATTACGTGGCCATCCAAAGAGCTTTTTTTTACCTATCGCTTTTTCAATTGCAGCATGGATTTCTAAGCTTCTAATAACCATTCTGGTGTTTATTTCCCTTAGCGTCGAGGTTCCCTTAAGCGCTATCATGGTTGTTTTCGCAATAACTGATACTATACAAACAATTCCTCTAGGTATTCCAGGAGAAGTAGGCGTTACTGAGATCACCATGACAGTTCTCTATACCGCAATAGGCGTATCCCCCATTATTAGTGCCACGGCGACTATTTTGACGAGGATTGTAACTATGTGGTTTAAACTCCTTGTTGGTGGAGGAATGGCACAGTGGGTTATGTTTAAAGAGAATGTGAGGTTAAATCAAATATCATTAAATTAGCGTATGCTATCATGAAAACTGAGTTAATTAACATGCGTGTAACGAATATATCGACTCAACAAGGGTATTCGTAGGATTAGATTTATCGCAATATTTCCTTCAACGCGTTCAGTAGCATCATATTCATTTCTGGAAGCCCAACAGTAATTCTGATGTATCCCTTGTAGCCCATGATTTTTCCTATTTTTCTTACAAGTATTTTTCTATTTAACAATCGGTTATAAATATGATCAGAACTTCGATTTGTTTTAGCGAGAATGAAATTTGTATCAGAATTATATGCTGTTATTCCTTGGATTGTATTGAGTCGCTGTATGAAGCTTGTTCGTTCTTCTTTTAATCTTATTAACGCATCATTAATGATTGCCTTTTCTTTTAAGATTCTTACTGCTACTCTTTGTGAAAACGTGTTACTGTTGTAAGGAAGTTGCATTTTTCGTAACGATGCTGAAATTCTAGGTTGTGCTATGGAATATCCAACTCGTAATCCTGCGAGGCCAAAAATCTTGGAAAAAGTTCGTAATACTATTAAATTTTCGAATTCATTAACCAGCTTTGTAATAGTTTGCGGGGCAAACTCTACATAGGCTTCATCAAGAATAACTATTCCACTAAATTCTTCAATGATTCTACAAATATTGGCTTTATTAAATTGATTAGCGGTTGGATTGTTGGGAGAACAAATAAAACATAAAACAGTTCTTGGATTTATTGCCTTTCGTATTTTATCTACATTTAGAGAGAAATTATTATTTAATAAAACTTCATTAAACGTATTCCCTTGAGCCCGCACAATAATCCGGTACATCGGAAAAGTTGGGCTAATTGAAAGAGCTTCTTCCGAATTTTTTAAGAAAGCTTTTGTAATATACTCTATAATCGGATCTGCTCCATTTCCAGTTACGATCCAGTCTGATGGAAATCCTGTATAGTCTTCCAAGGCGCCTACAAGCAGTTCCTCCTCTCGCTGAGGATATAGCCTTGGATCAAGGTTTTCTGCAACGTCTTCTAGTATATTTCGTAAAAAGGATTGAGGAACAAAGAAGTTCTCATTTGCATTCAGTTTAATGTCTTTTCCTTCATCTAATACGTCTTTTAAGCGGCTATTAACAGCATAATTCTCGATATTTTGAATATCCTGTAATCGTTTTTTCAACCAATATGATTCTTTCATCAAACAGCTCACCGCGCCCATGAATTATCCATCTAATTTTTCGAAAAATTAGATTGTGCTAATTTCAGAAATAATTCTCTCAACTCTTTTAACCCATAGTTCGTGATCTTCAATATGGATTGGATAGTTTTTATACAACATTTTTATCTCTTTCATCTTTTTTGA
>JAEOTF010000118.1 GCA_016840025.1 Candidatus Hodarchaeota archaeon
CACAATTCCAGTCCCTCTCAATCCCCCCAAAAAGCTTCTCCATTCCTGTGAAACCGCCAGCCATCATCGCGGGTTTCATGAGCCCTAGGGAAGCCCCGACGTTCTCGAACCCCCAACATTCGTAGCCCTCCTTCAATCGAACATAGTGGACGTCAGTTTTGGAAATGTCGTCAAGATATTCCGTAGTTGCGATCTTCCATAGCGTAGATGGTTGCTTAACTGCCCTTTCAAACCATTTTTTCATGTCTTTGACCTTGCTGAGGCTCTTGGGCATGAATAATTTTATGAGAAGTCTCGTGCGCCAAGGAAATAGGGAAGCCCCATCAAGGTCGTAGTTGCTTGGGTTCTCACAATACTTAGTCAACTCGTACATCATCGTCGGGAACCGTTTCGGATCCCATAGCATGCCGCTCCAGAATATGAGATTCCTCCAGGCGATGTTAACGTAGTCCCCAACGGTTGGTCTTAACGTCACATTTGCTCCCCGGACAGCCATCTCTACCTCCTTTCTCGCGAGCTCTATATCAAAATATGAGGAGAGTATGGGCGGTCGGACAGCCATTGAAACTACAATTTTTGTCGGCTCCATTTTTGGGTGCTTCACGACATTCAGGAACTGCTTGCCTTCCCTCGTCTCCATCTTTATGACGCCGTTTGATAGGCTCATCATGGCTCCGAGGTCTTCCTGCTTGCCGCAGCCCGTGTCCATGCAAGCTAAAACACTGTTTCCCTCAGCCGCAAACTTAGATAGGGTCAGCCTCATGAACCGCACCACCTCAGGGCCGCTCAAAAGGTAGGGTGAGACTAAGGAGTCAAAGACCAACAAAACATCTTTCTTCCCAATTCTCTCCTGCAACTTCGTCAGGCCTATGCCTATGCCGGAAAGGCTCGCACAGTCTGCATGAACAGTATCAGGTCGATCTGAAACTGAGATTCCTACAGTTTCGTTGTAAGCATCAACAAAACTCAATAATCCTGGTTCAATCTTACCGAGTCCTTTTTCTCTTAATGCTTCCTCAGCCTTAGATGGGTCATATTCAGTCGTTACATATATGATGGGCTTATCGATCGCCAAGCCTTTTAGGATTGCTTGCTGGCAGAAGGCTGACTTTCCTGAGCCTGGAGGACCAACCAATAAAATCAAGTTTTTGGATGGTATTTCTTGGAGGTGTGATAAGGAAACCAGAATGAAACCCTTCTTTAAACTCAAGTAAATATATCTTTCAAAATACTATTATTGCTTTCGCTAGCGTGCTCACAAAAAAAGGAATGATAGATTTTAATGTGAGCAAAATTCATGAGCGAACTGTGACAGTTCTTCTGGAAGATAACGCACTCAGATAGAAATTTTTTTCTTAAATAATTAATGTAACTACGTAGTTAACCAAATTATATTTTAATGCACTAATCTTCTCAAAGCATTATATCCCATATTTTAACCTTTTTTTAGACAGTAGAAATCAAAATAAGCATATTTTACTATTAATTTAACTGAAAGAGGTTTAATTTGGCGATATCACTATGCGAAAGTGGAGTAAACAATAAAAAAGTTAAATTTTAACCCCCCCCACACTTATTCTATCATTAAATTAAATATAATTTCAATCCCTTATTGCAGTTTAAGTTTAAAGAAGATCAATTACTTTTGTTTAGAAAATGATATATCAAGTTAGAAATAATGACTATTATGGAGATTCTTTTCATTTCAGAGAGTGAAGTTGAACAACTTCTATCGATGAAAGAAGTTTTAAAGTCTATTGAACAAGCCTTCAGAGAAAAAGCCTTGGGACGAGCTCAAATGCCTCCGAAATCCTACATATTCTATTCAAAATTTAATGGAGATCTTAGAACTATGCCCTCTTACTTGGAAAAAAGTAATATTTCTGCAGTAAAAATAGTAAATGTTCATCCTGAAAATCCACACAAATTTAACTTGCCCACCGTCATTGGCACGATTGTTCTTATAGACCCTATGAATGGTGCTCCTCTTTCAATCATGGGTGGAACTAAAATAACAGCTATACGTACCGGTGCAGCTGGAGGAATAGCCGCAAAATACTTAGCTAATAAGAATCCTAAAACTGTTGGTTTAGTTGGAGCTGGTACTCAAGCTAAAACGCAACTACTCGCTCTTTCATCTATTTTTCAAAGTCTTGAAGAAATCAGAGTTTGGAGCAGAAAATCTAAGTCGAGACAATCTTTTGTTTCTGAGATGAAATCAAAGCTTTCCCTTCAAGCTAGGATTATTTCAGTTAAGAATGTAAAGGATGCAGTTGAAAATGTTGACATAGTTATCACAACAACACCTTCAAGAAAACCGCTTGTAAAGAGCAAATGGGTTTCTGCTGGAACTCACATAAACTGTATAGGAGCGGACGCTCCTGGAAAACAGGAATTAGATCCATCTATTTTAAAAGGATCGAAAATTGTAGTGGACAGCTGGGAACAAGCTTCCCATAGTGGAGAGATAAATATTCCCTATGCAAAAGGATTACTTACTAAACAAGATATATGGGCAGAGCTTGGAGATATAATAGCAGGTTTAAAGCTGGGAAGAACTAAATATGATGAAATAACAATATTTGTTTCAACAGGACTCGCCATACAAGATGCGGTCACAGCAGATTTGACTTTTAAAAAAGCCAAAGAGAAGAAAATGGGCACTCACTTGGAACTATAATCTATTTTTAATATATGTTTGGGTTTGGGAGTTAAAATTTAATCCCACACACACTAAGCAATAATTGCTAAAAAGAAAAACTAAAGTTAAATTTTTTCTTTAAGTACATGTTATAACATGTTATAACATAACATATGATTATATCTTAGGCAAATTAGATTGTTAGTGAAGAGTAAATGATACTGGTTAAAAATTCCCATTTTATCCTATCAACTTTTTCCCATGACTAATCAAATCTACAAGACTCGATGGTGAGCCTTCCCAGAATATTGAGTAAATCAATTTATGCAAATTAATTTTGGTAGAATATGATAACCTGTTTATACTGATATCTTTAAGTTCGAGAATTGATTCTTTTGAAAACTTAAATCTGTGTGGCCACTTTTCAGGTATATTATGTTCCCATACTTCTGTTTCATCATAGTAATAGTCGCTTATTACTCGGAATAAAATAATTTTTTCAATATTTCCAGCGAATTTTTTAAGAGACACCCTTCCACCAGTTGTTGCTTTTCCTTTTTTTCTGGAGGGTTTCCAAGGACCTACAAAAGCCATTAAATCTCCTTTTTTTATATCTCGAAATCTATGGATTTGTCTAAAAGTCTTAGGTACGCCCCAAGTTTGCTTTTCAATCTCCTGATAAAAATGAATATTTGCAGATTTATTAAGATAGTAAAACCATAACTTGGGAAATTTTCTCTCTGCAGATTCTTTTACAATTTTTTCGAAGATTTGTACACCAATACCCATAGCTTCTTTAATATTTCCAACCAAATTCAACAATTTATGAAATTGACCAGATTTTGTTTTTTTCAAGATTCCTTGTGAATTTTTCTAATTATATCTAAAAAAGGAGCAATTGACAAAATTTCAACGTGCAAATTGTATATCTAAAGTTCAAAAAGTCTTCTTGATAAATTAAAAAACTTTAATCGAAAAATTTTCAAATTAAACAGTGTATTTACAAACATTGTAATACATTATAGATACTTTTTAAGCAGATTAACATGTGTTTTCACGATTTCTTTACTGTCGAAATCTTTAAACCACCAGCCCTCAAACTCAG
>JAEOTF010000119.1 GCA_016840025.1 Candidatus Hodarchaeota archaeon
ACAATAGATCCAATACTGATGAAATAGAAAGGATAGATAACTGCAGGCAGCTCATTTTGCAGTTCTTAAAACAAGACGAGATCATCTCTCAAGAACGATTTTCTAATCATTTAGATGCTTTGCGAGATTATTATTTTGAAAAAAAAGCGATATTCAATCAAACAACGATGATACATGGAGATCTCTGGTGGGACAATATTCTAGTTGACAACGGGCGAATAACAATTATCGACTGGTTAGAATCAAGCGAACAGGACTATTGTCGTGACCTAGCGCAATTAAAAATTGGCACTCTAAACGAGGTTTTGGATATAACTGAAAGTCAAAGATTCTTTGAGAAAATATTGAAGGCGTACAAACACGAGTTTGAAGATGAATCAATATTTGAGCGAATAATGTATTACTTACCCTTACTATATCTTGAGGAATCTTTTTACATCCCATTCAAGTTTTTTCCTTGGAAAATCAAGTATAAAGAGAATGCTGACAATTTTAGAAAGCGCTTTATTGACTACTATAAAAAATCAGAATTGGCGTTTAAATGTAAATAGCGAGTGCGCGCGCAATGAGAACCATTATGACTACACGAATCAGATAAGAATTAGATGTTAATATTGGACTAATAATTGACGATTAAGAAGGGGGAAAATCATTCTCAATAATTTTTATGATGACTTCTATAGGATCCTCCATCTTTGATACGAGTGATCTTGCTCTTTCTAGCTGTAATTTATGAATGTTATCAAAATCGTTTAGAATATACCTGATTTTCTTAATAATTTTATCAGGGTCTGTCAATCTGAGGATCAGCTTCTTCTTTATCAGGTATCTTTCAACGGTTGTGGGCTCACTTGGATAACAAGATATTGCTGGAGTACCCAGCATCGCTGCCTCCGCGGTCATAGTTCCTCCTGCTCCTATAAAAATTGAAGAGAAGAAAACAAGGCTAGGTCCATCCACGACGTCTCTTGCCACAATAACCTTATTATGAAAGGCAGCCCTTATAACTGAAATCTGCTCAGCGTATCTCGGCAAAACGACTACTTGTAAAGATTCATCATATTCATCTATTAACTTGTTAATGATAGGGATTGTCACAGATTCCCTTTTAGAAACGTGACCTAAAAGATAAGCGGCAAAGGACTCTTCAACCCTGAAGACAACGATTGGATTGGCATTAATTAGCTTCAAATCATATAGGACTTCTGGATTAGGAATAAAATCTTTCAACCATACTATAGGATCAAGAGCATCATACTGAACGATCATATTTGAAGTAGCACCAAGCTTCAGCCAAATATTTCTAAAAATTACTTTAGGAGAGAAAATTCTTGAAGCAAGAGGTATCGTCAATCGAGCCACCGCGATAGAGTGAGGTGAATCATTAATCGTATAATGAGGGATACCTAAACCAAAAGCTGTCCTAGCAGCCTCAGGAGAAGCAAACGCTATAGATAAATTTGGTTTCAGTTTACTAATTATATGTGATAACTTTTCAATTCTCTCCGCACTAGCAGTCAGCTTTCCTTCAAGAGAAGCCCCACCATGTTTTCCAACTGTGAGAGTATTTACTATTCTTCTCAGCTTGATTAATTCATTCAATTCTCTGTAATTTCTAGTTGTTCTGAAGACATTATGACCTCTGGATTCAAGTCTCCTACCCAACTCGGTTAGGAAATGGAGTTGTTTGGGAGTTAAAATGTCAAGCCAAATAAGCATTGCATCACCGTAAAACTAACTAATAAAGAAATCTGTTCAATTATGATTAAAGCTTTTTTACTCTAATGATTCATTTAGAGTATTCATACTCTAACTTTTGATAAAATTTTGAATTAGGTATAAGCACGTGCTAATTCACATAAATTGTGCTACTTAAAAAGACTTTTTTCTTTATTATAAAGGCATTGAAGCTAGTTAGCTGAAGTTTCCTATTCTTTCATGCCAGTTCATGTGAATTTTTGAATACTTTCTCTTACAAGAGCAGTTCCCCAAGCAACCATTTCTTTTGCTCTCCCTTCCTCTATAGCCTCAACGTAGACTCTGTATATTGCTTCTGTACCTGATGGACGAATCAATACCGATCCATCTTCAAAAGAAACTTTTACACCATCAAGGGTTATGCGATTGAGTTTTTCAGTCTGTTTTATCACTCTATCCAAGACAACTCGTTTTAATTCATTAGAACAATCGATTCGTTCTTTAATAATATAGTATTTTGGCAGCTCATTCACAAGTTGTGAAAGTGTTTTACCACTCTTTGCAAGAACCTCCAGCATCAATGCAGAGGACATAGGACCATCTCGGACATATTGATGGGGACCATAAAAGATTCCTCCATTATCTTCCATGCTGATAACTGAATTCACTTTTTGCATTACTTTAGAAACCGTTTTAGATCCCACCTTAGTCCATACTAGTTTAGCACTTCTCTTCGATGTTATGTCTTCTAACATTCTTGAAGAACTTACTGGCGTAACTACGACTGCGTTATCATGTCTTTGCAGAATATAATTAACGATTATAGCTCCAGTACAATCCCCTAAACAAACGTTCCCAAGCTCATCAACAAATATACATCGATCAGCATCACCATCATGAGCCACACCTAAATCTGCTTTAACCGCCTTAACAATTGAAGTTAAATCATTTAAAGTCTCAGGCTTCGGCTCAGGTAGGCGACCTGGAAAGTTTCCATCTAATTGGGCATTTATCGTAACTACGTCACATCCAAGTTCTCGAAGAAGATAAGGGGTGACGAGGGCTCCTACACTATTAGCAGGATCAATAACTACTTTGAAACGTCTCCGCCTTATCCCATTCATGTCAACATGTTCTTTAACAGCATCTTTGTGAACTTCTAAAATTCCGGGAAAGTCTGCAATTGATCCAAGCGCATTCCATTCTTTACGGGTGAACTTCTCTTCGAAGAAAATATCTTCTATCTTAATCTCCTCTTCTCTAGAAATCTCAACACCGTCATCAGATACAACTTTTATACCATTGTATTCAGGCGGATTATGACTTGCTGTTATGATTATTGCCCCATCCATTTTAAAGTGTTTAACAGCGTATTGGATAGATGGTGTTGGAGCGTATCCCACATCAAAGACATCGCAACCAGTAGAAACTAATCCCGAAATAACAGCCCGCGATAGAAGTAAGCTGCTTGTTCTTGAATCATAACCTATAAGAAGTTTCTTCTGTCCAAAATTGGTGCCTATGGCGGCCCCAACCTTTGATGCGAACTCAGGAGTCAACTCTTGATTAACGATTCCGCGTATTCCATTTGTTCCGAAAAGTATGCGATCCACCATTTTCATTTCCTCTAAACTTTAATATTTAACTAATTATTCTAATTGTTTGATTTTTAACCTTTAGCGCACATGCGCAACAGCTAGCTAGAAAAATCAAATGAAGAATAGGAGTATGATAAAAAAAAGGTATACATGCATTAACGAATGGCTCTTTTACATGATTTTTGAAGACTGAAGGATGCTAGCATCAACTTCCTTGTTTGGGCAAATCTGTACATTCTGAGTCAAAGTTACATTGTCGTTGATGACAACATGGTCGCCTACGATGCATTGCTCTTCTATCTTAACCCAATTTCCAATAATCGCTCCCTCACCGACTATTGCTCCATTTATCGATGAGAAATTGTCTATCCACACCTTTGAGAAGATTATGGAGTTTTGTATCTTCGTTCCTTTACCAACTCTGACATTACTTCCAATGGAAGCATAAGGACCGATACAAGCATCATCACATATTACAACATCAGACCCTATAACTACAGGAGAAATAACCTTTACTTTAGAACTTAATTTAACGTCTTTCCCTAGCAAGGGCTCTTTCTTAGCTGTTTCAGCGAGTATGAGTTTATTAGCTTGAATATAATCGTTTGGCTTTCCAATATCTATCCAAAAACTATCAAACATATAACCAAAAAGACTCTCTTTACTCGCCAACGTGGGAAATACTTCCCTTTCCATAGAAACTTTCCTATCATCAGGTATCAAGTCAAAGACTTTTTGGTTTAACACATAGACTCCAGCATTCACAAGCCTACTAGGCGCCTCATCTTTTTTGGGCTTTTCAACAAATCTCAGAATCTGATTATTCCCATTCAACTCGACTACGCCAAATCGGCTTGGATTCTCTACCTCATGTAGAGAAATTGTTGCTTCAGCCTTGAATTTCATATGAGCGTCATATAACTTTGAATAATCCATTGATGATAAAATGTCTCCATTCAATACAAAGAAGGGTTCTTCTTCATCGTTGAGGAAGCTTTTAGCTTTTTTTATTGGCCCACCGGTTCCCAGAGGCTTTTGTTCAAGGGAATATACTATCTCTATTCCATGTCTTGAGTCTCCAAAGTTTTTCTTGAGCATATCTGCCATAAAGTTGACGGCTAACACTACTTTAGTAACTCCCTTCTTTGAGAGACCTTCCAAAACCCAATCAAGAAGCGGTCTATTCGCAATGGGAAACATCAACTTTGGTCGAGTACAACTTAGCGGCCTTAATCTAGTTCCAAACCCACCAGCTAAAATTAAAGCTTTCATATTACCACCAATATCAACACATAATTAAAGTTTTACGAACATAACGTATTATTAATTTTTTCTCTAAATATTTTGTTGGACTAACATTAAAAAGCGCATGCTAATATTACAAAATATTGAATAATCGATTTAAGCACGTGCTATATCTTGGTGAGAAAAATGCCAATTGCAGGAATAACAAGTAAAAAAAAAGGGGTATCTGATTCGATTGTAAAAATGCTCGCAATTATGACTCATACCGAAAAATCTTTGGCAAATATTGTATTAAACAAAAATATTATATCAACACATTCTATAAAGTCCCTCGATCTGAAGGATGATAAGACGAGTACTTCTATTGGATGTTGTGGCTACTCAACTGAACAAAAAGGATCTCCAATTCATTTTCTTAAAGAAGATGATAAAAATATATTCCTTGTGGGAACAGGTAGAACTTATCTTAACCAGTCAAAGGGTACCATAAAACTTCGTAATCATGCGACACGGACTGTGGAAACAATCGCTCATATTATTGAAGATAACTATCATAGTCTTTTCAAAACTATCCTAAACATCTTTCATAGATTACAGGGTTTCTTTACTTTCGCCATTTTTTGTAAGGAAGAAATAGTAATCGCAAGAGATTCCATCGGTGTAGAACCATTATATTGGGGAGAAAACGAGGATTATTTCGCCTTTGCATCAGAGAGAAAGGCTTTATGGATAATAGGAATAAGTGATGCTATAGCCTTTCCGCCAGGTTGCGTTGCATCGATAAGGTGGAGTGGTCACCTCCTATCCAATGTCTCGACTTTAATAAAGCCCAAGACAGTGAACATTAGCTTAGATGCTGCTGCTCAAGAACTGAAAAATACTTTACAACAAGTATTTGGGACATATTTAGGAAAGCTTAGCAAGGTTGGAGTCTTCTTCTCAGGTGGAATAGATAGTTCATTAGTAGCTAAGATAGCGGGAGACTTGGGATTAAACGTCACTCTATACACGGCAGGCATAGAAGGCTCTTATGACATCGATATCGCTGAAAAATCTGCAGATGAACTTGGATACGAACATTACACGTGTATCATTCCTTTTAGCAAGGTAGAGAAATACATCTATAAGATCGTCTATGCAGTCGAAGAAGAGAATTTACTGAGTGCTACTGTCGGGTTCCCATTATATGTTGCTGCAGAATTGGCTAGTACTAGAGAAGATCGAATTATTTTATCTGGACAAGGATCTGATGAACTTTTTGGAGGATACGCAAAGTATCATCGCATTCTTCAAAAACATGATCCTGAAAAACTAAACGAATATATGTGGACTGATGTTCTCCAAATGTCCAAAGTAAATCTACAAAGAGATAGCGCAATTGCTATAGCGAATAATATTGAGACTTTTCCAATATTATTAGATTTGAAGGTAATTAACTTGGCAATGAGTTTTCAGACTCAACTTAAGGTTGTTGACAATATGGACAGGATGCGGAAACATGTGTTAAGAAAAGCTGCAAAATTTATTGGTTTGCCGGATAGTATAGTCAATCTTCCTAAAAAGGCAGCCCAATACGGGTCAGGCTCAAATAAAGCACTAATAAAGCTTTCCAGAATAAAGGGATACAAACATACTC
>JAEOTF010000120.1 GCA_016840025.1 Candidatus Hodarchaeota archaeon
GGTTAGTATGTTCTTAATGAAAATCGTCATCTGTGGAGATAATCCAACAAGTAAAAATGATTTTGTGAGTTATTTTGGATTTTCTAGTATTAATGATGAATATATTATGACAATAGGGGCAGATTTTGGTGTGGTGGATCTATTTTCAGAATTTGGATACATTAAGTTTCAAATATGGAATTTAGCTTGTCAATCACGTTTTCGTACAGTTCGGGACGTCTATCATCGTGGTGCTTTTGGTGGTATTATTTTATTTAACTCAAGTGAAAGTCACTCTATACATAACGCTTTGGCTTTTTTGGACGAAATATGGCAAAATAGTGGTCGTGGTCCAATTCCGATAATTTTTCATGATATTAAATTGGTTGATCAACATGAGAATCCCGAAATAACCGCAATAAGATCTATAGCTGAAGAAAACCCTATCTGTGAATTAATAAGTAATGTGCCTGACTTAGATAATTACCCAATTACAATTCTAGAAACCCTCTCTTCCATAGTCATGAGATGGATTGAAGAACAGAGAAGAAGATATAGAGCTACAACTCAACCTCAGTTTAAAAAGATTCGTTATGAGGTAATAAGCGAAGTTGTTCGTCAGTATTTTATTAATATGAACCCTGAGGTACAAAATAATTACTTATATTTTGATTCAAAATACGGAAAAGTTAAAATTAATCTTAATAATGCTAAACTATATCTCCGTTCATCACTCTGTTCTAAATGTAGTCACACTTGTAAATTTACATATAAACACGTCTGTATTCAACCATCTGGGTCGTCATGGAACAACCTAGCTCAAATTCTTCATGAACATGAAATATTCATACTCGCGATGGTTTATGCTTTTGTCTTTGGTCCAATAGATTCAACAATTCTTCCGAAAATTGCGAATGCCTCGAAATGCTCAAAATTTCTTCTTAAAACGCCACAAAGCTAAAGAATGGATTAAATATGTAATTAATCAGACCAAATAGAGGAAAATGAATTACCTGGATAAAACATTTCCAACACCAAATTCAATTGTAGCAAAGCACAATAGTGTTGAAATGAGAAAGAGATCAAGAAGAGTAATAAGATAATTTCCCTTCTTTATAGGATTTATCTCTTGCCTTCAGTAGGAGCTGGAAGAACCCTCATTTTAATAGAAACAGTCGGTAGAATTACTGGAAAAAGAAGATTTAATCCTGTTTTATGCTATACCTTCTATACGGGAAAATTAACGGTTTATAGTGCTAGAACAAAAATCAAACTGGATGAAAAACATCTTAGCCACAGAAAACGGAGTTTTTAAAATCCATAAAGGATTCAAGAAAATCAATGTAAAAATGGAACTCATAGAAGACGAAGAAGAACGATATAAGCATTTAAAGTATTTTTGTGAGAATTGTCGAACTGCACGTGGTATCTTTGGATATGATAGAAAGAAAGATCAACATTTATTAGGTACTGAAGCATTTAAAAATATTCTAAACTTCATTGAGTTTATACAGTTAGTAGAAGTCTGAATGTTGGCAAGTTTTGTTTTAAAAATTAGAAATGAGTACTGAGAATAGTGTCTTTGAACCTATTCTTCTATTTCAGCAATTTCTTGCCTGATTATTTCAACTATTGAGGGTATAATACTAATTTTCCCAACACTTTGTGTTTTTAGACTCTCTTCATATAGAGATGTGCCAGGGAATTCCCATCCTTTCAACCCTTTCGCTCCACAATAAACAAGATGTAATATTGCTTTGAGATATCCTACTACATGTGCTTCCTGTTCTTCAAAGGATATTTCTTTAAGCTTTATGGAGAGAGGATCCCTTAATAACCTGGGAGAAATAAGTCCTATAGAATGAAGATCTCCTGATCCTTTTATGATTCTTTCTAGAGAAGGTTTTATTCTCTTTATAAAATTAAGATAAGTAGACACACCTTCCTCAGGATCACTATTGAAAGTATCAACGACATCTTCAATTTCGGGGATGGTCTTTTTCATAAAATCTATTATATAAGTCCGTAGTTCTGACCCCTCAAACATCTCCAATTGAGAACTTGTGTGGTATAAGAAATTTTCTTGATTAAATGATTCTACACCAACTTTAGTAATGTCTCTCGTTCCATGAATAAATACCATCCCCCTTTGTCCAACATCTCGTCCTTGATCATGATCATCAGCAAAAACACTCGATGTATTCCAACCTACGGATGTAAAGAATGATGGTACAAGGCTTTTGTCAAGACCCCATTTAAAATGCCTCGTAAATGGTCCGAAATCTAGTTCCGCAAGTGCAGGAATGCAAATATCTACGAAAATTTGACTTTCTTCCGCACTAATCTCAGCTGCTTTCACTAATAGCGATGTAACAGCATCTTGTTCCAAATAATAGACAAGACCTTCTAATAGCCAAAAAGTGGGAATAGCATTAGAGAATCCGCTTTGTGTCAGCTGTGATATCCAATCAGGTTTTGATAGATCCGAAGATAAACGCATAAGTTCACATAACGGTTGTTCACCTTGTAGTATCTCTTTTTTGTAACGGTTTATGATAGAAAAATCAATCTCAAATATAGTATGTTTGTTTTCCTGGAGTGGTTCAAATCGGTACGCACGTGTGTCTAAGCCTGCTCCTAAAATTACAATCTGGGATTTCGCTTTTGTGTTACACCAAGGAGTTAACAGATTATTTTCAACGTAGTATGCACGTACAATTGCATAATCGTTCTTAGAAAAATGTCTATGTTTGTCGATGTAGTTGGTCATATCTCCTGCAAGGCGTTCTGCATAAGGATCAACAATGAGTGGTTTATTTTCTTTAAATTCTAAAGCCCGATAGAAGGCGATAAGACGTGCAGTGAAAGGAACAGCAGCATCCTCGCTATTGAGATTCTTATTTTTCTTAGAAGACATTTCTCAATAATCTCATGAATATTGACATGGGTCATGTCTATTACTTGTGGCGACTAACTGTATTCAACCACACTTTTGATTATTTCAATGATGTGCTAAATGAGAATTTAACCTATATTAATTAATTCTATTATAGTATAAATTAGTAAATTAAAGGGAAATTAAGAATTCAATAAAAATAAAGGGTGATATTCGCTTGGAAAATAATCTAGAGAACATTGAGGTCTCGAATGAGGAAAAAATTCTACTTGGAATAATTAGGCAATTAGAAACTTTTCCAAAAGATCCTGAAACTAATGAATATATTCTTAGTGGAGAAAAGAAAGTCAGGGCAACAACTGAGGGACTTACAGCTGTTAGTGCTCGTCGTCTTAAAGATCAACAAGATAATTGTCCTAGATTCTTGGAATCTCTGGTTCAAAAGAAGCTCCTAGTTTATGAAAATGAATTTTTTAGTCTTACTGATTCAGGACGAAACATTGGAAAAAAAATGGTCACTAAATGGTCTAATGAATATTATGGTGATATTCTGGTCAGAAGTGGTAATAGCAAAGCCAATGCTTTGTTCTGTGAACGTGTTTTCGGAAAGAATTTGTGTCAGTTTAATGTAATGGACATGGAACAGTTAGAAGCAATGCTGGATGCGCTAAATCTACAATCGGATCAATATGTGTTAGATTTAGGATGCGGTTTAGGTAAAGTTGCAGAATATATCTCAAATAGGACTGGAGCACGGATTTTAGGTGTAGATCTCTCTAAAGAAGCAATTAATTGGGCACAGGAGCATACACAATCTGTAAATGATAAACTAAAGTTCCAAGTTGGTAATATAAATGAATTAACCTTTCCTCCTTCTACATTCAATGCGATTTATGCTGTAGACACCCTCTACGACTGGCATGTCTATGATCTAGATGCAACTATAAAGAAACTAAAGGAAATATTGAAACCTAACGGGCAGATAGGGATATTCGCTGGTCAATTTCGTTCTCCTAATGAACCCGTCGAATTATTAGAGCCTTATTCCACCAAAATGGCAAAAATATTGACTGCAAACGGGATGTCATTTAACGTGATTGACTTCACAGAGAATAGTCTGAATATTTGGGATCGTGAACTCTCTGCTGCCCAAGAACTAAGAGAAATGTTTGATAAGGAAGGAAACCTCGATCTTTGTGAAGAACGAATAGAAGATAGTAAACAAACAAAACAACGGATCGAAAAGCAACAACAACGCCGCTTTTTTTATCATGTTCAATTATAAAAAAAAGATCTCATGAACCTTTTCAATCCTATAATGGGATTGTTCTTTGGATTATTCATATTGGAACTGCAACTATTGAGTTTAGTCTCATTAAAAACTGTAATGTTGGTATTGTTCTTAACAATGCTGAATTAACTACTATAGTAAATAATACTTGCCAAGAAATTCGTCTATTTCAGGAAAAATTTCAATGTGCTATTTTTAGATTCTTTCGTTTATCA
>JAEOTF010000121.1 GCA_016840025.1 Candidatus Hodarchaeota archaeon
TATTCAAACACTTTAAATAAGGATTCTGTTTCAGAGGGTTTTATAGAACCATCCTCCCCTCCCCCCTCTTTTAAAACCAAAAAAATAAGTCCCGTGGTCCACGGGACTTTGGAGAAATGGTCTCCCCGAATAGAACAGACACGAACTATCACCATTACCTTGCATAATACAATTCATGCCTGTAAGAGAAAAAACCTATAGCGCTCACAACATTCTAAATATCAGGAGGAGCAGGAGGTTATCAGGATAATCAAACAACTGAAATCGAATGGACTTACATTACGAGGAATAGCAAGAGAATTGAATAAGAGACTTGTTCCCACAAAGAACAAAGGGATTTGACAGGCCACTAAAGTGAGTAATATACTCTCGCGAATTGGCATAGAACGTTGAGATTGAATGCTTCAATTTGATCGCAGTGAGAGTGCTCCTAATCCGGCCCTCCGTGGCCGGATTATTTTTTCAGGCGAGAACCATGGATGGTTCGAGCTCATATCCCGTAAAAATAGGAGCTGTACATATTTTATAAATCTATACGCAGTTTATGTAAAAAGTGAGGATTTATCCTCCTATATATTCATTATCATCGTTCATTTATACTCCCTTATTATATTTCTTAAAAATATTGTACAATTCACAATTGGCACCTTTGCATTTCATCTTGTAGTTGCAACTGGTTAATAGTACAGGACAATAATACAAGGTATCCTTTATACATATCTTTTTAAACTCCTCATTTTTTCCGTTTATGATTCCAAAAGGGCATATATCACAATTGTCTTTTTCACACATACGAGGGACTAAATCAAATGTTATATCGAATTGTTCTGGATATCCTTCAGGGATGTTCTCCTCGTCATGAATATCTCTCAATATTTTTGCGAGAGAATCTTTATTTCTTTTTAGATATTTGGTGTTTTGCAATATACAAGACCTGAATTTTGGGTTGTTATTCCAAACGTCACCGGGCAATTCAAATTGAGACAATATTGCTTTAGATTTTAATAAATCTATCTTATCGTACTCTTCTTGTTTTAGAGCTCCATAGAAATAATCACTAAACTCTGGTGATTTAAAAAAGTCGCGTAGTGAGCACCATGCCCTTTTTTGATTATAAATCGCTCCATTCTTAAAAGACTCAAATCCTTCAGAAAATGATTTTCCATCATTGATGATTCTTATTACTCGATCTGATCTGCGTTTAGCCCTTTTTGTTTCTTTTTTATAATCGCTAATGTCAGTGTATTTCGGTTGGCCTATATCGTAATAGGTGAGTAAATATAATGAATAGAGTAGCTTTGGTATCAAACCCTCCTCACCGTCGAGTTTTGTTAATATAGTTATTAAAAGCCTGGAAAAGTTATAGTCATATTCCCGAAGAATGCAGAATGTACTTAGTATAGATCTGTAATCAGATGGGTAATAACGTGGAATGAAATGAGCAGTAGTACCGGTCTTCAAGTTATAGCTAAGCAAACGCTTATTGTTTCTTGCTTTCGAGCGAGATACAAATATCTGCTTATCATAATCTTCACTATTAAACTTGTATTGATCCTTATATTGATAATCACCTCTTTTTATGAAAAAGGAATTTGCAGATTGTGAGTTAAGTAGATCTAAGGTTTTTTCTTTTTTAATAATATCAACCAATTCGGAGAAGATAAATCCACCGACTGACCACACTCGTTCAAATGGTGTTTGTCTGTCAGTAATATAACAAAGCCAGTGGGTTAATATTTTTGTATCATTAGACAGATCAGATTTATAGAAGTTAATTTGGTTGTAATTTGATTTCCTACTCCATCGGGCTTCATCTAAGAAGGCTGTAATCTTAAATTGATCACCGAACATGGATTACATTAACCTATTTAAAATTATGCTATTCCTTTTTACACTAAGCGGATCAAAATGAAGGGTATAAAAGTCCTTAAAAATTCATTATAATGTTTTCTTTTTACAAATAAAATGAATTGGCCACAGAACCAAATCAAACGAGTCGGTTTATTAGTAATTCAACTTTGCCAGGTTGCATTAATATCTCATCAGCATTTATTCTGATTATTTTATACCCCTTCTCCTCTAATTTTTTATCACGTATCTCGTCTTTATTAAATTGCTCTGCTGACCAGTGTTGTCTCCCATCTACTTCTAAATCATATCGATTACCGAACGGTGATACGACGAAAAAATCGAGCCTATAGGGCTTTTCTTCATACTGGGGATGATACCACAGTTTCGATTGCTCAAGAAAGTCTGCTAATTTTTCTTCTGCTGGCGATTCATATATAGGTGTCCTTTCATGAGTTTGACTACTTAATACATATGAAGCAAATTCTCCTAGAAACCCTCCAATGTTTTTGCACTTTTCTGCATCTCCAACTATATGCAATGCTCCTCGTGCACGAGTTATTGAAACATTTAAAAGTTGATCTGTATCTGCAACCCAACGAGCTTTTCGAGGATGAATCCCTTTTGATACAACAGGTGAAAATATGATTACATCTGCCTCAGCTCCCTGGAATCTATGAGCTGTTCCAACAGACATTCTTCCTTTTACTAATTCAAACCAAGATTGTTTTCGAATGTTCTCTTCTATACGTTCCATTTGTAAGCGAAATGGAGTCACTATACCCAAGGTAAGGTCTTGACGATTTAATAATCCGGAAGTAGCCCAATTGCTAAGAAGCCTTATTATTTCACGTATTTCATCTTCATTAAAAGCACTTCTTAACGTATCTGGTACTTTTCCTATAACATTATGCCAAAACATCCCAAGGTCTAGATTTCCGAGACGATTAGCTATATATGTTATTTTGGTTCGTAAGACCAATGATCGCTCATAAAAGGTTCGATTCGAAAACTCAATAATTGCTGGATGCGAACGATAATGTTCGGCTAAGAATATAGGGTTTCTCCCAGAATGGACTATTGCTGCTTCTGAAATATCATAAAGCGAATTAGATATATAGGACCAGTTTGTGAGCAATGAAACAGCATCGTTTAATTCAGCGATTTGTGTTTCCTGTTTTGTGTTCAATGTGCTTATGTGACTTAATTGATGTGGATCTCCTATAATAACTGCTCTTTTAGCTCGGAATAAGATTGGAATAGCGGATACAATATCACATTGACTCGCTTCATCGATCACCGCAAGGTCAAAAAGATTTTCTTTTAGTGGCAGTGCCCGCCTTGCTGAAAGACTCGTGACTATCCATACTGGAATAAAGCGAAATAATTGATTACATGTATCATCGAAATCATCTTTTAGAGTTAGCCATGCATCACGACCGCTAACGTGGCGAAGTTTTTCTGAAACATCAAAGTAATGTCTTACTAAGTATCTAACTTGTCCTAATTCTGAAGCAATCTTACCAGTCCAGTAACTTCTTAAAATATCTCTACAAATGTTGGTTTTTTTATCCTTCAATTTGTCGATATCTAGTTGAAGGCTAGCTGCATCTTCCTCCTTCGTTATATGATCGAGTACCTCATTGGCCCTTCGACGATAATGGAGCCATTTTATCAAATGTGCGAGCTTTCTAATTTCATCAGTTAATAGTTTCCAATTAATCCCTAATTCATCAATTCTTAGAATATCAGATCGTATTTCATCAGGAAAATCACTAACAAGATTTTTTAATTTTGTATAATACTTATCTAATAGCTTTACTCCCATGAATAGTTTTAATATCCAAAGCTTTAATCCTAGCCCTTTTCCACATGCTAGCGTTTCTGTTTCTCTTCTTAATCGATCTACCAAGCTTTTATCAATATTAATTCCTTCATCATTCAATAAGGCTTTTACCCATGCTTCGGGTACAAGTGATTCTGCTATTCTCTTTTGGTTAATTTCATCTCTAAGCTTCATTAGTTGATTCATTAAGCCTTCAATATTTGATCGTATTGATAGAATCTCCTTATCTAAATTTTGTAATCCACTATAATCTAGTGAGGTGGATTTATCGCTATCCTGTTTTGTAAATTTTCCAATACGAGCTGTCATTTCCTCCTTTAATTTCTCCATTTTTTCACCACTCCCAACCCGAAAGGTCCAATCTTCATCTTCACTCAAGATTTCTTGAAACCATTCTCTTATAACATCCACAGCTTTATTGTTTTTACTTGCAAAAAGCACTGTTTTACCTGCAATCACAGCGTTTGCAAGAAGATTCACAACTATCTGTGATTTCCCAGTTCCCGGAGGTCCCGTAACTACAGTTAGTGGGCTTGACAGCCCAGAATGTAATGCTTTTTCCTGTTTTAAATTTAAAGGCCGAATTTCGAATAATTGTTTAGTCTCAGGCCTTTCAACGTCATCATTTTCAGCATATTTTTTAGGGGTATGATTAAATAGATGCCCCAGTGATGTATCTAAGGCAACTTCAAGAAACCGTGGATATTTGACGAGAGCCTCAAGCTCACGACGAAGGTGATATGTATATGCCGAACGCTCACTTCTAAAGAGAATGGGGCGATTAACCCATGTATCTCGCTCTGTTTCTTTTACCGGAAATGGATCAAGTGAATCTACTTGCCATTTTGTTGTAGAGTATCCTATGTAATCAAAAGCAGCATTTAACCTTGCATCAAAAGAACCGAAAGAACCTTCAAGATATTCCTGTATTTTTTGTATTTCTTCAATACCTGTGTGCTGAAGACTGAGAAAATGGTGATTAAATTGAATGTTTTCTGGATCTACAAGACGAAGTATAAATTCATTGTCTGTGTTTTGTTGTATTTCCGCCTCTGTGAAAAATAGTGGTGCAATCATATCTTTATTATCAATATAGATAGGGTAGCCGTAAAAAAGTCTTAGGGGTTCGCCAGCCTGTAGTGTGCCACGGAGTAATATGGTTTTATCTGATTTATATTTTATAATAAAGTGCACTTCAGATTTATTAGGGAAAAATATTGGTTCTCTGTCTTCCCACGGAGATAAAAAAGTCCTATGTAACTGAGACAGGCGGAAAGTCAGAGATCGAAGATCTTCTTCTCCAATGCAGGCAAGGTAAAAATTTATTAATCGCTTTAAATCTTCTTGATTTAATTTTTTTATATTAGCATCCACCTTTTTTATAATAAGAATTATTAATTCTTATTAGACAACTTCTATAAATTCTGCGACTACTCTAAAATCATCACCAGCCACATTTTCTAATACGATATCTTCAAACCCTTGGTTAGCTGGAGACAAGGTAATTTTTTTATGCATCCATGTTCCATCTTCAAAGTATTGTTTCTCACTCATATAACGCTTAACAGTATAATTTTGACCAGTCTCAGGATCCGGTATTTGCCTTGACTCGACCAAGACAACTTTTCCATTACGTGAGCCACCTTTTTCAAATTGGAATATACAATAACTACTATCTGGTATGATTGGCTCCATAGATTTTCCAACAACTTGGACAACAAACATATCCTTATGTAGTTTCTTTCGAGCCTGTACCCTCACCCATCCTAACTTTTCAACGTATTCTGCTTTCCCAAATTTTGTTGCGGCAGCTTTTAAGGAATAAATAGGTAAAGCTGTGGTGTATTTTTCAGAATTTGATATTTCATCTTCAGCAAAAATATGGATTTTCTCATCTTTACCCTTTTCATACATGGGTTCTTTAGCTCCGTAAACTACACCAATAATATTTTCTCTACCCTCTGGAACTTCTTTAAGAATAATTGGTTCATATTTTTCATTTAGTGCCTCTAAGCAAAATATATTGGCATTAAACAAACCATCAGTTGGTACCTGTTGTATATTAAGACGCCGTATGGTTAAGTTCCCTGAATATTCATCTTGAATATCTTTATGATGTATTAAAACAATCTTCCCAACACAAGCTTTTATATCAAACTCCGAATTAAAAACGCACCAATCGCCACTTTTGTATTTTGGATATAATGCATTTCCCACCACCTGTACCGCAAAACAATTATTAGGATAAGCTTCCACTTTCTCTGGCACTTCAAGCCACCCATCATCGTCTACTTTTTGTTATTTAACATATTTTCTATATGCTTTATTTGTAGTATAGGCAGGAACGAAGTTTATGAATTTATAATCGTCAGGGGGCTTCTTTTTAAGGACTTCTATTTTATCAAATTTCTTTTTAAAATCAGATGAAATAGATATAAAATTATTGATATTAGGCTCTTCTTCCTCAAGAACATCAATAGCTCCTGAGTAGACTAGCACCCCTTTGCATCCGTCATATTTATCCAGTTCTGCCAAGAGCAAGTTTTTCCGGTAGTCAGAATAAATCTCACCTTTAGCCTCAACGACGTAAAGAATCCCGTGGTGGTACATTAAAAAATCAGGATAATATCGATGATTACCATACTCGAACCAAACGTTTCGTTCGTTTCGAACCCAGAATGGGCGTTCATTGTCATCCTCACCGACAAGAATTTCAATATAATCGGCAAGCTTCTTTTCAGTCAATGTATCAAACTTCACATAATCGTATACATTCCCTTTGTATCCGTAGAAACAAAACTGCTGTTGGATACGTTCTAAAAGCTTTTGCTCATCTTTGATTCTCTCCAAAGCATCGTTCTCAACCTGGTCTTGAGGCAGTTGCAGTCCATACTCATCGAAAGCGGTTTTCAGGTTCCAGTGTTGTAATGCCTCCATGGTCCCAAAATCCAACTCGTAGTAGCTTTTCTCGATATGGTTCCGATAGAAGAACACAAAACTATGAACAAAATGTTTCAAGCATAATTTTTCATCGCTTTCGTCAATCTTGTAAAACTTTAGCCCGATCTCATTAAACTTCTTTCGATATGCCTCAAAGCAGTCCTGCACACGATGAATATCCGGCAAGCATGGTAGATTCTTTTGAATAATTCCATAGGCATCCTTCATCGCCTTATCCGTAACTTCTAAGGGATGTTCTTGTCCTCCAGCTTCTTTTATTTGCTTGTGATAGATCTGTTTGTCAGCGAATACATCCACTTCGACGAAGAAGCTTTCTGGCCGATACTTAATAAAACGCTTGAGTGTATCCTGCATTCCTTCCAAGCAATTTGATTCCAAGTAGTTGTTTACAATCCCGTCGATATTGCCCACTAAGTGATCCAGCAATCTTACGCCAGGCCGAACCTTGAACTCGGCCCGAATCCGAGGAAGAGCCCGTCTTTCGAGCAAGTTCGATTTTGGCCAATTCCGCACCGACACTTTTTCCTTATCATAGCTTAAGTATTTATCAGTCAAGCCGAATTCTTGCTGGATAGCCTGGATCACTTCCTCGAAGTTCTTTCCCTGGTCGCAGACAACATGAAGTTTCTCCGCTTGCGTTTTTAGCAAATCCTGTTTCTCGTCGTCGAACTCACGTCGCTCTTTGCCCAGCCGAACGCCGCGCCCAATGATCTGTTTTACAGAGGTCTTAAAGTCCGTAGCAGTGTCGTTCACTACGCCCATGCTGTAGATGTTTGGCAGATCGATACCCTCATCCAGCTTCATCATGTACACAACGATTTCCACATTATTCTTGCGAATTTCCAAGAATTGTTTCGCTGTTTGTTTGTCGCTAGCTCCATGATAGAAGATGGAATTACCACAAACCGCCCGAATTGCTTCACGCAGCTTTTCTATATCCCCCCCGAACTCGCTCTCAATCATTTCAGCAATTAACGAGGTAATTTCCAAGTCCTGAGCCTTCGCCTTGTCCAGAATTATTCCCAAGTTGTCTGCATCATCTGATAGTTCGTGACGAATGTAATCATAAACCTTCTGTGTATAGGGCGTATCATTCTTGACCTTCACAAAGGTAACTGGTTTGATTCCTCTCTGTTTTGTGTCCTGTAATATGCCATATTTCTTCACCAGATGGATCAACAGCAGGGTAATCAGTTTCAGTTTCTCCCCATCCTTGACCTCAGATTCCTTTTTCATTCTTCCTTTTAACTGTTTATCGGCCAGGGCTACAGCGCGCACAAGCTTTCCATAGCCATCCTCCAAAAATCGCCGGATATCGTACTTGTAGACAATAGTTTGAGTTCGTTTCTCCTCATCCTTGGTTTTCTCTGCAGCGGTTGCGGTGAATTCTAATACCGCTTCTGGTTGGAATTTCTTGATAATGTTCATGCTCTTCTGGCCTTGGGAGTGATGAGCTTCATCGGTGATTATCACCAACTTCCTACGCTGCAGATAATCTTTGATGCTGATTGTGTTACCTGCTTCATCCTTCCAGGCTGAACTCTCCCAAGCCTTTTCGCTCTTAACGGCCTTAGCTCCAAATTTGTCGATGTTAAAGACAAAGATGTTCGCATCCCTGTTAGGATCGATGAAAAGATTTCCAGTGTAATCATCCCCTGTAGTCAGATTAAATGTAAACGGCGTATCATCCGCCCAGATGCTTTCGATTCCGCTGATAGTAAAATTGCGGATTGTCTTCTGATAAATATCCAGAGATGAGGGCGCAATGATCAAGAAGTTCTTCACATCGTAGATCGTATTGAGCAGATATATTGCTGCTCCCATCAGCATTGTTTTACCTGAACCGGTTGCCATTTCATAGCCTATGAACGGCGCAGCGTAACCAGCTTCCTTGTCAATTTCCTCTACCAAATCCAGAATCAGCCGATCCCCTTTTCGTTTGTCATAACCAGGTCTGCCCATACGGAGCTTTTCAACCTGCCCGCGTCGGTACAGCTCATCTAAAACAAACAACGCCTCCATCTGATAATACCGCAGCCTGTGCTTGGTGATACCACCTTCTATCGCAGTGAAGACTGCAATTTCAGGTGATTTTCCAAAGATATCCGGCTGCCAGTAACTTTGTGAATAATCACTGACGATTCGTTTGAGTTCTCTCTTGTAGCGAAGGTAATATGGTTTGACTTCACTCTTCTGTTTCTTTGCCATTGCCTACTTCTCTAATTCCGCGAAGATCGCGTGGGGTACTTTGACAACCTCCAGGTCCACAGGCCGGGCATCCTCCGCTATCTCGATTCCGCGGTTGGTGAAAATCATAATAGATTCTGGACTGAACTCTTCTCTTAGTCCCCTATACAACCCCAGAATTTCCTCGAGTCCCATCAGCTCTCGTTTTTCGTCTGGGGCGTCAAGTGTAACGACGCCTACCATACGTTTGTTTCCCTGCTCCAGTACACCGACCACAGGCTCTTGCCCATCACTAAAGAGCTTACTATTCACAACTGTCTTCGCTTCCATCTTCACAAAGTCATAAGAGTTCAGTAAGCTTTCCTCAATAAATACACGGCCTAGCTCCCACCGGAAATCACCTCGGCCCTGCTCATCCTGCTGTATAATCGAAGGGCCGAGATGATAATACTTGAACGAACCACCACCTTGCCAGTTGACGCTCTTGCTAGCTCCTGTTTGGTCTGCCCCGTCGAGGACATGTTTCAACCGCTTGACGATATGTGTGTCAGCTTGCTTCCCAATCTCAACACCAATCCACTGACGACCCATTTTGTGAGCTACGGAAAGAGTAGTCCCAGAACCACCAAAACAATCTAATATGACATCTCCTTTATCTGTTGCCAATTCGAGCAGTTTTTCTATTAATATCTCAGGCTTCTTGCCGCTTCGAAATTCAACACCTCCTTCATGTCTACAATTACCAACATTCGCAGCCAGGTCCATGAAATTGGATATTGGTTGCGTTCTCTGGACATTCTCGTCTTGTACCTTAGTTGGTACCCCTTGATAATACTTACCTTTAGTAGCGTTTGCTCTTTTTGGTCCAGTGAAATACCTATAACCTAAACCGTCTTCTCCTATATCCGGTACCTTATATAGCACACCTAAGCCGTCTGCGGGAACTCTCCCCTGAAGATAGTCTCTGAAGAATCTCCCTGAAGAATTACCGTCCAGTATGGCTCCTGATGCCCATATTTCTTTTAACCCATCCTTACAAGGCTCGATTTCAACTATTTGATAGTCACCGTCCTTAAAGACCTCAACAGCCCGTCCACCAATTTTCTTGACCGATGGTTGTCCAACTACAGTGATTTTCCATTTATATTTAGCGTAATCATATTCTTTTTGAGGTTGGTTTATATTGACCACATCAAGGTTTTTGTAACAGTGAATTTGCTCTATTAGCTTGTTAAACATCATATCTTCTTTAAGTGTTTTCCCCTCATAACGAACTTGTATATAGAACGTCGTGAGATAGGCCTCCTTACCAAATATTTCGTCCATTAAAACTTTTAGATAGAAGCTTTCACTGTCATCAATGTGAACGAATATTATACCATCGCTTCTCAGACACTGTTTCAATATAACCAGTCTATCTCGAATCATAGACAACCATTCCGACTGAGCCAGATTGTCATCGTAGTGTTCAAATGCTGCTCCTATATTGAAAGGAGGGTCAATATATATACACTTAGGCTTTTCATCTTCTGGCTTCTGATCAAATATTTTTTTCAGTGAATTCAGTGCTAACAAGTTGTCTCCACGAATCAGAGTATTCGCTATACTTGGATCATCTTCACTGTTTTCTACAACTACATATCCAACTTCCGTCCCAGCTAGCATTCCCTGCTTCTGCTTAGGTACAGCCTTGTAGGCCTTTTGAAATATCAGTGGCCTTGTTTCCTTGACCCGTAAGTCGCTCCGATCAACCCAATAAGGTTTGACGCCTTTGCCTTCTTCTTCATCAATCTCATAGAACAGTGCTCCGTCCTTGTTGACCCAGTTAATCACGGGTGCTGGAATGTCCCCCCTTCCAGCGGGTACACCCTCCTCTTTCAACAGAATTGCCTTTTGCTTGTTATACCAGTCTAAACTCAGACTGCCTTTATATTGCTTAGCCATATCAAAACCTCATATCAGAAATAAGATAAATTATGATTTGAAGCGACAAACACAATCTTTTTTACCGCAATATTCATTAAATTCGTTATTTCTTATCTTATCAGCAGCTTTTCGTATCAAATGCTTCACTCCATCCATATCATCCCAGGAAAGTTCCATTTTATACCGATTGTTCTCTTCGACGTTAAAGATCTCTAAAAAATCAGCTTTTTCACCTGTAAGTGCTTCATAACCGAGAGAATATAGTTTGAGTTGTTCTATGCTAACTTCATAATCATGGGCATCCTCACTACTCTTGAAATCGACAATAGTAGTCTCAACTTCACCTCCTGCTTTCTTCTTACGAATAAGGTCCATCCTTCCAGACACTCTTATACCCTTCCCAAGATCAATCTCAATATCTTTCTCTGCAAATTCAATGTGTTTAAAATCTTCACGGTTGTCATCAAGATATTTGTTTATATTCTCGCTGACTCTTTTCTTCATATCAACTGCAAGCAAGTCAAGCGCATATGGGAAAGAGCTATGTTTTTCTACGAGATCCTTTATTTCTTCATTTTTAATAATATCGCTGTCGAGAGCTCGCCGGTGTATTTCCATGAGGATATTATGTACAGCTCGGCCATAACCCATTCTTGAACCAAGAGGATCATAGAACCTATACATACAGTAAAACTTAAACCTATAGGGACAGTTAAAGAAATGCTTAAGGATAGAGAAAGTTAAATCAATATTTCCTAATTCAACGAGTGGTTTGGGCTCTAGTCTATCCCTTTCACCCCAATCACGTAATTTACTCTCAAAAACGTAATCGCTTCTTCTCAGTTCTGAACCAAAGTCACTTTCGCGAGAATAAAGTTTACCTACAGCTCCTCTAGAGGTTATAAAAAACTTCTTTGCTCTAGTAATTGCCACGTAAAGGAGACGTCTTTCAGCTTCATAACTCCTTTCATATCTAGCCTGGTTTTTTATAATACCTCTATCGAGCCAGTGCCATAATGTTCTTCCACTTCTTCTTTTAATGGGAAAATTATTTTTGTTAAGCCAAGGTACAAAAACAACGGGAAATTCAAGACCTTTTGCTTGGAAAACTGTCATTATTTGAACAGCATTTGGTTTTCTGTATGCACTATCAAGCCAACCCTCAGGATAATAATCCTCAGCTGCGAATCTAAGAAAGTCCAAGAATCTTTTTAATTTAGTAGTTGGGCGACTTAAAAAGGTTATTATCTCAAAATCTTGAATAACTTGACTGAACATTCCAAGATTATAAAAAACAATCTCCGCACGAGTATTTCCACCTTCGCCTTCTCCACTAATTTTGACTTCGTTTAACTCACAGTCTCTTAGAAAGTCCCAAAAAATCTGTTGCATATTGAATCTTTCATAATAGTCCCCGGCCTTTGGTTTCTTTTTTTTAAGCAAAGCAATTGCTTTTTCAATTTGTTTTTCATCTAACTCATCACTCGCTTCGAGCCACATCTGTTTTAGAGTATCTTCGTCAAGTTGTTCTGCTAGAAAAAGAAAAATGCCTTTGGCTGCCTGAATTTCAACCTGATGAAAAAGTTGATTAATACCTCCAACGATAAAAGGTATATCTTCTTCTCTTAGTCTTTTGACAATTGATTCTGCATTCTTCCATCGACGGATGAGAATAGCAAAATCAGCATAATCAAGGCCCCTCTCAATAGAATCCGGTCTATCTTTAAACTTAATACCTCTTAATTCCTTAATAGTTTCTGTGATGAATTCGCTCTCATCATCGAGATTGGTGTATTGGTTATAAAGTATGTCACCTCTTTCATAATTTTGGTGTCCAGCAGCAATCATCTTTTTTTCCAACCGCATGGTATTATTTTCAGCTATAAGTCTACCTGTGTCTACTATTGCTGGACTACTTCGAAAATTTTTTTCTAATCGTTTATATACAATTGGACTTTCTTTCCTACTATATTTCTTTCTAAACTGTAAAATGTTATTGATGTCACTTCCTCTCCATTCGTAGATCGTTTGGTCATCATCTCCAACAACACAGATATTTACTCCAAATGAGAAAATGAGTTCTACTATTTTTTCCTGGATAGGGTTTACATCCTGATATTCATCAACTACAAGATATTTTATATTTGAAGCCAATCTTTTTCGTATATCAGGATTCTTATTTACAGCCTCTAGCAGTTTGCTTTGGATCATTGTGTAATCAAAATAACAGTGTTTGATTAAGCATTTTTCATATTTTTGTAAAGAAGTCTGGAACTTTTCGGGTATTACTGCTCCTTCCTCAATATTGCTTTCTCGTAGAATTGTCATTATATCAATAAAAAAACCAGTATCTTTATAAACATCCATATCTAAATCGAGCATTCCGATCTCGCTGTAATTTCTATCACAGAATAGTTTTAATTTGATATCATCGAGGACAGCAAATTTTTGATATTCCAAGGCATTGTTTTGTAGAGTCCTGAGACACCATCCATGGATTGTACCAACATACATCTCTGCAAGACCTTTTATATTACCTATTTTTTCCTTGCAGAGTTTTTGAATGCGTTCTTTTAATTCGGCTGCTGCTCTTTCTGTATAGGTAAAAGCAACAATATTTTGTGGTTGGACATCTGGCTTCTTAAGGAGGATATTAATAATTCTCTCAGATATGACCTGAGTTTTACCAGAACCTGCACAAGCAATAACCTGCAAGTTGGAGTCTATGCAATCAATCACTGATTGTTGTTCTTTAGTATATTTCATTTTTCAATAAATTTTGTAAAACAATAAATTCATATTTAATTTAAATATTATTATATATTATTTAAATTAATTTCCTTATAAAAACTAATGATCATTCTATACTCTTTAAAAGAGAGGGCTCGAACCATCCATGGTTCTCGCCTGAAAAAATAATCCGGCCACGGAGGGCCGGATTAGGAGCACTCTCACTGCGATCAAATTGAA
>JAEOTF010000122.1 GCA_016840025.1 Candidatus Hodarchaeota archaeon
AGACCCTTGGCTTCCCCATTGAGTTATGAATGCCCCTGTACGATTGAATACTTGAACACGGTGATTATACCAATCTGTAACAAATACAAGTCCTGTACTACCAACTGTTATGTCAAGAGGGTAAAAAACTTCTTTATTTCCTGAATCTTCGCTATTCCATTTTGTTATGAATGTTCCATTACTTGTGAAAACTTGAACACGATAATTTTCATCAGCTACATAAACGAATCCCTCAGAATCTATCGCAATCCCGCGCACATTATAAAATTGTCCATTTTCAGATCCTTCACTACCCCACTTCGTAACAAATGTTCCATTACCTGTGAAGACTTGAATTCGGTGATTATACCTGTCTGCGACATACACATACCCCATAGAGTTAATTGCGATATCATACGGGTAAGCAAATTCTCCATCTTCGTGACCGTAAGAACCCCACTTTGTAACAAATGTTCCATTATTCATAAAGACTTGGATACGCTTGTTATTATTATCCACAGCATAAATATGTCCTGTAGAGTTAAGTGCAAGCCCATAAGGAAGATTAAATACTCCATCTCCAGAACCTGAACCCCCCCATTTTGTAATAAATGTACCATCAGAGTTAAAGACTTGAACTCTTTGATTATATGCATCAGCTACAAAAATATTACCCTTAGAATTAACAACAATTCCTCGAGGAGAAGCAAACTCTCCATCATCAAAACCTGAACTCCCCCAACTTCGAATAAATGCAATTTTCAGATTTAAATTAGCATCTTCTAGAAATTTTAGCTGATTATCTTCGACTTTTTCAACTTTTATTAAATCAGAATCTTGTCTAGATGAATAACTTATTCGGTAGATCTGTGTATCTCCAAAAATTACTGATAATAGGAGAATGAAGGCTAAGTTCAGGAGAATTATTTGTTTAGGGTTTAAAGAAAATTGTTTCATTTATTATCAAGCCTGTTCTATTATGTTAATATGATTAATATAGTATATTAATATTTATTTATTATTTATATTATGTAAATTCAAACATATCATTTAGAAAATCAGTTTATGAGAGTTATAACTGCAAAATAATGAAAATATGAACAAATTACTACTGGAAGGACTCAGAGAATTGTTATTTCTAGTGAGTCTGGCTTATTGAACCTGTCCATGGAGAACAATGACGGTACAGTCAAGAAATTGTGCTAAACGCTCAGAAAGTCGTTGACCCCGGTGGTGACGTCCTTCCCCTAGTATCAACAGATCTAATCCATCCATGCGCTTTACATTGACCAAAGATCGAATAAAATCATGTCCAAGTACGAATCTGTGCTTAATAGCAACCCCATAGAGGAAACTCATATCCCCGACATGTTTGAGAAATTCGCGGCTTTCATTTCGTACATCCGATGACTCAGCTACAATTCTGGGGGATGAGAGATGAGGTACTTCCGTAAAATGATAAGCAGACAGTTCTGAACCTCTAATAGATGAAACGACAGTTCTTCCAACATGTAATAACAAATTATCCCTGTTGGTGCCTGAAAGTAAGGCAGCTACGCTTTTAAAGCCTAATTCATCTTCTCGTTTTCGTGGAATAGCTTGAAATACCTGAAGAGCAGGTATGGACATCTTTTCAATTGCTGTATGTGAGATACTTGTACCAAACCAGCGTTCTAACCGTTTAGTCCGGCGACGTGAAGATAAAACAGCGAGTTGATATTTACCAGTGGAAGAAATGTCCACTAGATTCTGGATAATAGCCATTGCCGGTGGATCACTATCTCCATTATTTGTTGGAGCAATAAGGAGTCTACAAGGAACTTTCATACTAAGAATTTCATTGAGGTGTATTCTGAAGACTCTTTCAGGTTGGCCGCCATAGTGATAAAGAGTCAGTCTTGCACCAAATTCCTGCGCTAAAAGACCAGCAATCCTCACGGCATCCAATTCGAACTCTTTTCCTGCTACAGGAACAATAATATTAGTAAGAGTTGTAGTGAAGAATTCTTCAGGGAGCCCGTCGAACCCTATTCTTTCATATTTGGCCAATCGCTTATATTCTTCTTCTCGAGGTCGCTTATTTCGAGCATAAAGTAAGAAAATAGTCGATCCAAGGGTTAACCAAATTACTGTTATTGCAAAAGCTTCGATATGGTATGTTAGAATGAATAGAAAAATCATCGCAATAGATACACTACTAAGAATTGGAACCAATGGAAATAGAGGAGTTTTAAAGCCATAGTTGAGATTTGGGAACTTAGTTCTAATCCGAACAGCTGCAATACATACAAAAAAGAAGAGTAATAGAAACATTATGTCTGCAGCTGACGCTACAGCTTCAATAGGTATAAAGGCAGCCATCAAGCACATAATCAAGCCTGTCATCCATATAGAGACAATTGGAGTCCTGCTTCGTGGAGATACCTCAGCTAACTTCTGTGGTAATAAATTATCTCTTCCTAAAGCAAATCCAACCCGAGTTGAGGAATAAATGGCTGCGTTCAATGCTGAGAGAGTTGCCAACAGTCCTCCAAACATAATTATCATGAAACCGAGTGTTGGAATCATCTTATTAGCTGCTTCCAGCAGTCCTAGTTCTTCGTGCTGAGCTAAAAACTCCCATGTAGTTAATCCTGCAGGAGCATCAATGGCTGCGATAGCAACTAACCCAACTAAAACATAAATGGGAATTACGATAAGGATTGACAATACAACCGCTTTAGGAATATTTGTTCTCGGGTCATAGATTTCTTCCCCTGTTTGAACAATCACTTCGTATCCTTCAAAAGCGATGAAAGTAAATCCCATAGCAATGAAAATTGCTCCTGCACCTTTAGGAAAGAAGGGGGTGAGGTTTGTTGTCGGATCAGGTTTGCCAAAAAGGACAACTAAGCCTACAAAAATGAAAATCCCTAAAATTAACACTTTAATTGTAGAAATCCATAGCTCCGCTTTTCCCATTGCACTGGATCCAAGTTGATTGATGAGCAGGAAGATGATAATTGCCAAAAGAGCAATAATACGTTCGACAATTGGTATGGTTCCTTCTGGAAACTTTATTCCTATAGATCCAAGCACTTCTAAAAAATAAGCTGCAAATCCAAGACCATAGAGAGAACCAGCAACAGTTATCGCAAACCAACTCATCCACCCAGCAAAGAATCCAGGGGTATGTCCAAGTCCTTGTTTGGCATAAGTATATCCTCCACCGGCTTCGGGAATAGCTGAACCAAGTTCTGCATAAATCATCGCAATCATTGTAGCGATTAAACCATTAAAGATGAAAACAACTAGAAGCGCGGGTCCTGCTATACCTGCTGCTATACCGGTTAGCACAAAAATCCCTGCTCCAATCATTGCTCCTACTCCTGTCATGATAGCTTGTGTCAAAGTCATGTCTCGGCTAAGATCAGATGAAAAGGCAATATCTTCATCACTAGTCGTAATGGGGTTTAAAACATACGATTTATTACGTGAATTCACCTGTATTCTTATTAAAGCGAATATAATGAATACAAAAATGAGAGCACCAGTTGCTACCAGAAATAGCATGCCTAAAGTGAGGTCAGAAACGAATTTGGACACAATCATTAAACCCCTATTCTTCGAGAGCACAGGAAAAATCATTGATTACTATGAAGTCACAAAATAGCTTATACAAAACGATCTGAAAATAATGGAAGCCATTTGAAATATATTTGTACCATTCTGTCTGTTTTTTCATTACGTTCACCTTGTATAGGCCGTGTTATTGTTAATTTTGCTAGTGTGTCCAACAGAGACGAATTTATCCTCCCTTTTAAACATATCACATTTCTATCAGCTCTTCACGACTCTGAGATCTTTCTAGTCTTATTCTAAGATACAAACCTCAAAAAATTCGAATTTCTTCGAAGAAAGAAAAAAATTTCTTCCAATAGGAGAAACTTCCTTATAAAATAGATATATTCCCACTTTATTACCAAATCAAATGACAAAACTTTTTTACACTGCTGTTAATTATTTTTTTCATTAGTTTGATTCTTCTTCATTAAGAATTGATTTCCCCGTGAAAATTCTTCTACTAAATCATCGTATCTTGTTATCTAACAATGTATTTCGTAAATTGGAGTAGCTGCAATAAAAGTGTTTCCAACTATTGATTCAAAACGTAGAGAAACATCAAGTTTTTACCTAAAAGTGAAGAGAAGATTGCTTGTCCTGCCTAAACGAAGCGTTGAAATTTCCTTTTCTTTAGTTTCTACTCAAGGTCATTTAAAGCATTTGATGCCCGAGGGGAGATTCGAACTCCCGAATTAAAATGAACTCCCAGATATGGTTAAAAAAGTAGGTTTTCTCCTTCAAAAATTAGATTGGCTTTATAATAATCCATATCTGACGTTCTATGGAACCCAGCTACTCGGGCATATGATTAATGGTTCCTGGGGTCGGATTTGAACTGACGAATTGATTTATGTCAAACAGATCTCCAATACCAATATATAGTATCGTTAACCTAAATTTCGCTCTTTAAGTGTCAAACTTTGAGTATCACAATTTATTAAATTTTATACTCATTCTGGTGTCCTAATCCGACTAGGCGACCCATGCTACGCTTATTCGCTTCTATCAACTATACTATACACTAAAATGGCAACTAAGGGCCAAATATCTTGAGTAGTTATGAACCCAATATTAACTAGTCTACTTATGATTTTTACTATCCTATGCAGAACATACAGCTTCAATGAGAATATCACAGAAGAGAGAGCAAAAACAAAAACGATCACCAAACTGTATGAATACTCTCATGAAGACTAAGCTATAATATTATAGCACAAACTAATCCATGAACTAGTTATAAAAGGGAAGGATCCGTTACGGTTCACGGTTATTCGTGCCAACGTTAGTACTCCTCATATGGTGATCTATAATAAAAAAAAACCTTTTTTGATATTTAAAGCTTTCTAATTATGATATTCCAGAAAAAAGTAGAAGAAGATGTAAGAAATTACATTTACGCGAGAATATTCCACAGAAAATCATCTATCTTTTTGAGAATATCCTCTCGAAGTGTTAATCGTTGCTTCTCTGTGATGGAAAAAGGAACTGTTGCATCCTGTAATGCCGCTTTTTGAGCATCTAATAGATATGCTCCGCATAGATGGGTTATTATGTTGATAGTATCAGAATCCAGAACTATTGGCTGAGTTACCTCTCTACTTGGGGGTGGTTCAGCAACTTTAGTAACAGGTTTAACCTCTTCAATAGGAGTTTCTAGTTCAAGTGCAAGAAATGTAGGGGTTTCCTCTGGTTTCATTTCCCCAATGATTGTACCCTCTCCAACAGCCAATGCTGGGGATTGAACCGATAATGTGGATACATCTGTAATATCAATTTCTTTATCTTTCAACATGTCCAAATATAACTGTCTTTCATCTGGTTCAATCACTCGAACCTTAAAACGCATGCCTTTTCCTTCATGGCGTAATTGGTTGGCAATTCTCGATGCCATAAAACCTGCTCGTCCTTCTCCACTTTTCACGACATCAATTGTCTGTGTACCAGGATCTCGAACTAGATACGTCTTATCTGGTTCGGTAGTACTAACTGACTGTAATTCTCCAGAATTATGGACTAAATAGATAGTTATTTTATCAGAACTCAACGCTAAAACACCTCTTATGGTGATCTAATACCTCTTATGGTGACCTACTTCTAAAAATATCAACATGCATTTTATTAATTAATCTTGACATTGACTTCGAAAAAATCTTAACAAACAATTTTTATGAAAAATATACCAATATATTTCGTTCTTTAAACAACAAAACTCTTTAAAATCTAAAGATAAAGAGAACAGGAAAAATAAATGATGCTTTTTATATATTTGAGCTATGAAACAGATTGAACCATCTTTCATAAAGTAAAAACAAGTGTATTATGTCCTGTACCTCATTTAAAGGGTTTCTCTTCTAGAGTTCACTTATAATCCTCTCAGACCTAACCTAAAAACATCTAAAGTTCTTTAATAAATATAGCTTGTAGGAGGTACATTATGCCCACTTTTGCTGACCTACTATCACAACGACTTCGTGCAGCCTATCCAGATGCTGCATTGGCTTTACTCGGACGTTATGGTATATCTAGAAAAGTAATTGATACTATTAGAAAATCTGTAGAAAAAAAATGGCATAAATTACCTTCTCGTAGCCCTTCAAATTCCATAATTGCATCCGATGGAAGCATTATTGCCTACCATTTACGAGATGGATCGAGACTATGTATAACTCGAGCTATTGCAGTAGGGCTTGGAAAGGAACTTCGTGAAATGGATATGGGAATAGTTTTTGGTAATGCTTCCGATATAAACTTTTTCCAAGGTCATCTAAGCCAACTTCTGGAAATGCGAGCTACTAAACAATTAATCAGGGAAGTCAAACCTGATTTTGCCCTTATTGATGGTTCTCTTATGACTTTAATGACGAACCTTCCCTTTGACATTCCTATTCGGACATTAAGCCAACATTCCCCTCTGAATTTCACTTCATTCTCGTTTCCACCTTCGGGCTTAGCAATTCCGTTGACGCTAGAAGTAGGTGATCTCATAAAAACTGCTAAAGAAGTCGGTACTACTCTTATTGGCATTAGTAAGGATTCTGGTGCTTCATATCTTCAAAATCTTCTACTGGACCCAGTGATTTATGGGTTGATTGATCTATTAGCTTTACCAGGAGATGCAGCATCAAAACTTAATTCAGTGTATGAAGGAGTTACACGTAATCCTATGAATACAGTTGCGCAATTTACAAAGATTGCTCGAGATATTGGTGTTTTGGAAGATCTGGGGTGGCAAACATTAATGCAAATCCTAAATTATAGAGTATCAGCTACTAATGATGCTGCAATGCTTAATACAATGGTACCTAATGCAGGATTTTCTACTCCTATAGAACTATCCGCAAATCCTCAGCAAGAACGTGTTTGGAATCGATCACCCGATGAATTTCTTAAGCGTAATTTTAATCAAACTATCGGAGACATTCCAGTTGGGTTCCGTGGTCAATTTGAAGAAGCAGTGCTCAATGCAATCAACGAAATGAACGAATTTGAAACAATAATTACTAGCTATCTACATTTCGAAGATAATAGCCGTCCTCTAAGACTTGATCTGTTAGTGTCGGATGCTGGCCTTACTCCTCACACTTTTATTAATGCTCAAGATCCACATTTTGTAGAAATAACCTCAGAGATAGAAAAAGCTATTGCTGTTGCCTATGGAGGTTACGTTAATGATCAAATTCACAATACGCTTCTATGGGAAGCTGATGAGGCAGTTAAAATGAGAAGAGGGGATACAGGAGTTGTATATCTCGATATTCTTGAACAAGAAACCGGTTTATCTCGTTTTGAATTTCTCTCCCGACGTGAGATTCGAGAGTGGTGAATATTTGGAGGATTTTATTTGATAAATGGAGAAACTATTGGTATCGTCACAGGAAAAACCAATCCATATGAATTCTTTTTTGTGGTTAGCGAAGGTAAAGAACTCGCCATCTTTGATTATGTAACAATTGAACTTCGAGAAGAAGGAGAAGTCCGTACTATACTTTGTCAGGTGGTTGATACAGCTGCAACTTCTCCTGCAGCAACAGAAAAGATTCCTGCACCAGCCTTAGATCGTTTACGACAAATCGGAATGCAGCGAATTCATCGATTAGCGAAAGCGCGTGTTACCGGGTATTTAAAGTGGGGTTCTATTATTCTCCCTAAACATACTGTTCCTCCGATGACTGAAGTCAATCTTGCCACTACTGAAATTCTTAAAGACTTTTTCCAAGTTCCCAGCTCACGCGCTGTCAACGTAGGTCATTTGTTAAATCGAAAGGAAGTTACTGGTACAATCGATGCTACAAAACTCAATAGACATCTAGCAATCATGGGGATTACTGGTTCGGGGAAGTCAAATGCTGCTGGTGTCGTAATTGAAGAACTTCATGCTTTAGGAGCTACAGTCGTCATTTTCGACCCACATGGTGATTACTTATCTGTTAAAGAAAGTTCAGATGGGAAGCTTTATTCACTACATGAACGTGTAACAATTTTTTCTGATGAAAATAGAAACCCTTTCACCGCCCGATTTGCTGACTTCCCCATACTTGAGCTCTATGATCTTGCACGTATCCCTGACGCCCATCATCACGTTAGAACTGCTTTACGAGAAGCTTTTATTGCACTTCGCACTTCGAGAGGAGAAGATGGCTTTACTCCACAAGATTTAGTTCATCATCTTTCAGCTATGGCTGATTCTGGTGAAGGCGCTGCAGTTAGTGCCGCAGCAAGAATCAGAAGTTTAGCTCGATTCCCTGTATTTGGACTAACAAATACGCCCATAAGTGAAATTTTACAACCTCAGCACATCTCTGTATTAGATCTAAGTGGTTTAAGTGATGCAGCCCTACAAATGGTCTGTATGCTATTATTACGGCGAATCTACGAAGCACGTTTGAATCACATGCGTAATACAGAAGGAGAGTCTTTTAACCATCCTGTATTCGTCTTTTTAGAAGAAGCACACAAATTTGTCCCTGCCAATGGACAAGGGGTACGTAGCGCGGAAATCCTCAAAATAATTGCAGCTGAAGGAAGAAAATTTGGAGTTTTTATCGTGCTAGTGACCCAACGTCCTAGTAAAGTTCAATCCGACGTCTTAGCTATGTGTAATTCTCAGGTTATCTTTCGGATTGTTAATGCACAAGATCAAAATACCATCCAAAATACTTCAGAGGCAATGGCTAGCGATTTATTAGAGGATCTACCTGGCTTAAACGTAGGTGAAGCGATTATTCTCGGATCAGTTGCCCCAGCTCCATTAGCAGTTATGTTTCGTTTAAGAAAAACTAAACATGGGGGTGCAGATATTGATATTGCTGCTGAATTTGAAGCAGCTAAACGCGAAGTTAATGAAGAAAACACTATCAAATCAGAACCATCCCAAGAGAACTTAGATCATATTGTTTAGAACCTTATTAATTAAAATCTCTAGAGAACTAGCCCTCTTGCGTCTCTTACAAAGATTTCACCATGTGAGAAAATTAACAAATAATATTACACATAATTTATGCTCTGTAGTCTTAATTTTTTATGTTAGAAACATCTCATTTTATTAATAAAGGAGTATAATGAAAAAAGTGAGGTGGTTCTGTGAAGAAAAGTATAAGTCTAATCATTTTAATTTCTTTTCTAGTTATAAATTCGGTATTTGCTATTCCTACAGCGGAGGGACTTACTGATCCTAGCTTTGAACAGTGGACTGGTGATAATCTCGATGAATGGATTATTCTTGAAGGTGTTGGCTCTGAGATAAGGAAATCTTCTTTTAATAGAAGTGGAAGTTGGAGTGTAGGATTTTCACTTTATGAACTTCCAGACGAGTTTACTATCCACTCGTTTGCGATCGGACAAAATATTACAGGTATAGTTGGAGGAACTAATTATCTAATATCCTTTTTCGTTAACCTTAATATTGGAGTTGCAGGATTCCAGATTAATTTTGATTTTTATGATGAAAATGATGCAAATCTTACTGATACGAATTTTTTCCAATGTACAGCTCCTTTAGGGACTTGGTTGGAATTAAACAGTAATGATTGGTATGGTTCAATAACTGCTCCATCTTCTGCTGTTAAAATGGAAATATGGATATTTACTGCAATTTACGGATATGAATTAATATTCGAAAATGGGTATATTGATGACGCGAGCGTTTCAGGGACATTTGCGGCACAAGAACTCACAAACCCTATAATTTTAATCACTACTTCCGTTACTATCATAACCACTATCTTAACAATAAGAAAACGAAAAACAAAGTAGTGATATTAGTATTTTTTATTACTTACGCCATCACTCGCCATATTCTTGAAGTACCTGTTTAATTTGGTCTATGTATCGGTGTATATCCTCTACTTGGGCTTCTATGATATAACTTTGCATTCCTCGACGTTCCACACGGATAATATTATCAGCATTCTCTTCGGCTAATCCATGATGAGTTATCATGAATATCTGAGGGAAAACTCGTGACACATTCACAATTTGGTCAAGAAGCATCCGACAATTTTCGGTATCGGTACCATCTGTTGGTTCATCTATTATTAATAATGAAACATTTCCAAGTAATTGGGCTAAAGCAATTCGATAAGCTATGCTCAGTAACATTTGATGTCCTCCTCCTGAAATCTGTGATGCCTTAACTGGCTCGTAACTTGGAGCAACAGTGGGTACTACGCGAAGAGAGTAGTTTTTGGCGTCAACTTCCACCTCTACGAATTCTTGATCCGCAGCTATGGTTTTATACCAAGAGAGGATATGTTCTTCCAAATTTCTCTTGATAGAAGTTCGGATATGCTCGAGGTAGGTAGAAAGAGCTTCTTCGATTCGTTTGAATCTTACTGCGATGTCCAGCATTCGTTCTATTGCAACTAAACGAGTTATCAAACGGTTTTGTTGTTCTCCCAATAATGCTATTTCACCTTCAAACCGTACAACATCGCTTGTTATTGACTGAATTTCTCTGTCTAAACTATTTTTTCGACTTTGTACACTCCCTTCTTCCTTACTAATCTTTTCAATGACTTCTTTATTCATTTTTTGTAGAGATTCCAACTCTGTAACTGTGTAATTCCCTAAACTTGTTGAAATCTCGGGAAATGATGCTTCTGTAAATATTTTTAGTTCTTTTCTTTTTGATTCGAGTTTCTCCTGCTGTTCTTTGAGCTGGTTCTCTAATACTTCCTGTTCTTGACTATATTTATTAAGATATTCCTTTCTCCGTTCTATTGTGGCAAGCTTATTCTCTAAAGAGCTTTTTTCTACCTCAATTTCCCGTTCTACTTTTAGAATCTGGTCTACCTCTTTTTCTAACGTTTCGATTTCATTATTATGAATGCTTATCTGTTCGTTAATGTTATCAAACTCATCTTTCTTTTCTATTAGATCAGAATGTATTTTATTGGGATCTAACTCGGATCCGCAATACTCACAAATCGTTTCACCTTTTACTTGCTCGCGACGTTTTATCTGCCCTTCTAGATCTCCCCGTCGACCAATAAGTGAATCTACTGTCTTTCGGATTTCCATTTCTTTATTTTGGTTTTCTTTCTTTGTAGATTTATGCTTTTCGGATTGTTCTGCGAATTTAATTATAGTTTTCTTTATTTGTACTTCATCTAAGCCATTTGCAACCATTTCTTCAAGGTCTTTCTTTTCTTTCGCTTTCAGATCCTCAATTCTCGCAATTTTAGCTATTGTTTCAACTGAAGTATTAATTTCACTTTCAATAACCCTTACTTTTGATGTTATTTGAGTTAATGAAGTTATTTGGGTCTTAATTTCTTCTTGTTCTTTCTTTAATTCCCCTAATTGTGTTTTTTTCTCTGATATTGCATCCTCTATATTAGAAATACTTATTTTAAGTCTTTTAAGATCTCCCTCAACTTCTTTTTTATTCTTTTCCTGCGATCTCAATTCTTTACTTCTAGTCCGAAATATTTGGCTGAGATTTTCGGACGCAGTGATTCCAAGAAGTACATCCAGCTCTTTTGGACCTTCTAATAGGTTTCTATGGCTCGCTTGACGCCCATTCGCTACAGCTTGGAATAATCTTCTTGAGAAATTAGTTATCTCCCCTAACTTCTTTTGTAGTTCTTCTACAGTATTTTGATCCGATATCAGTAAAGTTACTCGCTCACCTGATTCTTTGATTTCTGAAAGTGAAAATGCTCCAGCTACTCTTTTTTTAATTATATGTTCTCTGATTAGATGATATCTTTTACCATCTATACCTATCAGCATAAGTTCTGCTCTAATCTTTTGTGATTTTTTCCCAAAGGTCTTTAATGAGCGAAAACTTCGATAACCTTGGACATCGCCGAGTAATGCATATTCTATACCGAGGAGAATAGTTGTTTTACCAGCATCATTCTTTCCCTGAATTAAGTTCAAACCCGACGAGAAATTAATACTAGTTCGTTTCTGAAATTGCCGAAATCCTTCTAAAATAAGTTCTTGGATCATCTCTAATCCTCCAGCTTCCATTTTTCATCAATAAGTTCACGAATCCGCTCTTTAGTCTCTTTTCTGAGTCCCCCGGTTTGTGTAATAGCATTCTCATCATTTAATAACTCTTGAACCTCATGAAAGACGATTTCTGCAATTTCGATATCCTCGGGAGGAAGTTTTGCTTTTTTGAGGATTTGTGCGAGAATTGGTTGTTGTTGTTGCTTCTTGAAAACTGTCGTGATAGGAGTGATATTTAATTCGGTAGAATCAATGTCTTTGAACATGATGTTTTCTTTTACTAATTGTTTGTCAAATTCTTTTAACCTGAGATCAGCGATTGAGTGACCTGCGCTTATTAACCCCTTGAGTTTAATCCTAACGAAAATTTGATTGTCATCTAATGTTTTTATCTCATTTATTACTCTAGTAAGTTCTTCTTGATACCACACTGGATTTTGCGCTCGATCAGACTCGATTTTTCTATATATCATTGTTTGAATCGGTTTCACAGGGATTTTAGTAATTTGTATGTCAGAACTGGTTATGTCTGTGATAACATAATAGTGCTCATCTTCGCTTTCTGAGAATATTCGGGGTTCTGTACAACCTGGACATAAAAATTGAATAGAATCTACTTTACGTTCACGATACGTATGTTCATGTCCTGTAGCTACATATCTCAAATGATCAGAAAGAGCATTAATTTCCTCAACAGTCGGTGGTATCTGACCAGGTGGAACGGATGTTACTCCTTCGATAAAAGAATGTAGCATAAGTATTTTATCTCGATTTGTGTTTCCTTCTTCCTGAAAATATTTACGAAGCGCAAAGATTAGACCCTTTCCTCTGTACCCTACTCCCATAATCTCTAGATCTTCTCCCACATGAACTTTTTTATATGCTAAACCTTGTTTGCTATACTTTTCACTTACATCTGGGTCAATAATAATGGCAAGAGGCAACTCATCAGCTAGAATATCGATACTGTCTTTCTTATCTTGTGGAATATCTGTTACATAATCATGAGCCACTCCTGCCACAACTCCAGTTCCCGTATATGATCCCCCATGATTCCCGCGGATTAGAATAAAAGGAATTCCATTTTTATGGAGTTGTTGAAGACGTCGTCGTGCAAATTGAACAACTCGCGCTTGTGGTTTAGAGGTCTCGAATAAATCTCCCGTATGAATTACAAAATCAACTTTTTCTCTAATAGCAGTTTGAATTGCCTGATTAAAGGCTGCGTTATATGCACGAAGTCGCAACATTCCTCGTATTGCAGGGTAATTCCTTGAAAGGTGGGTATCTGAAAAATGAAGAAAGCGATATGAATATTGTGCCATAAGCGTACACATCTCATTTAAGATTAAATCTTTAGAGGATAATCTCTTTTTTAACTAACCATTATTATTTTTTCTCCCAGCTAAACTCATAAGCAGTTGGAAGCACTGATAGTTACGTATGTATTATTGTTGGTTGGCTAACTTTAGGAGAGAAAAAAAAACCTGAGAGACCTAATTGAAAGTGATAGTGAAGAATTAGTGATAGCTTTTCACTTCTTCTTCTATGGTAAATGTTTCAGAAGATTAGAGCTTTAAAAATTGATGGAAGAGTAGAGTTATTGAAGAACTATGATGAGTATATTAGAAATTCCGCAAGTAGAATATTTACATGAATTTTTAGGAAGAAACATTGAGATTTGCACTCATTGTGAACGTCCTTTATGTCCGAAGTGCTGGAATCATGCTAATATTCTTCTAGATGAAACACAGTTGAGTCAATGTACCAATCCCGAATGTGAATTTCAATTCATGGTTCCTTTTCTTTGTTAATTCAGTAATTAATTCCAATTAGCAAAAGAAATACTAAACAGTGAATTTGTAGGTTTAAAATTGCTTTAACTTTTGTCTAATAAGAGTAAGTAAACCAATTCCACAAAATAGCGCTAGGATAGGATAGGATGATTCGCCAGTAGATGTTGTGGTTTCTGGTTCCGTTGTAGTAGTCGATTCAGTCGGGGTAGTGGTGCTCATTGGAATGTTATAGTATGTTGCTTCAATAGCATCCAACTTAACATCAATACCTGAACGGTACTCGATTTGAACATATCGCACTGAAGTAAAACTTACATCTGCAAGATTAAAACTTTGATTCCCAGATCCAAATCCAATTATTGTGGAAGGTTGACCGAGATTATTAGATATTCTAACGGTATAATTTCCTTGCGCAATAACTGTGAAATCTGTCCCATCTCCATCAATTATTTCTTCTCCATTACCCATATC
>JAEOTF010000123.1 GCA_016840025.1 Candidatus Hodarchaeota archaeon
CCGCCTGGTCTTGATGGGATTAATTTCTGAATGCCACTTGCTTCAGTTTTACTAACAGATTTCATTTTTAATCCTCAATACAGCCTCTCTAAATCTTTCTATAGTTTATAACCATTTTTTTTACTACAATACCTATATTAATTGTGTTAGGAGCACTTTTATTAACTACCGTGATTATAGAGCTGCTTATTTGGACTGTGCTCCTCATTTACACAATTAATATTACTGTCCTATAGCTTTATAAAGTAATAGTATATTTGAAAAAGAAACAACTAATGACATATAAGATCTAATGTGTGATTTATTGCATGTTCGGCAAAATATTAAAAAAGAAAGAAGAGACAAAAGAAAAAAATGTAAGAAAGAGAGAAATTTCTTCTACTCAAAAACAAAGTTGAGAGAATAAAATATCAATAAAGGAAGTTAATACCGGTTTGGCATCTCGTTTCCTATCTCAAAATTTTTATGAAGTTCTAAAAGATGAAACGCGGTTTACGATTTTTATCTACTTAATAGTTTATAGAAAATTAACATTATTAGAGTTGAGTAAATACTTAAACAAGGGAAAAACGACAATACATCATCACATAAGAAAACTTGAAGAGGCAGGGATAGTGGTATGGGAAGAAAGCAAGGAAGATAAGAAAAAACTTAAAACAAGACATTATTCAGTTAACAAAAATAATTTGTATAAATATAAAGACCTCACTCAGGATAAGATTGAATTATTTCAGTTATCAACCGAAGAAAGCCATGCATTAAAGAATTTGCTTTATGAATTAATGAGAACTGAAGCGTTGAGTACAACTAATCTTATAAATTGGATGACTCAATTTACCGAAGAAAAAGTCAATATTATGGATTTACCTACTCTAAACGAACGAAGTTCTTCCTTTATCAAAACCTTTCCTCTAACCGATGAAACTCTTCCTATCTACAAGGAATTCGAGAGGAAAATGTCAGAAGCACTCCAAAGTATGAAATCAAAGCAACAAAGTAGTGATAAGATTCCTCATATTACTCAAATTGGCACATTAATGTTAGTACCTATAGCGGAAATCATAGAATGGCTAGAAGAGAAAGCTGAGAGAAGATAGGGATAAGTAGGTGTTGTTAAAACTCAATAAAAATAGCCCATTCCTACTGAACTTGAACACTCTTAACCTAGGGATACAATAATGAGAAAATACACTATTGTTGAGATTGAAAAGAGTTATTTAAACTTCTTTACGCCAGCTGCAATAGTGGCAATAGCTTACTTTCTCCCTAGTTTGATTGCATGGTCTCTAGCTATATCAGAGTGGGTCTTTTCTCAATCTGAAAGTGCAGAAATAGATTTACTAATATTAAATGGGATAACGGTCAATTTATCGTTAGTTTTTGTAGTTATAATCATCTATTTTATTTTCATTCCTCGATTAAAAGTATTGGATGCAGAGTATAGGGAAGTTAGAGCAGATGGTTTTTTTATTATGATCCCTTTATTTTTTTTTGCCTCTTTTTTTCGAATATTGATAGCAGAGTTATTTAAATATTTTTCCATAACATTATCTCATGAATCACCGTGGTTTGAGACAAATTTCAAGAAATTAGACGATCCCGTCCTTTTATTATTGTTTTTTTTGCATTCATTGGTTATTTCTAATCTATTCTCGGAGTTAATGTTTCGTCGAACACTTATACCTTTGCTAGAAGACAGGGGATTGTCGCCATTCCATGCAGTGATTCTATCAAGCATAGGATTTAGCTTCTTAAATCTTCCATATATACTCCTGTATCCAGAAAATCCAACTTTTTACTTTCTACTAATCACTTACATTTGTTATTCACTTTGTGTAGGGATAACATACATTTTAACACGCAATATCCTATTCCCAATCCTATTCCATGCTTTCTACTTTTTCCATTATTATACGGGATCTCTTGGATCAGCACTTGATAATGAAAATTTATTACTTATACATGACTCATTAAACGTCCTTACTGTTGTATTAACTATAATTATCATTCCCTATGTATTCACGAAAGCGAAAGATCCAGAGTCGTCTTCAGAGTGGATGAAAGTTATTAAAAAACACTCAGTACCATATATTCAACGCGGGGTAATAGGATTCTTCGTTATTTCCATTGGTTTTTTAGCAATACAAGCATTAGTAGAAAAAATCGGTAATGAGTTGACCGATAAGATTTTTCCAGAATATTTTGTCTTTATTATCGGCGTATACCTTGTTGCCTTCTCTATCCCGTTTTGGTTGACAATATCCACAGAATATGCACGGGATTGAGTGTGGAAGCTATAAATGCAGAATATTCCACGAATTATGATTGAAGAAGATATTCTTGGTGTTATTGCGGATGTTCATGGACAAATCAATGCTCTTAAGATAGCAATAAAGCATTTTAGTCATATAGGTGTAAATCACTTCATTTTTTTAGGAGATGCCATTAATTATCGACCATTTGGGCACCAATTTGAGAAGTATACTAAGGATTAATATTATAATAAATAGTAACGGGTTTTATTTATGACTAGCGAAACAAATAAAGACACTAAAATGGATAATAAGAAGCAAATTTCTATTCAAGAGGTCGCAGGGTCAATATGTAAAGAATTTCCTCATATAGATGACGCGGGATGGAAAATAATTGCGAAAGTGCTAACCAATTTTATCCACGAGGAACGTAAGAAAGAAACACAAGCCTTTGAGAGCGAATAAGATGAGAGAGCGTCTTGGTTTAGATACTTGTGCAATTCTTCGTCTATTAATTAACCAACTTCCAAAAGAAGTCTCTGCTCGAATTTTAAAAGAAGAAAAAACAATTGTGCTTGCTGACTCTGCCATTGGAGAAACATTTGGCCGAATTCCTACATTTATTAAGAGTAATATTGAGTTATTTCTTCAAGTTGGCTTTTCTAGAGAACAAACTGCTCAATTGGAGACATTAATACAAAATAAATTAATTCAACTACTAGATTCAAAAGAAACTCATTATTCATATATACAAAAAGACAAATGTGATTCTTTTCTTGAGTCAAAAATATCAATTAGGAGACTATTTGATCGAATGATCGAATCCACTTACTATCTTGAAAATGTAGATCTAATAATTACAAGCGACCTACATATTCAATAGTATGTCTAACGTCGTTTATTTGTATATCTATCGTCGCTTATTTATCTTTTTTATCCCCGCTATTTCCGCTTTGGAAATTAAGGCGATAAGTTTTGAGGGAGCGGTTTAGCCAAGATCTAAAAATTTACTCGACAAGAGATTTTATTTTACACAATACAAATATCAAAAAATATAAATTAATTTTTACTTTCCACCCGAATATGATCTCCTCTAAAATTCTTTTGTTCTCTTTAATGGTTTTTTTTGTTTCTATTTTTACAATTCCTGTATTATCCTTTACTAACCCGCCTTCCTACCACTTATTAACAACAGATGATTACGATGATGGTGGAGATGGCGCATTAGAAATCCATGATGTATACTATTCGGATGATAATGGTTTATGGAGTTTTAAAATAGTCACAGAAGCGGATGTTAATGTTAGTGTCAATTCCTATTATGTTATAATGGATCAAGCTTCAGATGGTTTTATTGAAGGTGCATTTGGTACATATTATGATAATGGAATTTGTTATGGTGCAGCTTTAGCTTATTTATTTGATCCTCATATTCCTATGGGATTTTATAATATGTACGCCAATGATACAGATCTCATTCAAATTAGTGGAAATACAATCGAATTTCAATACAATATGTCCTTAGATATGTCAGGTTGGTCATTTAAAGCCGTTACATCTACTACCATTAACCTACTACACGATAATTCATCTCCTGATCCCTTTCCTTTCTATACTGATTCAACCGATTTTTATGCTGTTTCTGAATTTGATTTTAACCTTGTGCTATTTGTGCTATTTGTACTATTTGTCTCTGGTATGGGAATTAAGACTAAAATAAGACGAAGGCAAATGTCATAGTTTTTTAGAAGTAGAAAACTGTAATAAAATAAATGAATAAATGTCGGGAACTAATAAAGGAAAATAGCCAAGATTTGAAAAAAGACTCCTCACTAACTTATTAGACATTCTTATTAATGAGCTTTTCCAATATACTTCTGATTAATAACAGTAATTCTTTTTCACTAATCTTCCCATCCTTTGAGAGATCTATTTCGTTCATAGTAAGTTGGATCTCCTCTTCAGTTGGTAGTGCTCCGCCTATTTCAGGATTTATTTGTGTTAAGATTTCTCCTAACTCTTTTAAATCTAGGTAACCACTTTGGTCTAAATCCGTCGCTTGAAAAACATCTTTTACCAAATCACGGAGGAATTGTTCATTATTCAGAATTTGTCTATAATCCATAGGCATCTCAACTATTTTCTTTTACTCTAACCGCTTTGATTTTGTCAAGTATTTAACATGGTAATGATTATGGTTTAACTTTTTATTACTAATATCAACAATTATCGACAATTGTTGATAACTTTTGTAACTTGATCCTTTAAGATATTCGTTTAAGGATTTGGGGTGTTTTAATGATAATTTAAAGAGTTCATTCGAATATATTACAGAAAGAATATTCTCAAACAAATTTATGCCGACAAAAAAGACAATCAAATGCAAAGAGTCCCAATAATGTAAATGAACTTCAGTTCATTTACAATTACCTCTCTACATCAGAGCGTTTTAAATCTAAATCTATATAATAGATAGAGAGTGAAATTTATGGCTATTAGCGATACTTCTCCACAAACACAGGTTATTACCTCTAAAAACATAGAAGTATTTGCCAAAGTCAGTAACAAAGGACAAATTACAATTCCAAAACAAATACGAGAAGAATATGCGATTCAAAGGAGCATGCAAGTCTTTATTTCTTTGAACAAAGACAGACAACAACTCCACTTACATCTAACCGCTCCTAAGACTGGTAAGACCAAAGCGATCAAACTCTCGAAGACCTATCGCTTTACTATTCCGAAAGAACTACGCGAACACCTGCACCTATCAGGAAGAATAATTCTATTCAATACAAGTGAAAATCAAGGAATTGTGATTGAGAAAGCCCCCTATCAGCTTGTTATAAGAGCAGAACGGCTATGGATCGCACCGAACAAGACATTAGGTCATCTCTGTTATCTAGCCAAAAATTTGTACAATGAAGCGACCTATATCATTCGCCAGGAATATTTTAAGACAAAACAATGGCTACGATACGATGAGCTAAATAGGTTACTGAAAAACTCTTCTAACTATCGTAGTCTGCCGATCCAATCCTCACAACAACTCCTTCGTCACGTAGATACAGTATGGGATTCCTATTTTAAAGCGCACAAGGATTGGCAGGGGAGTCCGCAAAAATACACCGGCGAACCCCGTCTACCGGGGTACAAAGCTAAGAACGGACAAGCGCTTCTAATCTTTACCAACCAACAAGTGAGATATAAAAACGGAGTCTTTAAACTCCCTAAAGCCCTAGGTCTGGAAGTCAAAACCCGGTTACATTTTCATACTCAATTTCTAGGGGCACGAATTGTGCCAAAAGGCACAGGGTATATTTTAGAAGTCCTTTATACTAAACAGATACCAATTATTCCTAATACCGACCCTAAAAGAATTATTGGCACGGATGTCGGATTAGACAATCTGATAACTAATGTGAACAATATTGGCGAACGACCAATTATTGTCAAAGGCGGTATTGTCAAATCCATTAACCAATACTTCAACAAAGAGCTCGCACGAATTCAAAGTATGTATGACAAGCAAAACATCAAGACTGGTAAAAAGAAAAAGAAATTAATGGATATTAGAGATCGCAAACTCTCTGATCTTTTCCACAAGATCAGCCGAATGTATATTGACTGGTGTATTGAAAACAAAATAGACCTGATCATTATTGGTAGGAACAAAGGCTGGAAGCAGAAGATCAACCTAGGTAAAAAGACCAACCAACAATTTGTGTCTATTCCCTTCTACAAGTTTTTGAAGATGGTAGAGTATAAAGCTGAAGATGCAGGAATCAGAGTGGTTTTCACCCGCGAAGACTACACTAGCAAATGTAGTTTCTTAGATCAAGAGCCAGTTAAGAAACACCATATATACAAAGGCACACGAATCCATAGAGGACTATTTAGATCTTTCAATGGCACACTGGTAAATAGTGATGTCAATGGTGGCTACAACATCATCGTTCACGTAATCCCGAAGGCGTTTCATTTCGGTGATTGTACCAACGGGATAGAGGATGTGTGGTTACATCCTGTCAGGTGGAGATTAGATCGGCAACGGGCTAATCGAATGACACCTAACAAAAAAGAAACAGAGAATAGCAGAAGTGACAGAAGTTGATAATTTTTGTTTACATTTGTTTATATTCGATGATATTTCGATAACCTGTACTCTCCTCTATCCATTTTATATTATTCGAGAAGGATTGGTGTATTATGAAAACTATTAATAAAGTTCTTTTAATTTGTTTTTGTCTACTTCTAACCATGAACATGTCAATAGCGACTAATGCGGTTGATACAGGCTGGAAAAGTGTTAATAATCCTACAGATATAATCCATAGTGGTTGACGAGACCTAAACGGTTTATATGCAGATGGAGAAGACGAAATTGCGTTCAATACTTGGACAGTAGAGCCTAGCAATTATTTAATTGCCTATAACTTCTCCTTTGGTCTCGATAACACTGATGTTATTACTGGCATCGAAATAGATGTTGAGTGTGGACCATACAGCAGTGGTGCGTTAACTAATTGGACATTTGAACTCTTATGGAATTCAAGAATGAATCAAACAACCAGTGGTTATACGGCATCATCGTCCAATAATATTAATGATAAAGTCGGAGATAACACCATTAGAGGTAATTCAACTGATCTTTGGGGACGAGAGTCATGGCTTTGGAATGACTTCTCAGATACAAATTTCGGTGTTAATATCTCCTGTACAAGCTTCAGTGTCTATGGCGCGATTGATTTTATGCAAGTTAGGATTCATTATGACGACACTTTACCTGAAATCCTGATGTCAGATCTAATTTTCCCTTTGACTTTACTCTTCGTTGGAGTTTTGATTACGGTTAAATTTAAAATGAATAAATTTGCTTGAATTGAATCATTCACTTCTTTTCTTTTTATTATTTGCATGTTAAGCTTCTACATTAAGTAAGTAAAGAATTATTTCTAAGTATTTCATCGTTCTTGAATTTAAAATAGATGGATCATAACACCTTTAATCCATATGTTCCAGATACAATATTCTGGGCATAATATTCACATATATGTCACTTAAAGACCTAAAAAATAAGGAATTCAAGAATAAAGTTCCCCAAATTGTATACATCAGTACAAAGGCATAAATACTTCAGCAATATTGAGAATCGCATGAGTACCTTTTTTTGTGAGACGTGTGGTAGTATACTGGATAGTCACGGGTATTGTCAGCGATGTCATCCTGAAATGTTTGTTCCGCAAATTGATAAGAAATATCAAGCCCGATGCCGGCATTCAGCGACTAAATACATTCCTTCCGTATTAAAATATCTATTCATAACCGAAGCATTTCCTAGTTCTCAAAAGTTTTTTTATTTTGAAGATACACATGTAACTCCCTTGTTTACTACACTAGTTCAAGCAATATATGGATTTTACTATCAACCAAGAACATCCATTCAACAGGAGGAAAAAACCGCCATATTATCGCAATTTCAAACGGATGGGTATTATTTATTTAATGCAATCGAGTTTCCAATCGACCAAGGGCTTGATGAGAAGAAAAAGCCCGAATTTCTACCCCATGCGAAAAGAGAGGAAGTTATTCGATTTAAACAAACTGAAATCATACAAAGACTAGATAATCTCGTCTCTGAAGAGGAAAAAAAGACGGTACAACTGATCCTTCTCAAAAAGAGTGTGTTTAATGGATTAACGCAGGCATTGAAAAAAGAAAATTATCGGGTGTTAAATCAGGAGCACATTCCTTTTCCTTATTGGAAATCAAAGGAAGAGACTGGGAACATTGATTTAGTGGTGAAGAGAATACGTCAACTGATACCCACACTTCCTTCCGCTTACACCGAAAATGAACCAGTAACTTATATGGGAGATTGGGAAGTTATTCGAGAAACTGAGAAGGCAGTTTTACTACATAAGCGGGAAACTGATCGGGAAATGTGGTTACCCAAATCAAAAACCATCATTCATAAGTTACAAACAGGTCAAACGCTGGTAATATTACCTCGCTGGTTAGCGGAAAAAAGAAGAGATATGCAAAGATAATTCGAGTGATTAATACAAGTGGATTGCATTTGATAATATTATAGATTTAAATGATTCATAAGTTAATTAGATATTACGAAATTATAGTGTGAGAGTATAATGGCTATCCTTCTTAAATTTCCCAAAGAAGTGATTTTAGAAGGGGAATATATCATATTTAAACCAGAAGTAACAGAAGAAGAATTTTGGGAGCTTTCTAACGAAGATACTAACTATGAATTAATCGAGGGGGTGCTTGTGATTCATTCTCCAGCGAGTACTGAGCATGAGGACATCTTTTCTTATTTAATGACTATTTTGAGGGTTTATTTAGAAGAAACAAAACAAGGAAAGATTTTTGGCTCACGATATGTCATGCGATTGGATAAAAAATGGAGTCCTGAACCAGATCTAATGATTATTAGACCAGAAAATTATTCCAACATTAAAGAAACTCGGTACGAAGGACCCGCTGATATTGTTGTTGAAATTACGTCTAAAACTACCAAAGATATTGACTTAAATAAGAAATTGCCTAAATACTTAGAGGTGGGAGTAAAAGAAGTTTGGATTATAGATCCTGAAGAAAAAAAGATTTCAATCCATTCTAAATCGGACAAGAAAGAATGGACTGATCCCAAATCAACTGAAAGATTAATTTCTAATGTTTTATCTGAGCTCCCCATTCAAATTGACTGGATCTGGAATAGAACGAAAAATCCATTGAATAAAATCGTTAAAATGATCCTAGAAAAGTAAATCGCACCTGAAACTAAAACTAATTATTCTGTAGCAAAGAATAAAATAACAAGATGAGAATTTATCAATTTAAATACTTGAATAACGTGAGTTTATTACCTTAATGTCTGTGAGTAGGGATTGTAAAGAATATGATAAATCAGCGAGTATTCGATCTTAATATATTTACTTGGAGAATGGGAACCAAATTTCTCCTTTTTTTCCTTCTTGTTAGTTTAACTATTTTTAATCATCCTGTAAAATCAGTGAAAGCATCTATCACGTATACAGATAATTTTACAATTGAAAATCAGTAGTAAAATATTAGCCAATATGAAGGTGCAAATATTAGCAAATATTAGCCTCTGGTTTTCAACTTATTGGATAGAAAAAGGATCAGCCTGTTTAAGTTCATATACTCTAGATTATAGTGTAAGCTCCAGTACTCCCAGCTCCAATACTTCAGCTTTAGCTCCCACCAGTATATCTTGGGGATTTTCGACAATTGTGCTCTTCATTATAACTATACCGTCAATTAAACGATTCTATCGGACTAAAAATTAATCATAATGACTAGTTTCTTCAATTACCTTATCTACATAAATATAGACTAGTTTTTTCTGTCAAAATGTTGAAAAAGCAACTATAGGGAGTCATTATAGTTTTGATAAGGATTTTTTCTAAATGTATTATAATGGTTATAGTCTGTGCTAATGGCTAAAAAACTAATAAATCGAGAAGATAGGCATTATGTATTAAAGCGGATGTTAAGCATAATAAAAAACCTTTTGGAAAGCATTAAATTTAAAGATTCAGATATTTGAGGATTGAAGATGGGAAAAAGAACGTTTCACTCTGATAAAAAAGTGCGGAAAGGGACAAAATCTGCTAAAACAAGATTATTTAAAGTAAAGCGTGGATACTTATTTGGATTAGTAATTTTAGGATTATTGATCGTTTCAATAATTATAATCTTCTTCTAAAAAATCTTATTTACAACGCAATGTTTAACTGAATCCATTGTTTGGATATAAGGGACCCGATTTGAGAAAAATTAACATCGCTGAGATAGAAAATAGTTACTTAAATTTCTTCACTCCAGCGGTTATTGTTGCAATAGGCTACTTTCTTTTTAATCTCATCGCTTGGCCACTAGCATTCATACAGTGGTTAACCGGGGAAATAGATTCTACAACATTCGGTTTAATAGTAATGATTCTTATCTTATTTTTAATTAGTGGAATTGTTCTTTTTTTATTCATTCCTCGACTTAAAGTACTGGATGTGGATTATAAAGAAGTTAGTGGAATAGGGCTTGTCACTGTTTTTCTCTTGGTTTGTGTTGCTGCTTCTTTTCAAACATTATTAAAGGAATTGTACAGATTTTTAGATATAAAATTAAAAAATGAAGAGCCTTGGTTCATATCCTCTTACAAAGATTTAAAGGATCCAATACTACTACTGCTGTTTTTATTCTATTCATGTTGTGCTTATCCGATCTTCACAGAACTATTTTATCGGCGGATGATAATTCCATTATTAGAAGACCGAGGTTTATCTCCCTTTCATGCTGTTATTCTATCTAGTCTCGGTTTTGCCTTTATAGAATTGCCTTCTATCTTTATCGACCCTAATTACACCTATTATACTTATACTCTTTTACTCGTTCTTATATTGGGGTTTTGTGCAGGTCTTATCTATATATTGACAAGAAATGTTCTATTTCCAGTTTTATTTGGCACTTTATATTATTTTTATGATAATATTGGCTTTCTTGGGAAAATATTAGAGAAAAATTCATTACACATGATGTATGATCTATTGACGGGTATTAGCTTTCTTATAAGCTTGGGGGTAATGATTTATATAATTCTGAAACTAATAGAAACAGAAATTACAGTGAATTGGGTCAAAGAAATAAAAAAGACCTCCGTACCTAATATTCATCGAGGTGTGATAGGATTTTTCATTCTTTCATTAGGGTTACTTGGAATACAGATATTAGTTGTGAAAATTGGTAGAAATATTACTAATACTGAAGAGCACTATCCAGCAAATGTTTTTCCCGATTATTTCACTTTCATCACGATCTTTTATTTGATTGCATTTTCCGTTCCCTATTGGTTGACGATATCAACCGAATATGCACAGGATTAAGCGTACATCCGACATCTCTCCTATCTTTATTTATCATTGAGTAGTGATGTCAATAGTGTTGGTAATTCGGATGGATTGTTGTAAAAATGTTGCCATTTTGGTTTTGTACCCTTTATGGCACATGATTGGATTGTATAAGCTCCTAACTGATCAACTATCTGTAATAACTTTGGGTTATCGTCAATTACGATTGCAGAGGAAGGTGTAACTCTCGCATGTGAGAAAATTCTTCGATAAAACTCAACTCCTCCTTTCATCATACCAACCAAATCAGGCCCATATAAATTATTAAAGCAATCTAATACTCCCATTTTGGTCAGAATAGCTTTTAATACCCATGATGTATGCCCTGATGCTGTATGAAGAGTATATCCTTCATACTTCAATCGTTTAATGATATCCACTATTCCCTTTATATCTGCCTGAAGTTGTGAAGTTACCCATCGTTCTACTTCCCGACATATTTTGTAATAATCATGTATGGGTGGTCTTTCAATGCCTACTGCATCAAACATATAATTAATCCAGTTTTCGTCTTCAAATTTCTGATATTTTTTGTATTCAAGATCGATTTTATTATCAATCAATTCTTCAATTTTCTTCATCAGATGTTTGACAACTCGCAGATTTGCTTCTCGCCACTCGTCCGCGGTACCACCATAGCGTGGTACAAAATATTTTGCGATGAGATCTCTCCATTGTTCCCCTTTTCTGGAATTATCGCTTATTACTCCGCCATCATCAAAGAATATGGTAAAATTTCGGTTATTTGAGTTAAAATATGCCACCTCGTATTTAATGCTCTTAAAAATCCATATTTCCCTTTAATATCTACTCTTATGGCAGAACCAAGTTTTATCCACTATTTGCGATTATCAGGTTTTCGAGTACTTTTTCAAGTGTTTTCTCGAATTGAAGGATATTATCTTCAGAAATTCCATTATAAAAGACTTGATTCATGTCCTTAGCGATTGATAGGTACTTATCTTCAATGCTTGGATCTTTTTTTACTAATCTAATTCTTTTCATCCGATCATCATCAGGATGATCTAATCTTTCTAAATAGCCTGCTTTTTCAAGCGTTTTTACCATACTCGATAAAGTAGATTTTCCTAATTGTGTTTTAAACAATAATTCTTGAAAAGACATTTCTTCCTTATCCCATAATACGAAAAGAATTCGACCTTGGGCTGGTGTAATATCCAATTTGTAATGTTTTGATTTTTGAGTCAACAAACGACCTGAGAGTTGATGGATCTTTGAGATTAATAAACCCGCTTTTCTTTTTTGTGCCATGTTATAATTACCTCAAGGTAATATCGATATAATGTTATTAAAATCCTGTTTAGTAGGATTAGAGAGTTTACTGACCTTTATTAAGGAATCCTACATTTTTCAAGATTTGAAGAATATCACCTTCTTTTGATCTTATGTCGCTTTGAAACCATTGTAACCTATTTGTAAAGTATCTGTCCAAAAAATGATTGAAACCTTCTTTTTTCCAGTCAACGGCAAATCCTAGATGCTTATCTTTATCATCATAATCAGCAATAATTCTATCTAGTTCTTCCTCTGATAATCTTTTATATTTTTCATAATGAACTATTCCAGTACTCTCCAAACGTCCTTTTTTATACGTTGGTTCAACTTCTGGATATCCCAAACAAAGACCTAGGAGGGGAAAACAATAATGTTTCGGAAGATTAAATAATTCATAGATTTCTGAGGGATCTGCCCGGTGAATGCTATTTGTAAATAAACTCTCTATACCTAATGATTTAGCTGCAAGGGCTGCATTTTGCGAAACAAGAATAGCATCTGTGCTACCGGTAATAAATTCCATAATTCCACCAGTGTCATATTGATGATTCAACCTTTTAGCAGTGTCAGCAATCCGATTAAAATCTACACAAAATACTAATGCCCTATTTGCACCATAAAACAACTTTTTCAATATAACTTCGTCACGAACAACGATAATTGAATAGCTTTGCCTTCCACCAGAGTTAGCTGCACAAATTGAAGCTTTGAGTATAATATTCAAATTATTTTCCGAAATTTCTTCCTTGGAAAATCTACGTATTGATCGTAGGCTGTGTATTGTTTTAAGAGTTTGATTCATCTATTTTTTCTCCTTTTCGTGATAAAATTCCTTAACAATGATATTAAAGGCATAAAAACTGAAGATTCCTGTTTTTGTTGTTGTTTAATATAATTTGTTCTAATTAGAACAGTTCGTACTAGAACGAATAAAAATGTTTGGTTAATAAATTTCTAGGAAAAACTGTGTAACCATGTCTTGGGTATAAGAAACCTGTTATGTTATAAATTAAGCAATGATAAGTTATATTGATAAAATTATATCCCCTCTATAGGTTTATGATCTGTAATAATTCCCTAACCCAAGGATCCTCCTAATGTCTAATTTTTTTGTTGAATTGGATAACTGTATAAGGGCATAATAATCATATCAAGATATTTCGCGATAGTAATAATCATTATGAGATGTTATGTGAATTCATTCAACTTAAGTAATAGGGGTTGGGGTGATTAATTATGGACAATTTGGAAATAGAACAGCTACTCTTCCAAGGAAATTGTGATAAAGCTTTACAACTTGTGGAGACCTGGGAAAAAGAGGAAAAAATCACTCTGAATGACCGTTTAATGTATAATTTATTAAAGAGTCATATTTTAAGAGAAAAAGGCGACTATACAGAAAGTTTAAAGGTAGCTAAACATGTTCTGAAAGAAAGTAAAGAACAAGAAATGATGTTGTATCAACTTGATGCTTATATCGCAATGGTAGGTACAATGGAGTGGATTGGAGAATTTGATAAAGGTCTAACTGTGATTGAGCAAAGCGAAAATGTTCTTTCAACACTCATAGAAGAAACTGCACATATCCTCACTCAAAGAAAAGCATCAGTCGCATATTTTAAAGGCCGATTTCTCTGGAAGACGGATAAGGCTGACAAAGCGTTAGAGTTTTTTGAGAAAAGTTTAGAACTGTGGAAGGAAATTGACATTAAAACAGGCATAGCTGACTCTTTTCGGAGCATCGGAAATGTTTTCATTGACAAAAATGATAATGATCGTGCATTAGAATATTATCAGAAGAGCTTGACCCTTTACGAGACAATTGGTAACAAAATAGGGATGGCTCTTGCATTTAACAATATTGGTATAATTTACAAAGAAACTGGTAACTTTAAACGCGCATTGGAGTATTTCCAGCAAAGTTTGGCACTATGTGAAGAATTTGACAATAAAACGCTAATTTTTTACCCTCTGTATAATATCGGAGCGATTTATTTACATAAAGGCGATTTTGATCGTGCACTAGAGTGTTATCAGCAGTGTATGATAGCAGACGAGGAGGTCGGCAATAAATACCATATGGCTAAAAATTTCAAGGCCGTTGGTGAAATTTACAGACAAAAAGGAGACTTAGAGCTTGCAGTGGAAAATTATCAACAAGGGCTCCAACTTAGCGAAGAGCTTAACAATAATCCCTTAATCTCAAAATTTCTCTTCATGCTGATTTCTATTGCAATTGAGAGGAATCAACCTGTACAAGCACAGGAATTTCTTGAAAAATTAGAGTTAACTAAAGATCAAGAGGAAAATAAATGGACTAATCTATATTGGCGTGTATCAAAGGCTTTAATTCTGAAAACAAGCCCTAAAATAAGAGATAAAGCACAGGCACAGGAACTTTTTCAACGAATAATAGAAGATGACATCCCAGAAACCGATACAGCATTCAATATGGCTATGCTAAATCTCTGTGAACTCCTGTTAGATGAATTCAAAGCTTTTGGTGAACATGTTGTCTTTGAAGAAGCAGAAGTTTTGGTTCAGAAATACTTTACTCTCGCTCAAAAATCTTCTTCTTTCTCTGTAATGGTTGATGCTTTAATGCTCAAAGCTAAATTTGCGATGGTAAAAGGTAATCTGACTAGAGCTTTGAAATTCTTGGAACAGGCTGAATCCATAGCAGAAGAATATTCTTTGGGGCGAATGATCGAAAAGGTGACTGCTGAACGACAGCAGCTTGAAGATCAATATGATCTTTGGCAAAACTTCATTCAGACTAATGTAACATTCCAAACACGACTCGAACAGGTACGTTTATCAGATTATATTAGAGTAGCACAGCAGCGTGTAACTATGAGTGAGGCAGCCGATTTAAATCAGTGATTATTAGATTTGATATCCATTAGATCAGTATTTAGGTAGAAAATTGCTAGTGGCAAGAATGCTATTTAGAGAAATAAAACTCGATTTTTTTAGGGGTAATTTCACTAAAGTTAGGCAGCAGATCAAGGAAATCCCAGAAGACTATAGATTGAGAGCTGATATTCTAGAAAACATCATGGAAGCAATAGAGGGAAACTACAGTCATTTCGTTTCCACAGGTGATGAATTAGTAGAGCGAGCTTATCAAACCGATGATCCACATGCAATTATGGAAGCTATCTTTTTCAGATGGGATAGTGGAGGGGTGCTTTTTCGATGGTTGGGTATTTACACACCCAAAGATGTTTTCAACTCTAGCTTGGCAATGATTGATGATATTATATTGGAGAATAGCTTTACACCACAAAATTTTGAATTAATAGAAATGCTTTCATTGATAAAAAGCAAAAATTCTTTATTCTACTTGGTATACGATAGCTCAGAAAAATGTCTAAAGGAGATTGAAGAAGCAATTCATATAGCTGAAGAGATTAACTCACCGTTCCTTTCATCATAGTCAAATGTTATCAAATCTACTCATTTCTTTCCAAATGAATGGGATCAGATAACACTGCCTATCCTCTCAAGCAAGCCCGAGAGGTGTCCCTGCAAGGATAGTTATGCGGGATCTACCTGCCATGTAGGGAGATAGAACTAAGGTCGCAAACCAAAGTCCAATCGGCAGCTGTAAACCGGATTGGTGAATTAGTTGCTTCTACGGTCGAAATCCCATTTCCGATACCGCAGCGTCGGAACTTTCGCCAAGAGAGGAACACATCCTCAATTATGATCAATCGTCCTACGTTTCTGTGTTATGTGTCCAATCGCTGTGTTTTTATGTTTTTACCACACTTTCTTATACCAAGTCACCTCTATCTTTACTTCAGCAGTTGATTATTTAAACACTTAAAGAAGGGGGTTCTTGAAAGATTTGATAATATTTGATTATATTTGGAAGCTATGGAATTTGCTCAGAAGAGTAAGGTCACTAACCTAATAAAATTGGTGGAGAGAACAAAACATCTTAATTGATGAAATAAATAAATGGAGATTAATGGTAGATCAGAATGTTTCCGTTATTGAGAAAATGAAGCAATTGGAGATAGAGAATTATATCTTGAAAGCCAAACTTCTAATGGAATCTGAAAAATAGCGAAGATGAGATCAGAAACAGAGAATGCATTGGGATTAATGGAATAATCAGAAATTCTCGATCTCTTGAATACATTTATTATTTCTTATATCGTTTCAGGATCAGATCAGTGGTTTTCTGGGTGAACTCGACCTTCTCGTCGACAGTTTTGGTCATGAATTCAGAAAAACGGGTGAGTTTAGCGCTTACTTCCCGTTTAATAGCTTCTTGTTTAGCAGGGTCTATTGTTGCTTCATGTAGCTCATCTCGTCCGAATCTCTCTTCCAGTTCCTTAGTAAGCGTCCGGGCACAATAGCGGGGGCCAAATACCGTTTTACGGCCAACGAGTGTTCTAACTTTGCTAAGTGACTTAGTAACTCGCCGCCGTGCTGGGGGCACCGCTCCAATGACCACAAAAAGCAATAAGCAGACCACTAAGATGGTCAATAACGCCGTATTTTCCTCTACAAACTTTTCCAATCCTTCTTTGGGCGCTTCTGCAATATTAACATCGAAGGAGGCGAGAATAACGCCTTCATGTTTCGCTGCGACCTCATAAAAGCCAAGAGTCGCAAAGATATAACTGAAAGTGGCCCGACCGTCCGATCCAGTGAGAGTACTGTTTTGAAAGGCATCATTGATGTACCAATCGACTTGAGCACCAATCACAGGGATTCCATTATTTAAAATCAGAGTTACACTTCGGTGAAAGCTCGATGTGTTGGATAAGATATAAATGGTAAACTCTAGCGCTTGCCCCACCGTTCCATTCATAGTGGATGGACCTGTCCAGCTTGCATAATACCCCGCGGTCACGGTCACCCAGATCTCACCCCAGCTTTGTTCATTGTAGTAGAACGCTACTCTATAAGTTCCTGAATTGAGAAAAGCATAATTGAAGTAAAGATAACCATTGGTATCACTAAATTGGGAATCGACTTGCGTACCGTTCACAAGCAATCCCACGCGTACACCTGCTGTTGCAATGGGTGGTGTTTCGTTAAAATAGACCCATCCCACGAATGACACAGACTGCTCGATCACTGTCTCCGCGGTGGCTGTGGAGGGACTAATCACGGTGACTACAGGGGACGAGGAAACCACATAAATGAGCATTTGGGCAACACTGTCGTTTACAGATAATTCCATCCCGTCTTTAAGCACGGTTACTTTAATGGTCGCTGGAGTTAGAAACAATTCCGTCGTATTCACCCAGCCATTATTATCCGTTTGCAGGGATGACAGAGAGATATCATTCATTTTATAGGACAAGTCTACACCTGAAACAGGAGTGCCATCCTCATCAACCAGTTGTCCATGGAGCGTATAATTATCACCTAGGAGG
>JAEOTF010000124.1 GCA_016840025.1 Candidatus Hodarchaeota archaeon
CATAATTCGTCCCCGTCGCATCTCCACCCCAATGGGTGAAGACATATCGGGTACCAGGACTCCCATCAACCATCTCGCTATCCACCCCCGCATAAGCGGTCGTTCCGGCATCTTTCCATCCTTCACCCGACGGGGTAGCATGGTCGGACTGTACTGTCAACATGTATTGTGTTTTCCAGTTAGCTGTCGCGGTTTTGTTTCCATCTATAAGAACCCCGTTTGATTGTGAATAATCGGTCCCTGTTGCGTCACCACTCCAATTGGTGAAAACATGCTGGATCCCGCCTCCTCCAAACACAACATTAGTGTCCAACCCCGCATAAGCGGTCGCCCCAGTTAAATACCAACCTTCACCAGATGGAGTACCGTAATCGGATTCGACAGTGAGGTAATAATCGCTCATAGGTGATTTTATACTCCTCTTCGGATTATCTATTATGTTTTCGTCTGATCTACAGCTTTTAATATTCAGGCTCTCTCTGTCCTCAATTTGGAGTACATATCTCACGCCAAGTTCTCCTGGGATTATAATTGTTGATTCATCTAGTTGAGGCTCAATCTCTGGAAGAACTAAGGCATTTCGACTTGCAGAAAGATCCAAAATCTCTTGTTTCAGGGATTTTTTCTGGTTATTCACTTCCGATGATTGTGATGAAGACACTGTTAATAGAAATATGAAAACAAAAACAAAAATTATCACTAATTTATATCTAAATAATGCTCCTTTCATAAAACCATTTCCTTCTCACTCTGGGTGGAACCCTCAAGCTTTATCGTGATATTGTAGTCATTTGAAATAAAGGTGTTGAAATAAAAATAGCTGAGATCTAGCTTACAATATTTAACTTCTTTAGATTGAGTCCCAACAATAATCCATTTTCACTAAATCTCTTTTGTTGATAAATTTAAAGCGTTCAAACGTCACAGTTGGCTTTACAGCAAAGACAGTTATCGTTCCAGTATGCAATTGAGCATTATTGATTTTGCCCTAGAGATAACGACAACCCCAGTTGCCTTGAACGTGTCTGAATATCAGGTGTTCTCCTATGATTTCAATGCGTCATTCATTTATCCCACTAATTTCACATGGACACTTACTGGCAATAGTATAACCTGGTTAACTATGAATTCCACCACAGGAGCCATCATAGGCACGGCCAACTATTCGTTGGTTGGGGTGTGGAACGTTACCGTCACTGTAACCGCCGAAACCGGCTATCCCGCGAATTATACGACCTTTCTTACGGTAACTGAACTAGATTTCAAGCTGACAGAAGTAACCCCAAATCAGGCTGCCTTGCTATTTGATGTCATTCTCCTCCAGGTACGCGTCGAAACGAATACTAGTATCGGCATAGGGGGGATAGAGGTCGAATGGTGGCTAGATGAGACTCTTGTAAATACAACTGTAACGAATACCACAGGGTACAGCACTTGGCAACTTCAACTCACCACTTCAGGCACCCATCATGTGGAAGCGAAAGTGCCAATCCGGGGGGTACAAGCGGACATCCATTTCCCTACAACAGGTCTGGAGTTTTGGTTCAATGGGACAATTAACGAAACCCCACCTATTTGGCTCTCTTTGGGCGATAATTATACGATTCACGGGCAACTGGTGGATGAGGACGGGAATCGGGTTTCAGGGGTGGAGTTGACATATAAATTGAATGATATTGCGCTTGATTCTTTAGAGACTGACAGTAATGGGTGGGTGAATATAACAGAACTTTTTCTGACAGCTGAAACTTACACAGTAACCGTGTTGAAGGATGGCATGGAATTGGCTGTAAACGACAGCGTGGCGCAATTATTGATATAAGTGGTGTCATCATCCCCTGTAGTCACTGTCATTAGCCCTACTACCGTTACCACCGAAACAGTGATAGGAAGATCCGTCTCATTTGTCGGGTGGATTTACTACAACGAAACTCCGCCTATTGCCATAGCAGGAACTCGTGTGGGGTTGTTGGTGAACGGTACGCAAGTCGATTCGCAATTCTCCGATTCGAGTGGCTATCTCTACTTCAATTATGCCTTTGTTGCTTCTGGCACCTATCAGGTAACGTTTTACTATAATGAACAAAGCTGAGGCGAGATCTGGGTGACTGTGACCGCGGGATATTATGCAAGTTGGACCGGTTCCTCGTCTGTGAATGGCACGGTGGGACAGGTGGTAGAATTTACTATTTTACGTGTTTTCCAATACTTCTACCCTTCACCGAGGTTTAAACGTAGTTTTAAACAATGGTACCCCCGTGATTGGCGCTCAAGTCGATTGGTATATCAATGATGCCTTTCAAAACAGTTCCCTCACAGGATCGGACGGCCGGGCGAGTTTTAACTATATCTTTGCTACACTGGGCTTTTATGAGGTCGTGGCGAAGCATGAAGGTGTCATTCTTGCGAAATTCGATGTTAATATTGCTGAAAAGCCGAAAGAAGGATTAGAAAAGTTTGTAGAAGAAAATATGGCATTATTGACCATCTTAGTGGTGTTGTTACTCCTCTTTGTGGTCATTGGGGTGATCCCCCCAGCCCGGCGGCAAGTCACTAATTCCATTAGCAGAACCAGGACGCTTGTTGGGCGTAAAATGGTGTTTGGACCCCATTATTGTGCCCGGACACTTACCAAGGAATTAGAAGAAAAATTCGGACGAGAAGAGTTGCATGAAGCAGCAGGCGATCCTGCCAAACAAGAAACTATTAAACGGGAAGTAAGTGCTAAACTCACCCGCTTCTCCGAGTTTATGACCAAATCCGTGGACGAAAAAGTCGAATTCACTCAAAAAACTATGGAATTAATCCTTAAACGTTACTAAAAGTAAAAGAAATTTAAATCTTGCTTTAATTATTTGCTATTCATTATCTACTGGCAAATTTGCATACGCACATACGTATGCACCCTGTCTTTGTGACTTAATTTGTTTAATATCAATTTTTGCATCTTGCATACAGAAAGATATAATTAAAACGCTTTAAACGGTTATGCCAACGATTTTACTACACTTTATGTTTGATAGGTTTATATGTCTTAAAATAAAAATCGGTTGGAACAATGCAGTAAAAATAACTCAAAAACCCGACAACTAGGCTTCATAACAGAAATCGTTTCTTTAGCACAAAAAAATATATACTCCAATAATAATAATATTAAATCAGAAATAAAACTCATCTCCTTACACTCATTGACGGGTGATTTTTACTATTTTTATAAAATTAAAGAAAAAATCATCTAGAAGGAGAATAAAAATGGTTTCACTCAAAATTGACAGAAAAAAGTTGTATTTTACGCGCAATCCCGAAAAAGTCATTGCTAAGTTCTTTAAACCTGGTAAAGACCATCATATCCGTAACATAATTAATCGGATTCTTAGTTTACCAGAAGATGAATGTAAGAAAATACTGGACTCAGTTTTAAAAGATTTTAGTGCCCGTCATAGAAACATAGTAGAGATTTTTCTCAATAATTTTCAAGAACTCATTGATTATCAATTACTCTCCAAAAATATGAATCTGTCAAATAAACAAAAATTGCTTTTAGGCGCGTATTTCACAAAAGAGTATTCGATCGAGGCGGCAGCGTTATTTAATCCATCTATTGTGCTTCATCCCGTTCAAGAGGGATTAAGACCAAATGAAAAAAGAATTATTCTTAGTTTTAGAGCTACAGGCGAAAAACACATATCCTCGATTACATTTAGAAGCGGAATTATTAACAGAAATAATGATATCCTTATAGACCCTGTAAGCAAGTACATAGAGATGGGAAAAGTAACATTGGGTCATTATAATAAAAATTTGTTTGTTACAAAACTTGCAGAGATGAATATTAAGGATACAACAGTAAATGATACATTTGGACAGCTTCCCAACAATTTTCAATACAAACAATTGAGGGAAGTTGCTTCCGTAGTGGAAAAAAGTCATCCTGATGATGATGAGGTCAATCAAACTATAAACAATATCAAATTTGTAGCTAAATGTAATTACCAGGTAGAATTTCGTACAGACAGTGATATTTCAGAACGGACAATATTTCCCGTGTCAAAAGAAGAACGGAGAGGTATAGAAGACGCTAGATTTGTACGATTTGATGATGATGGCGTAATTACGTATTTTGCTACATACACCGCCTACGATGGACGTAATATACTTCCTGTGTTGCTCCAGACTGATAATTTTTTTAAATTTAAAATGTGTCCATTACAAGGGAAGGCAGCAATAGATAAAGATATAGCAATTTTTCCACGCAAAATTAATGGACAATTTGCAATGATTGGAAGACAAGATGGAGAAAGCATGTTTATCTCCTATTCTGATGATATACGATTTTGGGATAGGGCAAAAAAGATTCGAACACCTAAATATAGCTGGGAACTTGTCAAAATCGGTAATTGTGGATCTCCGATTGAAACAGATGCAGGTTGGTTGCATCTAACTCATGGAGTTGGAGCTGTACGGAAATATTGTATCGGAATTGAGCTATTAGACCTAGAAGACCCTTCCAAAGTTATCGGAACATTAAAAGAACCCCTTATCGCCCCCCAAGAAGTCGAGCGAGAAGGATATGTCCCAAATGTTGTTTATACTTGTGGAGCCATCATTCATAATGATACGTTAATTATACCAATTGCGTTCTCAGATATTACCTCAGGTTTTGCAACTGTTCCTGTGAAAGCTCTTCTTGAAGAACTTCAACAGAATTCATAAATCAGTTGAAGTCGGTATTTTTCGTCTATTAGAATTGTCTTTCAATCCAATAGGTTGAAATATATAGATTAGACTTGAAAGTATTGGAATTTCAGAATTTCTTTCTTAAAAAGACAAGGATAACTGTTGTAATAATGCAGAATGCGAATAAAACATCCCAAGAACCTTCTGAGTAACTTGCAGCAGTAATATCAAGCGTCGGGCGGTTTCCAGTAGCATCTGTGGAAGTGAATTCGCTCCAATTGCCGGGAAGGACATTATCAGCTTCAAGAACGATTCCAAAATTTGTAACTTCCCCTGTTTCCCACGCTTTTGCGAGATTGGTCAAATCTGTAAAAAGAAAGTCAGGAAGTGTTCCGACAGATAGCGTAGCATTAACACTGGTTTCATAGTCAGGTTGATTATTCCAATTAGTAGTTGAATCAACCCAGCTGGTATTGACGATATGGATATTCACATCGAAATTGCCTCCATCCATTACATTACGACAGTAAATGTTGAAAGTCGCTGAGGAGATTCCTACATAATCGCTAAGATCAAATTTAATATATGTTCTAAAAAGAACTGATTCATTGGTTTTACCTACTGACATCCAAGTAATGTCATCATATTCGGTTTCAGGAGCTATGTCACATACTTGCGTATCCATTACAGCTTCTGCAGGAGGAATTTGTGCAGTGGTTGTTGTTAATGGAAAGTTTATCAATAGTATAATAAAAAGAGAAAAAACTATCATTCTTTTCATAATAAAAACCCCTTTAATTTTGTTTCCCTTGTCATTTTTATTAAAATATTTCTTTTCTCATTGGAATTTAGAAACAAAGAATTAAGTAATTGGCTTAAACAACTAATTGGGAAACATTATGTTACCTTTTCGAGTTCAATTACCTTCTGGCTGTCATATCTTTGAACCTTATACAAGCAAGGAGTCTTTAAATAAGAAAGATCTTTTAGATATTATTAAAAACAGTGTTATTCCAGAAATTGTTCAAACACAGAAGACCCTAATAATAATTAATGACGCTCATAGAGCAACACCTTCATATCGAATATTAGACGTTTTATCGGATATTTTTCCTAAGGATCAGATACAAGAAATAGCAATAGCTACAGGTACTCACTCTAAACCAACTGATATGGAATTAAAAAGAATATTAAAAGGATTAGATAAAAAATTAGGAGCTAAAATCCTCATCCACGATTCTTTAGCAAAGAATCTCATCGAAGTTGGTAAAACAAGTCGTGGTACAAGAGTGAGAATAAATCCTGTTTTGCAGGAATACAGAAAAATTTTATGTATAAATTCCGTCGAACCTCATTACTTTGCTGGATTTACAGGGGGCATTAAGTCAATTATTCCTGGGTTAGCACACCGAGATACCGTAGAAAGCAACCATTCTTGGGCACTCCATGAAAAATGTGGTCCAGCACTTCTTGAGGATAACCCAGTTCATCTAGATTTATGGGAAGCTGGTGAAATCGTAAAAGACCACTTAAGCCTCGATTATTATGGGATTCAAATGGTAAATACTGCGGATGACATCCGATTTCTCTCTGCAGGAAGTTTAAAGGATGCTTTTAAGAAAATTGCAAAGTATTCAAGGCAGGTCTATTGTATTAAGGCAGAAAACCAATATGATGTGATTCTAAGCATTGTTCATCCACCTCTTGATCGTTCACTTTATCAAGCTCAGAAAGGGATAGAAAATACACGTCAAATATTGAAAGATGGAGGAGAGATGATTTTATACGCACAATGTTACGAGGGAATCGGTGATCAGGCTTTTTATGACACTTTAAAGCGTTTTAATCAGGTAGATGGAGTTCTAGCTAATATTACAAGGGAAAATTATCGTTTTGGAGATCACAAAGCCTACAAATTTGCGTCAATAGCAAAGGACTGTACGTTAAGTATTGTTAGTGAGTTGCCAGAAAATCAAGTCAAGAAGGTTTTTGGAAAGAATTTACAAATTGACATGCTTGAAACTCATTTAGAGAACTTAGCTAAGGAAGGAAACAGAATTGCAGTTGTAAAAGATTCAGGGACATTGGTGGTTACAAATTAATCTGCAATTCCTAGTAGTTCAGGGTTAAAGTGGACGTGATTTGCCCCATTAATTTTCAAATACTATATTCTAGTCCTTTATGCCAAGATTTTTGACTTTTGCAAGAAAATTATTTCTTAATTCCTCTAAAAACTCATTTCGAGTGAATTTATCTGCGTTCACCCATTTTTTATACGCCTCAGGTACCTTTCCGTGACCTTCTAGATGTTGAAGTAATAGCCGATCAATTCCACCTCTAGGATTTAGCCGATCTAATATAACTGAATCAATAGAATCACATAAGGTATCAAGAATGTCTAATGAGGAAAACTATGTTTTAGAACAATAGTCAAAACACCTTAGTTCATAATATATTAAAATCAGTCAAGTGAGTGATTCAATTTCTTATAAATTATAAAAAAGGAGATCTGTATATGAATAAAAGCCAATTCACTTTTACTTTCATAGAAAAAAGGATCAGAAAGAAGACATTTGGAGTTTTAACCACAATTAATCAAGATGGAACCCCCCATACCTCAGGTATTGCATATGGAGTTTCACCACCATCTTCTGAGTTTTCATTATACTTTCTAACCTCAAAAAAATATAAAAAAGCACGAAATATCGCAAAAAAACCGAATATATCTCTTCTCATACCATTTCCGCATTACTACATACGTTTTGCACCAGCTGGTACAGTTACATTCACTGGAAAAGCTGAATTTAGACCAATAGACGATAATGAATTACTAGATATTTTTTCTAAGAAAAGAGTTCTGAGACTTATCACAAAGGATATATCTCCACAAAACAAAGAATCCTTTACCTTTGTCCAGCTTAAGCCTGATCCAAAAGTCTTATGTCATGGAGTAGGCTATAATCTCTTTAAGCTTAGACAAGGCCACAAACAAGCAGCTTATTCTGTTGTTATTCCCCAAGATAGACGATTTTAGGGATTTATAAACTGGGTTAATCTCCAAAACACATACGAAGCCATTTCAAGACCTCCATCAATATAAATTGCACCCAGTAAGGCAACTAAACAATCTGCTAAAGGATTTTGGGCACTTAACCAAATTTGTTGATCCTTTTGCTCTTGTCCCCAGAAGACATATTTCTCGAGTTCGAGGCTTTTCGCAATTTGAGTAAGAGCATAGCGATTAGCGATTGACCTTTTAAGGTTCAGAATCTCCTCAGTCTTATTAAAACCGCCTTTAACAGCGCGGGTCATAATAACAAGATTAAGCACGGCTGTGCCAAGAGTGATATAGGCCTCTTGATGTTGATCATCGCCTATTTGATTTTCCATTGCATGACCTACTGTAATAAGACTCCGCATATAATATTGGAAGTTATTAAACTGATATTCGATCTGATCTAATAATTCCATGGCCGATCCTTGTTCTATTGGCATCCCCTTCTTTTTCCCTATTTATCAATATATTTCTTTAATTATTATTTTATAACTTTGTGTATGTTATTATTTTTAGAATAAGACTCTTTTTTACATTCTTCGATTATTTTTGATTTTATTTCGAATAACTATCATTATATGACCTTATAATTCCTCTATTCGACAATAACTCCTTATTAATCGATTAAATAGAATTTTATTTTTAGATCTTTAATTTTGAACCTTTTATCTTTGTTACTTCTTGGTAGTTGGTCGGTTATAGAAATAAAGTAATTAGTAAAGATCTATTTTATATTAAAACAATTGATGAAAGTGAAGAAAATATGGGAAATTACTAATGCATTCTATATTTTATGCTAACTTCCAAGATTTGCAGACTTCACTATGAACCAATTATTGAACTCCTTTTTAAGATTGAAAGAAATTGTTTCCTGTCTCCAAAAACTTTAAAAAGCCATAATCGATGGGTTTTCATGACATTTCACGGGATAATGGAACTCACTTACAAAATAGTGCTTAGTCCATCTTTTACTGTTGAATCATAGTTGGAACAATACCTGATTCCATCAGAAGTAGTAAGATATGGTGAATAAGGTGTCTAGACTTAGGAAAATTACAGATCAAGTAGTAATGACTACATATCCTATTCGGTCTTTACCCAATGTAAATCTGTCAGCTATAGTGTTAGATGATTTTGCAGTTGTAATAGATTCTGGACCCGATACAGTAGATGGAAAGGATTTCCGAGATAAATTAGTAACCAATTTCAAAGTGCACACTAGGTATTTGGTTTTAACTCACTACCATCGGGATCATACAGGAGGCATCAACGCTTTTAAGGATGTAAAGTCAATTTGCTCTGAATTTATTCCAAAAACTAAAAGACTAGGACATACAGAGATTTTTCTAAACGCTTACACATTAATTGACAATGATTTCAAACTTGAAATTACCAATTGTGGAGGACATACACAGGATTCAAGTTATATTTACTATCCAAAGGAGAAGGTAATTTTTGCGGGTGATTTAGTATTTACCATTGGTTATCCTCCTTATGGAGGCGACTCAACATGCGATCCTAAGAAATGGTTAGCAGTGTTAGAACAGATGTTAAAAATAAAACCCGAATATGTAATTCCAGGTCATGGACCAGCATTATCTTTTGAGGACTTTGTTCAATATGTGGAGGATTTTAAAAGCTTTGAAAAAACTATAAGAGATGCGTACTTCAATAGAATCACTTTTAGTAAATTAAACATTGTAGAATTTAAAGACATTCCTTATGTGGATTGGATGGCAAGAACTACTTTTAACAGATGGATAAAATATTATCAAATGCATGAAGAACTAAAAGAAATACCAAAGAATTTAATGAATATGACTCCTAAAGAAAAAGAAACATATTTGACAAAGAAAACACTGATTGAGTTAAATTTAATTGCGCAGAAGCTTAAGATTGAGTTGGATGGACGAAAAAAGCAAAGAATAGACCAAATACTTCAACACCTTGATATTCTGTAGATTTTTCTCCTCGATCTTCAACAGATATAATTTTTAAGGGCGATTAATTCATTCTGAGGCAAAAATTATGTTTATAAATGCTTATCTGATTATTGGCGGTTTTAAATGGATTTTTAAGTTAGTTTTAAACCTAATTTTGGAAATAGATGAGAGATCACATTCAGTCTACCCTCTCTTCCTACTTAATGAGAGAGACTATTCACAAGGGTACGTCTCTAGCCGCCTAAAATCGTACTGTTCACAGTGCTCCTATATTTGTCTAACAGAATTATTGATTCTAGTAGAATCTGAGTTACATAACAACCATTCAATTCAGTGATGAGTCATGGGTCTCCCTAAACTGCAAGAAAAAGCCCAACGTCTGGAAAAACAAGGAAACTTTGATGTAGATTACCTTAATTTAAATAAGAATAAGTCAAGTTACAGTGATAACGAGAAGTTTCTCATTATCAAGGGTGCAAGACAAAATAATCTCAAGAATATTGATATTGAACTACCCAAATACCAGTTTATTGTCATTACAGGAGTATCCGGATCGGGGAAGAGTTCACTAGCTTTTGATACGATTTATGCTGAAGGTCAAAGACGATATATCATGTCTATGTCTGCCTATGCGCGACAATTTCTTAAACAATTGGATAAACCCGATGTTGATCGTATTGAGGCATTATCTCCTGCGATATCGATTGAACAAAAAACCTCTAGTCATAATCCACGTTCGACGGTAGGAACAGTTACAGAAATCTATTACTTTTTACGACTCTTGTTTGCGCGTATAGGAGTACCTCATTGTTTCAAATGTGGGAGAGAGATTAATACTATGACTATCCAGCAGATGGTCGACAAAGTATTAGACCTGAAGATTGGAACTCGCATTTTAGTTTTAAGCCCAAAAGTAGAAGAGAAAAAAGGGGCTCATAAAAGAATATTAAGGCAGATCAAGGAGGAGGGATTCCAACGTGTGAGAATAGATGGAGAAATAAAATCTCTAGATGATGAGAATATAGATCTCAATAGCAAATTAATGCATAACATCGAAATAATTGTTGATCGTTTAGCTATAAATACTAATATTCGAGAACGATTAACAGACTCCATAGAAACCGCAATAAATCAAAGTAATGGAAAAATTATTGTTACAATTGTAAAAGGAAAGACATCAAAAGATCTATTCTTCTCAGAACAACCTCTTTGTCCAAAATGCAATATAGCTATTTCGAAGATTGAGCCACGATTATTCTCATTCAATTCCCCATATGGGGCTTGTCCTAAATGTAAAGGATTGGGAGACGGGTGTCGCATATGTAATGACGCACGTCTTCGACCAGAAGCACTTGCAGTTAGAATTGGCGGGAAAAATATTGCAGAATTGAGTCAATATTCGATTACACGAGTTTTACAGTTTTTTGAAGATTTACAACTTACTAAACAAGAAAAATTTATTGGAAAGGAACCAATACAAGCAATTAAGAGCCGACTAGGTTTTCTTCAAGCTGTGGGATTAGACTATCTTACTTTAGCTCGCGCTGCAAATACTTTGAGTGGTGGAGAAGCACAGCGAGTAAGATTAGCTACACAAATTGGTTCGAAGCTTCGAGGAGTTATCTTCATTCTTGACGAACCGTCAATTGGTCTTCATTATAGGGACAAATATCGACTTTTAGATACTTTAAAGATATTAAGGGATCGGAAAAACACTATTATAGTAGTCGAACACGATGAAGACACTATCCGAGCAGCGGATTGGATTGTTGACTTAGGTCCAGGGGGGGGAAACTTTGGTGGAGAAATAATTACCGTAGGATCATTAAAGGATATTATTAATTGTCCTGAGTCTATAACAGGTCAGTATCTTTCTGGAAAACGCTTTATCGCACTTCCAGATAATCGACGTGAACCAAATAAACATCATTTAACTATAAAAGGGGCAGCACAACACAATCTCAAAGAAATTGACGTTACTATTCCTTTAGGATTGTTCATTTGTGTAACAGGTGTTTCAGGATCAGGAAAATCCACATTGGTCAATAATATCTTGCATAAAGCTTTAGCTCAGAAATTACACAGAGCAAAACGCAAAGTAGGGAAATATAAGGAAATTACTGGAGTAGAGTACCTCGATAAGGTAATTATCATTGATCAATCACCAATAGGACGAACTCCACGCTCCAATCCAGGAACTTATACTAAAGCCTTTGATCATATTCGAGAACTGTATGCACAGATGCCGTTATCACGCAGACGTGGTTATAAGAGGGGGCGATTTAGTTTCAATGTCAAGGGAGGACGATGTGAAAAATGTAGGGGAGGAGGACAAGTAAAAATTGAGATGTACTTCTTTGCAGACGTATTTATAAAATGTAACCATTGTAAAGGGAAGAGATATAATCGAGAGACGCTAGAGGTTCTATATAAAGGAAAAAATATCTACGACATTCTTGAAATGACAGTAGAAGAAGCATTGGTGTTTTTCAAATATATCCCAAAACTTAACAGGATTTTACAGACCCTCTATGATGTGGGATTGGGATATATTAAAATTGGGCAACCGTCTCCGAGTTTATCTGGAGGAGAGGCACAAAGAATCAAATTGTCAAAGGAACTAAGTCGACCCGATACAGGAAAGACATTATATATTTTAGATGAACCTACTACTGGTCTCCATTTTGCGGACGTTCAATTTCTTTTGAATGTGCTACAACGATTAGTCGATCAAGGAAATACTGTCATAATAATTGAACATAATCTTGATATTATCAAAATGGCGGATCATATTATTGATTTGGGACCAGAAGGAGGAGAAGCAGGAGGAACGATCATAGCTGAAGGTACTCCAGAAAAGGTTGCCTGTGTTGCACATTCCTATACGGGTCATGCCATAGCTGACTTTTTCCGTCAAGAGCACTTTAAACAACCATAGACATGATGAAAAGGGTTAATATCAATGATAAGCGAGAATAAAACAGGACAAACACCTATTTCTGAAGAGTTCCTTATAATAAAGGGTACAAGGCAAAACAACCTGAAAAACCTGGATATTTACATTCCTCAAAATAAACTAGTAGTAATTACAGGAGTTTCTGGATCGGGGAAGAGTTCACTAGCGTTTGACACAATCTATGCAGAGGGACAAAGAAGATTCCTTGAATGCCTATCTACTTATGCGCGGCAATATTTGGGACAAATAAATCGACCTGATGTTGACCTTATTGAGGGACTTTCACCTACCATAGCAATTGAACAACGAACTGGTCAACCTAATCCGAGATCGACAGTAGGAACAGTTACAGAGATTTATGATTTCCTTCGAGTACTTTTTGCGCGTATTGGCCATCCACACTGCCCTAAATGCGGAAAAACAATTGATTATCAAACTGTCCAGCAAATGGTTGATCAAGTATTAGAACTGGAACATGAAACTCGTATACTAATTTTAGCACCGTTAGTTGAAGGAAAAAAGGGTGTTTACAAGACTTTATTGAAAAATCTCCGCATTGATGGATTTCAACGGGTGAGAATCGATGACGAAGTCTTTTCACTTGATGAAGACGATATTCAACTCCAGAAAACAGTTAGACATACTATAGAAGTATTAGTAGATCGGTTAGTTGTTAGAGAGGGTATTCGACAACGTTTAACTGAATCTATGGAAACAGCATTAGATCAAAGTAATGGGCTAGTGACTATTTCTCTTATAAATGATGATAAAAAGAAAGAAATTAAGTTTACAGAGCTTTTTGCATGCGCTACTTGTGGAGTGAATCTTGGTAAGTTAGAACCAAGGATATTTTCGTTTAATAGCCCCTATGGTGCTTGTCCCGAATGTAGAGGGTTAGGAGAAGTGCCAACAATAGACATTGATCCAGATTTGTTAATCACGGATTGGGATAAATCGATTCGAGAAGGAGGGTACTTGGGAATTGAGCGTGATGAAGATAGCTGGGCATGGAGGTTTTATGGGTCAATTGCTCAGGCTTTTGGCTTTACTTTAGACACTCCAATGAAAGATATCCCTCTAGAAGGGTTAAATGTGCTTCGTTTTGGCACCAAGGGTAAAAAGATCAACATGATACGACCTAATGGCTCTACATACAAAAGAGAAATAAAAGGTACAATCAAATCGATACAGGAATCTCTTGAGCGTCTTAAAGCTGAGGGAAAAGAACCTCCTAGTAGAGTATGGTATCGGAAATTTCTCGTCCCTAAGACCTGTAAAACTTGCAAAGGGTCACGATTACGACCTGAGATCCATGCTGTTACAATTGGAGACAAAAACATTATAGAATTAACACAACTTCCAATAGAAGACTTATTTGATTTTTTTAATGTACTAGAATTAGCTCCTAATGAAGAAAAAATAGCTTATGAAGTTTTAAAGGAGATTAAGGATCGTTTAGGGTTTCTTATGAAAGTTGGGCTGCCCTATTTAACCTTAAGTCGCCTAGCAGGCACACTGAGTGGAGGAGAGGCACAACGAATTCAACTTGCTTCACAAATTGGATCTAATTTAGTTGATGTCCAATATATTTTGGACGAACCATCTATAGGACTTCATCAACGGGATAAAACTCGACTTATCCAAACACTTCTCGATCTACGAGATTTAGGAAATACAGTTATTATCGTTGAACATGATGAAGACACGATCAGGGCAGCAGATTATATTATAGACTTAGGTCCGGGATCAGGAGAACGAGGAGGAGAACTCGTAGCTACAGGTCCATTAAACACTATATTAGAATGTCCACAATCCATTACGGGGAACTATCTGAATGGAACCCTATCAATTCCTTTACCCAAAGAACGTCGCAAACTAAAAGAGGAAAGATTAACTGTAAAGGGCGCAGCGGAGCATAACCTAAAAAATATCGATGTAACGATACCTTTAGGATTATTTGTCTGTATTACGGGCGTTTCAGGATCTGGAAAATCAACTTTGGTTGAAGAAATCATCTATAGGGCACTTTCACGAGAATTACATGGAAGAAAACAAAAAATTGGACTCTATAAAGAGATTAAGGGGATTAATTACATTGATAAGGTGATCATCATTGATCAATCCCCTATAGGACGAACCCCAAGATCAAATCCCGCGACTTATTCCAAAGCGTTTGACCATATTCGTGGAGTATTTTCAAAGGTACCAAAAGCGCGTGTGCGGGGATACACCGAAAAAAGGTTCAGTTTCAATGTTAAAGGGGGACGTTGTGAAAGCTGTAAAGGCGCAGGCGAAATTAAAATCGATATGCAATTTCTCTCGGACGTCTATGTCCCTTGCGAACACTGCGGCGGAAAACGCTATAATAGGGAAACGTTAGAAATATTCTACAAGGGCAAGAATATCTTTGAAATTTTAGAGCTAGCAGTTGAAAAAGCCGTAGAATTCTTTAAAAATATCCCGAAGATAAAATCAATCCTTCAAACGCTTTGTGATGTCGGGTTGGGATATTTAAAACTTGGGCAACCAGCAACAACGCTCTCAGGAGGAGAAGCACAACGACTAAAACTAGCTAGGGAACTAAGCCGCAAAGCAGGAGAACGAACGTTCTATATCCTTGATGAACCGACCACTGGGCTCCATTTTGCCGACATTCAAGTACTTCTTAATGTGTTAAATCGACTAGTAAATCAGGGTCATACAGTGGTAGTTATTGAACATAATTTAGATGTGGTCAAATCAGCTGATTATATTATCGACCTAGGACCAGAAGGAGGAGATCAAGGGGGCGAAATTATAGCAGAAGGAGCGCCAGAAGCG
>JAEOTF010000125.1 GCA_016840025.1 Candidatus Hodarchaeota archaeon
AAAAAGATAAAATGTAAAAGTTGGGTATAATTGACTTAGATCCATTTAATCGTGGGGTCGACGTAAGTTTTATGTTGATCCATAAAGTGCTTTTTAGGGTCGTCCTTTGGATAGCCCAGCAGGATAGGTCCGTAGATTCGTTCCCCCTCTGTGAGCTCAAGGGCTTGTACGACTTCGGCATTACCTTTGACCATCATACCGAATCCCGTATAACAGCTGCCAAGACCAAGAGAGGTTGCGGCAAGCATGATGTTCTCGCAGGCAAGCGAGCAACTCACTGCGTTACTAATTGGACCTATGACAAAGAGGATGACAGGTGCAGAATAGTACACTAAGTCTTTGGGTTCGGGGAGAGCCTCATAGAGCGTCATTACGTTCTCGTAGAGTTCAGGGTCCGTCTCCTTCATGCTTTCGATGAACTTTTTCCAGAGTCTTAATTATGCATAAGAATACTTAATAATAGGTTTTTTTGAAAGAGTATCGGCTAATCCTAGTAGGTATTGTGTGATGAAAAGATACGTTAGGATTATGCATATATGTCATCAAGTAGGGAAAAAACAGACTATTGAAACTGTAATCAATGAGGAAACGTTATTATTAGCTAAGTTTTTGAGAAATGAAAGGAAAGAATGGAATCCTAAAAAAGTTATATAACGCATATTATATTTTAAGTGATGAATACGTTGAAGCGATTTCTTCCTCTTACTATAATTATCATCATTTTCGCTGTTGGAATTGTTTTGGGTCTCACCCAATACAAATCATATCACGTTATCAAAGAGCAAACCCTTACTACCACTAGCTCTTATGTGGAAATTCCATTTATAATCGAAAAAGCTGACAAATCTTGGAAAATACAAATTAAAATAGAATCAGAATCTAATGATGTACATGTTGGGCTTTTAACAGCACAAGATAATGTTCTGTGGTCCGAAATTTTGGTTGAGGGAACCTACGAATATTCTTTCAGTCATACTGGAGACTTGAAGTTCATTTTTCATGTTCCAAGTTATTCAATTATTCAAGAATATGAATTCAAAATTTTAGCTTGGAAATCATTTCTGGGATGGTAGTTTGGGTTTGATCGTTAGTATTTACAATTCAGATCTGAGTTCTGGAAGAAGGATCTATGTTTTCTATCTATAGTTTGGGTTTGGGGATTAAATTTTAATCCAAATTCTCTTAGTCTTAATTATGCATATACTATATCAAGTCGCCATACTCCACCAGTTCTGGCTAGTTTACTTTAGTGGCAATAGAGCGTTCCATTCAGACGATTTTATAAGAGTGTTAATGGCATCAGTATAAATTAATATTTTTAGGTTTTCAGCAGTCTCAATGATATTGCTATGCTCATATTTCTTACAGCTTTGTTCAAGTTGTTTCCACAACATTATAGCAAGCTTCTCAACAGTTTCTGCATGGATATCGAAGAAGTGAGTACGCACGCATTGTAAGGTAGCAAGCATACCAATTACATGTTCTATTTGCATCTGGATAAAGTACCGCTTTATATTGTCCGGTGTTCGATCATAAGTCGCTATTATAAAATTCGCTATTGGACTGTAGAATTTTTGTTGGATTCCATGATTCTCAATCTCTACTTTCTTTATATAGATAAGGTTGGCTTGCATTAGCTGTTTTAAATGATACCCAATAGCAGATTTCGTTAGTCCGAGTGTTTTAGATAACATCGTCTGCGTCATCGGATGCTCTGATAGTAACTGAAGGATTTCCCGATGTTTGAAGTTAGCTAGTAGCTGAATTTCTCTCGAATTATTCACCAAGTGGATGGCTTTTTGCATCTTAAACCACCATGTTTAGCTTGGTATAAAATTTTAATTTCTAGCAATATAAATCTTATTAATATAAACATATATATCAATATAATAATATATACCAATAATAATTTATATACCCAGATAAAATTATATATCGTTATAAATTATAATATTGTTTATTGGGGTATTAGAGGAAATTAACCCATTTTAGCATACAGGAATGTTAGACCATGAATATCGGATTATCACTAATCATAGTATTTGTTGTTGCTATACACATTCTTCTAATAATTGGAGTCGTCTTTAATTTCCGAACATCCTCTGCAAACCCTTGAGGGAATAAAAATGATGCACCCGCTAACAAAGAAACTAAAAACAACAATCTACCAAGAAAGAATTGATGAGTTAAAAGCTCAGACTTCAAGAACTCAAGCTGAAGAACAAGAAATGGAAGAGCTTGAACTCTGTTTAGAACTTATCGAGACAAAAATTAGATTCACCGAACTTAAAGAACGATTAGATCACCCCGGAAGATGCGGTTGTGAACTTTGCGAAAGAGCGAGGGTAGAAATAGCGGAATTGGAGACTGTTGGAGAAAATAGTAAATCGTAGTTACCTTTCACGAACCTTAACCTTCTCTGACCACAAATAAGAGGTCCTTCCAAAACCTTACAAAAAAGATGAAAAATTGAAAAAAATCACTTCGAGTTTTGTACAGATTTTATTTTGAGAATGGTTGCTGACGTTATGACTTTCTCAGAACAAGGTGAAAAGAAAGTGACATCGAGAGAACAGAGTATCATACTCGTGAGCATAGTATGTTTATCTGGATATTTCTGAGCTTCTTTCCAAATATTATGTCATCCTCAGGATGGTTCTCAAGATTTTTAACTAATAAATAGAGTCTTGAGTATTGATTGTGTCAAAATATCTTGTAATTTATGCTGATAGGAAACTGCATCTTTAAGGCGTTGGCCTTTATGTAACAATTCTCCTCTGACTCCGCTGATTTTCATAATATCTCTGATGTTATCTTTCAATCCATGCGACTCCAAAAACGCTCTTAGAATTGCACCATGAGGTCGACGGTTCAATACATTACCACACTTACATTTGTATGGTTCAACATAACCAGTATAAAGATTAGATAGGGCTTCTAATGCGATCCAGTGTGAAATGAAACGATCAATAATATCCGAATCTCTAATGCCCTTACCATACCAACTCAAGACTCGCCTAAATACATGATCTGAGGGCAAAGTAGCAAGTTTTGGAACCAACTTGATTGCCATATCGACTTCTTCTTTTTTCAGATTATGATGAACAGTAACACTCGGTATAGCTGATATTGAAGCTATTATTCCAACGATGTTTTCATCCAATTGTCGATAATTCTTGAGCTCAAATGTCAAAACTTTACCTGTTAGAAGTAATAGAGCTTGTGAAAACCACTTTGCCCATTCTTCAACCTTCTCACACGCAGAATTAGACGAGTCTGCTTCTATTGTTTTATTCAATATGTTGTCATCATCATCATCTGAAGTAATCTGCACGTCATCAAAGTCAAAGTTTGAGACTCTTAATAAGCCTCTGCCTTTAAGTGTCAATTGAAATTTTGGCATATGATTCATTATCAACTAAGTTCTAAATGAGATTATCGATCTCAAGCTATTTAGATATCCTAAAAATGAATACTCGTTTGGATATGGGATTTTTCATCACTTTATACTCATCAAGTCGTCGTGATCGTTTTGCAGTAGCTCTCTTCAGTAATCCAGGGAGAAATAGGGAGAGTATCTGGGGGTAACAATAGTCAAAAAAAGGGGAGAAAATAGAGTTTGAAGCTAGTGTCCTCTTTTGGATCATCAAGAGTTTCGAGGACTGTAGCTAGAGTTTTAGCAGAGTATTAAACCCAATTAAGACTGAGCAAGAGACCAACTGGATCAAGAAGTTTTATACCAGACTCCAGAAAGATAGAGGTGTGTAGAGGTTGGTAATTTGAAAACGGAGCTGATTGCACCATGTGGGATGAACTGTAATGTGTGTAGCAACTATCTTGCTTTAAAAAACGATACTAAAGCTAAAGGAGTCAAACTGCCATACTGCAGTGGTTGCCGCATTAGAGACAAGAAGTGCTCTTTTGTTAAGAAAAAATGCAAAAAGATTCTGAATCACAAAGTTGAGTTCTGTTATGAATGCAACGAGTTCCCCTGCGAACTTATAATAAACCTCGCAAAAAGCTATGAAGAACATTATCGAATGAATATGGTTGACAATCT
>JAEOTF010000126.1 GCA_016840025.1 Candidatus Hodarchaeota archaeon
GGATATGATAAACTATATGCAAAAAGCACAGAGACATATGCAAAAAGAGCAATTCAAACCCCGTTAATAGAATCATGGGATGTAGAATTAGACAGATTATGTATCATTTAGTAAATTTTCTAAAATAATATCAGCTAACGTTTTTTCTGGAGCATAGCTTTTCAAAGGTTTTATTCAAAATAGTGCGCTGTGCTTTGTTCGGATAGATGCGGAATTTAAACGCCTTATGGATTCGCACAGCAAGGTCAAACCTGAGCAAAATAGTGCTTAAAGCAATAATGTCGGCATGATTTATAAGAAAATTCACAGGGGGGATGTAAGTGAACCCTCTCTAATTTTGCGTTTTACCGGTTTTTTCGTTTCCGTTTAGTTTATGTGAAGAAACTAACGCCTGAGATCAGGCAATCCCGTATTTAACGTGAATAATTCATCCATCCCTTAAAAGAGATGGTTTTTTTGCACTTTCTTTGATAAAGATATCTGAAACCATAAAATACTCACTATATACTCGCTCTCCTCAATAGCTTTCGCTATTTAACCAGCATATAAGACAAAATTAAGGATTTTCTAAGATGACTGCAAATAACTCGACCCCTGAAAGCATAGATACCGCGAGAATGGGTGATTACTTTCTTTTAGTAGTAGCAATGTTCTTTTGGGGAGGATCATGGGTAGCAGGAAAAATTGCCTCTGATCTCCAGGCGCCATTAACAGTAGCTTTTTGGCGATTTTTTCTTGCTTCTATCCTCCTTTTGCCTATGTTATTATTGATTCAGAACTCTTCAATCAGATTCTCACTCAAAGATATCCCCAATTACTTTACCCTTGGAGCCACAGGAGCTTTATGTTACAATTTCCTCTTCTTAGTAGGTCTTCGTTACACAACTGCTTCAAGTGGTTCTTTAATAGCTGGGTCCAATCCCCTTCTGATCTCTTTTTTTGCAATTTTGTTTCTAGGAGAAGAACTAAAGCTAAAGAAAGTTATTGGGTTTTTATTTGGAGCTTCTGGTGTAATACTTGTAATTGGTACAGATGCACTCGAAGGGACTGGTTGGGAAGGAAATTTGCTAATTTTTGGTGGAATGATCGCGTGGGCAACATATTCAACACGACTTAAACAGTTATATGCCCGGAATTCATCTCTCGAGTTGACTACATACGGTTGTATCTGTGGGGCAGTACTTCTTTTCCCTTTAGCGATATTAGAATGGAATTTTGAGTTATATAATTTATCAGATAAGACAGTTGCAGGATGGGGTGCAATCATTTTTCTTGCAGTCTTTGCCACAACGATAGCTTTTACATTGTTTAATCGCAGTTTAGATAGATTAGGAAATAGTAGATCCGCAATATTCATAAATTTAGTTCCAATTTTTGGCACTATTCTTTCTGTACTGTTATTAAATGAGACAATAACATTACTCAAGGTTTTGGGTTTACTTTTTGTTATTAGTGGAGTAATTACGGTTAATCGGTCTGAGTAGTTAAGATTTCTATTTAGAATCCCACATAATTTGTTTCTTTCCAAAAGATGTTACTTCTAATGGTGTTTTATAGAAAATTAGTAACACCCTAAAATAACTTAAACTGAGATAAAGAAATACGGAAGTAGTTTGAAAACCTTTAGTTAGTTGTGGACTCATCCATGTAGACTTTCCATTAAAAAACGAAGGTATGAGATATGATTGATCTAACAATTCAAAAAGAACGACTTGAAAAAACGATACAACGTGCTCGAGAACGTAATATTATTATTCCCACCTTTGCTCAACAGAAGGATCCCACCCTCATTCCCAGACAAATTAAAGATGAATTGAAAGATATTGGTCTATGGGATATTCACCCAAGAAACCTATTCAGAATTACTTGGAAGAATGAACCTATTCCTAAGGGAGGTGGTTTTAATGGTGTTAATTATTTAGAACTACCACCTGAACTAACAGGAGTGGAAGCACGAATTATCGCTTTAGTGGGAAAATGGTTTCCTACAGGAGCCCATAAAGTAGGAGCAAGTTTTGGATGTTTAGTACCACGACTCATAACAGGTCAGTTTGATCCTACAAGTCAAAAGGCGGTTTGGCCTTCAACCGGTAATTATTGTCGGGGAGGAGCCTATGATTCCAAACTACTAGCGACAGATTCTATTGCAATTCTTCCCGAAGAAATGAGCCGCGAACGATTTGATTGGCTACAAACAGTGGCAAGTGAAGTTATTGCGACACCGGGTGGAGAAAGCAATGTCAAAGAAATTTTTGATAAGTGCCACGAACTAATGAGGGAACGGGGTGATGACATTGTTATTTTTAACCAATTTGATGAGTTTGGAAACCATTTATGGCATTATGAAGTTACAGGAAACGCTATGATGGAAGTACTTGATAAAGAACTTGGTAGTGGCAATTTTAGCGGTGGTTGTTTTACTACAGGATCAGCAGGTACGATAGGTACAGGAGATTTCTTGAAAGAACACTATCCAAGATCAAAAATAGTAGCTGGAGAGTCACTCCAATGTCCTACGTTATTGTTAAATGGGTATGGCTACCATAGGATAGAGGGTATTGGGGATAAACATGTGCCATGGATTCATAATGTGAAAAACACAGATTTCATTATCGCTATTGATGATCAGGATTGTATGAATTTAGTTCGTTTATTCAATGAACCCGCAGGACATAAATATCTCAGGGAAGAAGGAGTTCCTGAAGAAATTATTAGCCAACTTCATTTATTAGGTATTTCAAGTATTGCTAATGGCTTAATGGCGATCAAATTCGCAAAATACTACGAATTAACTCAAAAAGATATAATTTTAACAGTTTTTACAGATTCTATGGAACTTTACCAATCTAGAATTAAAGAATTAAGAATAGAATACGGTAAATATTCCGATCGTGACGCTGCAGTTGATTTTCATCGTTCACTCAAAGAAATAAAGATAGATAGCATGTTGGAATTAAATTACCTGCAAAAGAAAAGAATCCATCATTTGAAATATTATACTTGGATTGAGCAACAGGGGAGGAAGCAAGAAGAGTTGGATCGCCAATGGTATGACTATGATAACTATTGGGAATCAATCCATAAAATCACACCAAAGCTCGATGATTTGATTACTGAATTCAATGAACAAGTAGGATTAATCTAGATACAGGATTTATACTGATTTTATAAAAGGTGAATTAATGTTATGGATATTTTTGAAACTTTAAAGACCTTAATAGCTTTAAAAACAGTCAATGATCCTGAAAAAGGTCTTTTTCCTAAGGAGCAGGACTTGATTAGCTTAAGAGATATGATGGTTAATATTGGTTTAAATGTAGAACAATTTACTTCTGATGGTTTTATCACCTATTCAGGGACAATTGGAGAGGGAGACCCTCATGTGCTTCTAATTGGGCACATAGATGTTGTCCCATTTGATGTAAAATCTTGGAAGACAGAGGATCCAATGATATTATCGCGAGACAAAACAAATCCGAACATTGCATATGGACGAGGAGCTCATGACTGCAAGGGTGGAGTAGTTGCAATGCTCTATGCAGCGGAAGCCTTAATAAAGCAGGGATATAAGAAGGGGAAAGTTAGCTTTGTGATAACATCTGATGAAGAAATAGGAGGAGCAAATGGAGCGGGTGCGTGGGCAGATGAGCTAGAAACGCGAGATGATCTTCCAGACTATCTAATTAATTCAGATGGAGGTGTTGATATGAAACTCGTGTCACGACGGCGAGGGGTTACTCGAGTAGAAATACTAGCGCCACCATCTTGGGAAGATTGTGCGGGACATGTCCAAGAAGAGACATTTAAGACTATTATCACAGGTGAGAAGACCTTACATTCAGCTTATTGGCGACCAGGGAGTGATATCCATTGTGTATTAGCAGCATCCAAGATAGTTCAGAAAGAAGGTCGTTATGTTCTAGATGTTACTGGTAATTTTTTAAAGGCCAATATCCTACCTGAAGAAGTTACTATACAGACACTTATCCCCGATAGAAACGGCTCAATCATGAAAGTAGACAGAAACTTCTCTAAAATTTTCAAACTTCTAACTAGAGCCTCTAGGCTTTGCTTTCCCATGGATCTACCCTCAGATTATGGTATTAATATTAGTCCAAATATCATCAATCACAATCCAGAAGGAACACGCGTTGTCTTTGATATAAGATCTTTCAATTCTACAAGCGACCCCGTCGAATCTGCATTCAAACAATGTTTTGCAGAGATACCAAACATCAAAATACTTGCTAGTTTTGGTGGTGGTTACTCATACACCCCAAAAGACTCTGTATTAGTTAACAAAGCAGTTGAAGCAGCTAAACTGGTGGGAATTGATCCTACGCATATTGAACAGGAAGGAGCAACAGATTCACGTTTCTTCTCAAATGAACAACGAAAAATCCCTAGCATCGAATTGGGTCCACTGGGTGGAAATATCCATGGACATAATGAATGGGTTGATCTAAACTCAATTTCCAAAGTTGGGAGGTTTTATGAACAACTAGTCTTTCACTTATTAGGTTCAGAATAATATCATTGCTGTGTTGTTTCTTAAAAAATATCTAAGATAGGTTCTACATAAGCTGACGAAGTAGTACGGTTAGATCATTGTTATTGGCGTTTAATAGAGGAATCACCTAGAATCCCCTGAATAATGTCATTAATATGAATTACTTTTTCTAGCAATAGCTGTAAACGTTTTTTCCCATCAGTGTCGAACATATCTAAGTAATCAGTTATTAACCAATCGACTATGTACTTAATACCTCGAAGAGAGGTTTTTAAATCTTGTGAGATGAATTTTACGAATTCTGAGAGGTCCGCATTAACACGTTTGAGTTCCTGAAGTAACCTAAGATTATCTTCTTCCCTTTTCTTTTGATTAGTGAAATCAACTAATGTAATAAAAGCAGCAGGCTTATCTTCATAATTAATAATTGAGGCAAAAATATCTGCCCATATATATGCTCTTTCCTTAGATAGTAGACGAAGTTGAAAACGTGGAGCATAATTAACTATATCCCCTGTTTGAAGCTTTAACAATTGTTCTTTGGCAAAAGAAACGTCATCTGGATAGGTATGCTCTAAAATATCCACCGTAGTCCAGTTTGTCATTTCTTCCTTGGTATATCCACTTAATTGAGAAAGAGCAGTATTAACATATATCATTTTATTCTCTTGGATTATTGCTGCTCCCACTAAAGATGATTCTGAAAGAACTCGGAATTTTTCTTCACTATTTCGCAGAGACTTCTCTACTTGCTTTTGTTCAGTAAGATCAATAACGGATATAATTACTTTTGATAGAGTATCTTCATATCCAGTAGCAACAACAGCTTCCAGTTTAATATGTAATCGTTTTCCTTGTAATGTGTAGTTAATTCCCTCGGTCTCAAAGGAAGTATGACCTTCTGCAATGGCAATCAGTTCATTCTCGAATACAGAATAGGATTCTTCACCAAAAATTGTATTTAGATTTGTTAATAGCTCTTCACGATGATTAGCTCCATATAATTGCATGGTGGCGGGATTTATATCAATTATCTTAATAAGTGAGGCACATTTGATTACTTCTTCTGGATGTATCTCAAAATACTCTCTAAAATCAGTAATCCCCCTATTCTGTAAAGAATTGAGATAATGTTTAACGGCAGAAAAATCTTCTTCCCACAGAGAAATAGGAGACTCCTCAAATAACTGTCGATATCTATGCTCACTCTCACGATACTTCTGTTCTGAGCTTTGAGACTCCTCAAATAACTGTCGATATCTATGCTCACTCTCACGATACTTCTGCTCTGAGCTTTTTACTTTCGCCTCAACTTTTTTACGGCCCGTGATATCAATTATTGATGCAAGAACAGCGGGTTTCCCTTGATAATTAATTGTCTTTGAGAAGATTTCCACCCATTTGATTTCATTTGAAGGCATCATTAATCGGAAATGATATCGGGGAACAACTCCTATTTTTTCTCCAGTTTGTTTCATTCGCATTTGTTTGGTTGCAAATGAGAGGTCGTCTGGATGAATAATTTTCAAAATATCATTAGTAGTCCAATGTATGACCTTTTTTTTAGGACGTCCAAGGATTTTGACCATTGTATTGTTAATGTACTTTAACTGATTTTCTTGAAGGATGGCTATCCCAATTAAAGACGACTCGGCTAGTGATCGGAATTTTTGTTCGCTCTCCTGCAATTTACTTTCTGCTTCTCTACGTTCGGTATTGTCGATCACAGTTATCAGTATAGCGGAGTTACTCTGATAGAAGATTGTTCTCGAATGCACCTCTATCCATCTAAGTTCCTTCGTTTTAGTAAATATACGGCATTGATAACGTGAAACTACCTTCCCTATTTCTTCAGCCTGCTTTTTTAACATTTGATCTTTTACATATGGTAAATCATCAGGATGAATCATTTTGAAAAGGTCATTTGTAGTCCAACATGCGATCTCATCCTTTGGATAGCCACTGATCCTGGTAAGTGCGTCATTAACATAGCTAATAGCATTTTCTTGAAAAATTGCAATCCCTACCAACGCTGATTCGGCTAATAGTCGGAATTTTTCTTCACTTTCAGATAGTGCCGCATTACTCCATTCGAGTTTTTCAAGTAACAGCTTATTATCTTCTTCTCTTTGTTTTTGGTCAGTGATGTCAACAATTGACCCGATACTCGCCAGTTCACCTTGATAAGTGGTTATAGCCGAAAAGATTTCTACCCATTTGATTTTATTCGTTTTTGTGATTAGACGGAGTGGATATCGGGAAATTGCTACGTTTTCATCACTACTTTGTCTCTTCAGGAGCTGCTTCTTTACAAATGCTATATCCTCAGGATATATAGGTTTAAAAATGTCACTCGCGGACCAACCTAGCGCTTCTTCTTTTGAATAGCCGATTAATTGTAGTAATGCCTTGTTTACATACTTTATTTGGTAATTTTGGAAAATGACTAGTCCTACCGATGAGGATTCTGCCAGTACTCGGAATTTTTCTTCATTTTCGCGTAATTCGACATTAATTCTTTCTAACTCATGAAGTAGTGTTAACTTCTCTTTTGCTCGCTTTTGCTCGGTAATATCACGGCCAATCCCGCGAAAACCGATGGGAACATTTGTGGAATCATATATCAGAGATACTGAGACTTCAAGATAGCGTTTAGTCCCATCTTTTCTAATGAACTCCCAATCAATACCTCGAACTGGTTTTCTTGTCCGATAAACGTCATTAAAAAGCTTAAAAACTTTCTTAGCGTTCTTCTCATCCATATAATCCCGATTATTCGTACCTAATAATTCATCTGAAGGATATCCAAGAATTGTGCACATTGAAGCATTGAAAAACGTCAAATTTCCAGCAAGGTCGACCTCATAGTAGCCATCTTCAATACTTTCAAGGATTGTGCGATACTTCGCTTCACTTACGTTAAGAGCAGCTTCAGCTTGGCTACGTTCTGTAATATCTCGAACAATACTTTGAGAATACAAAGGATTCCCTTTTGAATCCTTAACCACCATCAGGGCAACTTCACCAATGAATTCTGTCCCATCTTTTCTACGGAAACGTCTTTCGTAAATTGGAATTGTTTCACCTATTTTTAAACTTTTTAGTAATTGAAAAGCTCTCTCATGATCAAAATCAACAACTGTTTGATGAATAGGCATCCCAATAAGTTCTTCTTGCGTATATCCTAACATATCTGCCGCCTTTTGGTTAACATCAATATAGGGAAATCCTTTTTCCCAACTAATGAGAAAAACAGCGTCGTTATTTTGGTTAAAAAGTGAACGATAGCGACTTTCTCTCTCCTTTAGGGCTTCTTCCATTCTGTTGCGATCTCTAATGTCTCGTACTATACTTTGAATGAAGAGAGGCTCTCCCTCTTCATTTCGTATCAGCGAAACATTGATCTCCACTTGAATTTCTGTACTATCATTTTTACGAAAGGTTCGATAATAGAGTGGGAGTTTCTCACCTTTTAACATAAGATCTAGATTTTGAAGGCTACTTTCATACTCTGCTGGTACCACAACTTGACTAATAGACATTCCTAATAATTCATGACGCTCATAACCGAGTAGCTCAGCAGCTTTTTGGTTTACATCAATATTTTTCATATCTAAACCTTTGATAAAAATAGCATCATTGGATTGGTCAAAAAGTGAACGATAATAGAGCTCTTTTTCACGTAAGGTTTCTTCAATTTGTTTACGCCCACTAATATCGCGGACAATTGTCTGCATATATTGTGGGTTTTCTTCACTATCTCTAACAAGCATCACATTGATCTCTGCTGGAAATTCCGTCCCATCACTTTTACGAAATATTCTTTGATAAATTGGGATATTTTCACCCTTAATCAGTCTTTCCAACTTATCTTGACTTGATTCATGATCATAATCAACTACTGTTTGTTTAACTGGTTTTCCAATAAGTTCTTCACACTTATACCCGAGTAAATCCCCTGCCTTTTGATTAAGATCACGAGTATTCCCATCTAAATTGATAAGAAAAATAGCGTCATTGGATTGTTCAAAGAGAGCGCGATAACAGAGTTCTTTTTCTTGTAATTCCTTCTCTGCCTCCCTATGTGCTAGGGCGCTCCCTATAATCGCTGTACAAACTCGAAGAATCCGTACATCTTCTTCAGCCCAATTACGAGGCTGATTTATTACACTTATCCCTAAAAATCCTGAAATTTCTAAACGAAAATAGAGAGGGAAGATAATAAATGCCCCAACGTTATATTTTTCACAATATTCTCGTTCAGCACGTGCTTCGTGGTCTAACTTCTTCGTATCTTGGATACAGAACCATTCTTGTGTCTTTAAACGCTTGTACCACCATGGAAATTTATCACGAGTTAAGTTCTGCATCATAATTTTGATAGATTGGGTACCAGGGGAACACCACTCATGAGTATTGGACATTTTTGTATTATTATCATGATAATGATAGATATAGACTCTATCGGCTTCCATTAGAGCCCCAATTTCCGCAAGAGTGGTACTAATTGCTTCATCAAAATTAGTAAAAGCGGTAAAACGAGTAGAAATGTCGCTTAAAACCCTCTCAATCTTTAACCGTTGATGAAGTGCCTCTTCCAATTTCTTGCACTCGGTGCTTTCACTCATATTTCACACATCATTGATAAGCTTCGTCAATAATCAAAATTTATAAGTACATGCAAGTACGTACATAAATAGAAATTTTAATGAGCCCTGTCTTCGAGCTGTGGCATTATTATCAAATAGTAGTTATTTTATATTTTTAAATTTGAGTAATTTCTGTTATTGAAAACTTCCTTACTTCTACTCTCAATTGTGTCTTCTATGAAAAAAAAATTCGCTCGAGTTCCGAAATTATAACTTATTTGATATAGAAATTTCCTTTATAACTTATTTTTTTAGTATTTAAAGGTTAAAAAATCTCAAATCTATATTATAAATTAGTTGTTATAGATTACTTATAGCCTTATTTTAACGCTCTTTGTCCCCATTAGCTATAAAAGAAAAGAAAATCGCGTTTAGGATTTAATTGATTCCGTTTATTATAGACTATCACCGATAATAGACCTAATTCATTGATATAAACGAAAATATGGGTGTCAATAGAAAAACAATGACTCACGAGAGATTATTTTGATTGATAAAATTCTGAAGAAAAACTAATATACGAAGAGCAATCTCTTGACGCATATAGAGGCGAGAAAGAGCCTTATTAAGTGATAATTGTGTACTAATTATTTGATCTTGGGTTGCTATAGCGACATAGACTTCTCCAGTGACTTTTTTTGTTCTCCGTGTTTTTAACTCCGTTGAAGGGAGTAACCCTGTCTCTGCTAAGCCAATTGTTGTAGAATGTTTTTCTTGTACAAATTTTGCTAATTCTTCAGCAACTTCTAACGATGCTGTTCCAAGGTCACCATGTAGTAACAATTCTGAGGGAATACCTAATTGAATCTTTATTTTTGTATGATATGGAATTATTCCAGAAATGAAATAGTGAGAAGCGCCGCTTGAACCTGTTAATAAATCACTCAGTAGGCCACAAGTTGTTAACTCCACAACCGATATTGTTATCTTATTCTGTTGTAATAGCGGAACTATTTTCTGGTAAGTAAATTGATGTAGAAGTTCATAACCAATTCCCAAATCTTTGTCCATAGAATGAGGGGGGTCTTTTTTACTAACCTGTTCTTGAAGTTCTGTTAGAAAATGGATTCGACTAATTCCTTCCATCTCCGATTAATTTCTGTTATTTCACCGTGTTGATATTCCTCTATCAACTGTTTTTGGAGATTATAATTTGTTTCAATTTCTGGAATAATGTTCTTTAGAATCTCAAATGCTATGTTTTGCGATTTATTCGCCATTAAGGTTAAATGAATGACTAATTGGACAGCAACCTTGATACTTTGCCATTTTAAACTTTTATTGTATATATTATGGTTTTTTATATAATTTAAGACAGCGGGATGAATCCATTCTTCTTCTACAGGGAGATTTTGGGATATTTTATCCCGAATTTGTGTAGCTGAAATAGGTCTTAGCCTATCAGGCATAGTTAAGAATTGAATAGCTGTTTGATAAGAAGGGACTGAAAAAAACTTGTTTAAATACCTTTCAAACTCATCTTTGAGAAATATATCCTTTCTTCCTGCAACTAAGTAAGCAGCTTCAAAAATGAGGGGAAGAACATCTTCCAAGGGTTGGGAATAGAAACGTGAATCAAGAATCTTTCTAAACACATCCGTCCCCATTAGAAAAGTGAGAGAATTAAATGATTTAAATGAGGAGTGGAAACCAGAAATTAAATCGACATAACGGGCAACATTAGAAAAACCTATAGTTACAGGGATGGGAATTGAAGTACCATGTATCAGAGTTTCTAACATTGCAATACGATCACCAAACAGTGAATCATGGAGTACATTTGGCTTTTTCTCAACATGAGCGTAGGAAAGAGCAATAAATACATGGAGAGCGTTAGAAGATACTTTTTGAGAAAGAATTTCTAGTGCTTGAGTCAGTAATGTGAGATGAGCAGTGGTGGGAGGGTCAAATGAACCCTGCATCACTAAATAATTAATAGGTTCCTTGAGTAGATCAGCGTAGGGGTGACTAACACTAACTAATGATTCTATTAGAGGACCTTCCGTATTAAAGCGTTTATGAAGCTGTTGTATTTGCCATTCAATCTGAATTATTCTCTTTAATCGATCAATCATACCGAAGATCTCTCGTTTCTTTGCTCTTAAAATAGAGAGTTAAGAGTTTATTTCTCCAAATAATTAATTCAGCTGGTATTAAGCCACCACAGAATTTTCTTGATCAAATTGTGAAGAAGAATTATTCTGTTAGGAGACGCATCACAAATTATTGATATTTCAAAGGTCTTTTCAGCCTTTATCCTTATTTCACAGGTACTGTTGAGCTGTAAAAGTTGTTCAGGAATATCTATTCGATGTAAAAGAGCCCTTTTTGTATTTTCAGGATACCCAAGAACAGTAATCCCATCGAATGGTTTTATAATATCAATATTAGTTAAAGGAGACGCTGTTTCTATATTGAATACAATTTTTTTCTCTTTTGAAAGCTTTCCTTCGCCAAAAATAAGAATTTTACCTTGTTCAAAACCTAAATCCCAGTGAAGAGTATTTAGTGATTCCTGCAAAGGAGACGTAAGTACATAAGTGTCATGAAAAATCATCTCTGAAAATTCTTGACGAATTTCATCAAAAGCTTCGCTATATGAGGAAGTTAAACTTTGGTCTATTTCATGGGGAGTTACTTGGAATAACTTTATAAATTTTTTAAATTGATGGTGAATGACATTTACAATAGTCTGAATCCAATTACTTGGAGTAAATTCTTTATCTACATCTATATCTCTGATTTTCCCGTTATCAACATTATAAAGTTGGCCGATAACCTTAATCTCTTGGAACAGGGGGTGAGTCCGTAATTTCAGGACATTAATACAAACATTATCATAAGGATCTGAAATTTCTAAAAGAGGATTGTCGAAGTCGTGGTTCCGATTTGTTAATCTTTCTAATGTTTGTTTAGGAATTCCCAGTTTCTTTTCAGCATCATGCAAAGCATCCTCGACCAAATAACGAACAGTTCCACATTTTGTATGGCCTAAAACTATGACAGTACTTACTCCAAGTTCATGGATTGCTATTATTAAAGAGCCAATAACATCTTGGGTGACTTGATTCCCCGCATTTCGTAAAATAACAATTTGACCTGGACTTAATCCATATATCTTAAGGGGGTTAATGCGTGTATCGATGCAGCAAAGTAATGCAATTTGGAGACGAGGAGATGAAGACAGTCGAGCCAATGAGGAAGGGAAATGTTGATTATATTCTTGATTACCACGTTTTAAGAGTTCTAGTTTAGAATTATCGGGTGTCATCATTAGCAATTCTCTCTTCAAAAATTCATATATTAAATTATACCAGTATTAGATGATAAAATGAATCAATAGATGTGAAAAGTCTTGAATTGACATTTCACCGAATTAAACCACCTATAGCTGTAATTTATCAACCTATTTCTTCTAGTTTATCAATTAATCAAGAAACAATTCTCTATTAAATAGTTTTTACCAAGTTTGTAGCAAAAAACATTTCACTAAGAGCATGAGATGAGAAAAAAAAGTCAAAGGCTACTTAAAAAGGTTTTAGATTTTTATTTCAAATTGGTATTAAAATGAAAAGGAAACCTTTAAACAAAATCTCACTTGCTAAAATACTGAAATACGCATACAATGACTTTATACAAATCTACTATTGACCTGCTAAAGTGAAGGGGCGCCGCTAGGTATGTGAACTTCTGGCGTGTTTAGTTAAAAATCCCAGGAAAAAACTTCGTTTTATTTCTTCTCTTTCCAATAAATCTCAGAATACCATTTCCTTATAACCTTAGCGGCCTACTTGGAGTTATTGGGGGTTTAGTGCTGAATGCTTAGGCAAATTATAACTTGCTACGGAGAATCAGTCTAACAGAAAGAGAACCTTTTCATACACCTTCTACACTCGTTGTGGAAGGTCCATTTAAATACAGCAGGAATCCAGTATATTTGTCAGTTCTTATTCTTTGTATAGGAGCTGGCGTATTTTTAGGTAGTTTAACACTTTTCATTTTCACATTTGTGTTATTTATTATATTCCAATTATGGTTTATAAAGTGGGAAGAAAAAAAACTTGAAGAAGCATTTGGAGAAGAATATTTAGCGTTTAAAAGGCAAATAAGAAGATGGTTATAATTAAACAAGAAATAGGAACAAATTACATTAACAAAAGGTAAACAGAAATCAAAGTACCCTTTTGCTTAGACTATTTGTTCTCTAACAGGCGGAAGGAAGATTAAATAACCTAACCGCAGAGATTCACTCTCTTTCGTAGTAGTTTTTAGATTAAACTGCCTGTAGAAAAGGAAAAGTGGTAACCGATAATGAAGTACGCTCGGAAATAGCTGCAGAAAGGATGTTTCCTAAATGAGTAATACCCTCTATGATTTCTTCTTCAGTAGAAAGGCTATAGCACAGACGCATACCATTTTTCCTCTGAACTTGGGGTAGTAATTTAGATAGGTCATCACTCACTGCATAGCCTGTTAGAGGATAGAAAGCATAGCCTGGGACGTAAAGAACGTCGTTTTTCAATGCAGTACTGATAAACTTCTTCGTATTAAAATTTTCATCCGCTAGATCGTACCAAACAAAAAAGCCACCATTGGGATCACTTCTAATCCCTGGAGGAAAGCTTTCATCAATTGCCTTTTTCATAGCTAATGCTCTTTTTCGATAATAACCAACAACATCAGGCAGTACTGAATCTATGTATTTTTCGTAATAGATTTTAGCGATAGCTTGGGTCAATGAAGGTGAACATAAATCATAGTACCCTTTTGCTTTGACTATTTGTTCTCTAATAGGTGGAGGGAAGATTGAATAGCCCAACCGAAGAGAGCCACTCTCTTTCGTGGTAGTAGACATATAAGCTACTCGTGCATTATCTTTATCGAACTGTTTTATTGGTTGTAGATCCATAGAGCGATTGAAGCGTATTTCCTTGTAAGCCATATCTTCAGCGATTAATAGATCCCATTCTTCAGCTATATTCCAAAGTTGCTGTTTCCTTTTTTCTGATAGTGTTTTTCCTTGAGGATTGTCGGAATAAGGAATAACATACAAGATTTTCGGAAGACGCTTTAATTGACGGATACACAGCTCGCAGGCCTTTTCAACGGCCTCTGGAATAATTCCCCCTTGATCACTCGGTACAGAAATTAAATCGACGCCGAGTTTAGCTGCTGGGCCAAGAAAACCTAGGTATGAAGGACGGGTTACTATAGCAAGGTCACCAGGATTGGTTAAAACATCAAGAAATGTATAAAGGGTTTGTTGTGAGCCTGTGGTTATAATAACATCTTGCCAACCTTCTTGTGGATCCAAAGCAACATTCTCCTTACATCGTAACCTGTCTGCAAGAACACGACGAAGGTCAGGCCATCCTCCTGTCGGACCGTAATCAAAAAGCCAACTTGAGCTGAATTCACCGTGTTTCTGAATTCGGAGTGATAATTCTTCAGATATCTCATCTATAATCTCTTTTAGCGCTTTCAATGCTAGAGCGCCCGGTTTACCACCTGCAAAGTACCATTTGGGAGAATAACGTAAAAGCCGTCGGATTTCAGACTCTGGAATTTTTTCGGTCCATTTTGCGAATTCATACATTCTCAATAAGCTCCTGTTGCTGAGAAAGGGCAATTACTCCCCGTTCTGGAAGATCTATTGCGGATCCTTTGAGGTGATTGAGTATTAGGCTTGTATTCGTTCGAGAGATGTGTTTATTCTTTATAATCCTTCCAACAACTGCATGAAGGTGTTTACGGTCTGTGAATCGAACAATGGCAAGGATATCATAGTCACCAGTGATATTATATAGACAAATGATCTCAGGTATTTCCTTAAGGTAAGAACTCACCTCAGATAAGTAATACACGTCGATTTGAATCCTAACTACAGCATCATCAAAACCAAGCTGTTCATAGTCAATCACATAAGCAGGGTTAACTATTTTATCCTTTTTTAAGCGTTCTAAGCGATTATGAACTGTTCCCTTAGCTTTACCTATATACTCCGCCATTTCATCATAAGTAGCGGTTGGATTTTTACTCAAAAAGGACATCAAGGCTCTATCAATCGAATCAATTTTCTTTGGTACTGGTATTTCTTGTAAAAGTAGATTCATCAAATCCACCTGTTAAGTGAGTCAATCAACACTTATGAATATTATTCAATTTGCTATTTAATAAATGTATTTATTAGACGATATATGGTTCATATTTCTGAATATTATTCAATTCTCAGAGAAAAAGAGTTTTAAAGACTAGAATATTGTTCAAAAATGGAAAATCATTCATTTTTTTGAATCAAATTTTTTTAAAAACAAGGATGATGTTCAAGATTAATGAAAATTGCAGTGATTAACTCTAGCTAATTACTTAGATTGATCTTAAAAAATTACGAGTAAAATAGACACTTTACTAGTTTGTTGTTAAGTTTTAAAGCTGTTAAATTTAGGTTAGAGGCTATGACAGACGTTGCTCTGAGTCAGCTGCGAATTAATCAATTAAGGAAACAACATTTCTTTGGTGATAGGCCAAAGAATTTCTTTGAGATTGCAGAATCGCAGCTTGGTCTTCATTCCACCGATTATTGGACCCCATATATTTCCGTTTGGGCACGGATAGGCGATTATAATGCACAAAATGTCTTTCAATCCCTGAATTGCGGGAATGATTTAGTAAGAATCAATGCTTTTCGCAGGACTATATTTGTAATCCATAAAAATAACCTGTCTATGATCCTTGCTGCAACAGGACCTATGTTATACCAATACATACGTAAGGGACCTAATTTCAAGGATCTAAGTGATCAGGAAATTAAATCCATAATTGAGAGTTTAGTTAAAGTATTAGAAGAAAAGCCTTTGAAAGCTCGTGAACTCAAACGGATAATCCCTAAATACGCTCCCACCCTTCGATCAATTTTATTTCTTGCAATGGCCACAGGCAAGGTTATTCGAGCATCTGCAACTCACGCCAAAAGCAAGCAAATCACTTATGCGGTAACATCTGAATGGATTTCGGATTTAGAACTTAATAGATATACCGAACATGAAGCTCTTATTCAATTGATAAGAAAATATGTCAAAATCTTTGGACCAGTTTCAGAAGAAGATATTAGTTGGTGGTTAGGGCTTCCTAAAACACCAATTCGTAGTATACTGAAAGGCCTTGATCAGGAACTTATTACTTATGAAATCAATGAAAATCCTTATTATTTAGAAAAGCAGGATTTTGAACTTGCGAAATCTCTCGATCCAATTGTAGAACCGAATTTTCAAACTTTTAGAAACTTGGACATTCACTTGGAATGCCTTTTCGCTCTAACCGTTAGTGGTAGCCCAATTCGGGGGGTTGCCGCTACTGCATATAGCAATAGAGGAGGAAGGAA